>LNZD02000101.1:11201-73123 GCA_001469005.2 SAR324 cluster bacterium lautmerah10
GTGAAACTTCATGGTGGTTATCTCAGTGAGGGTGACACGATCACCATCATCTTCGGCGATCGTTCAGGTGGCTCCCCGGGGATGAAACTCCAGACTTTCTGCGAACCGGGTTTCGAATTCAAGGTATTGGCCGATGTCTGCGCGGTTGGACACTATTTTCCTCTTCCGGAGACTCCGCACATTTCCATTGTTCCCGGAGAAGTGCATGAATGGAAAGCGGTTCTGCCTTCTCTGAGAAGAATCGGGGAACCTTTTCGCCTAGGCTTGAAAGCCGAGGATCTTTGGGGAAATCCCACCGACCGTGCCTGTGAAACCCTTTTCCTGGAAAGCAGTCATCCTGTCCAGGGACTTCCTGAAACCGTTTCCTATCCGCTTGGAAAGAAATCTCTGGTCCTTGAAGGATTAGTAGTTGAAAAGCCCGGGGTGGTACGGATTCTGGTCAAGAGTGAGGAAGAAAAAGTCCTTGCCGAAGCCGGTCCGTTGCTGATCCAAGAAGAAGGGTTCTCCGGATATTGGGGCGACCTCCATGGCCAAAGCGGCGAAACCATCGGCCTCACCACATCACGACAGTATTTTGATTTTGCCCGGAACAAATCCTTTCTGGATGTGACCAGCCATCAGGCCAATGATTTCCAAGTCAACAATGCATTCTGGAAATACCTGAACCAACTCACTGAAGAATATCATGAGGATGGAAGATTTGTCGTATTCCCGGGTTATGAATGGTCTGGCAACACCGCCGTGGGCGGCGACCGCAATGTTTTCTTTCGGGATGAAGGACGGCAAATCCGAAGATCATCCCACGCCCTGCTAAGCGATCGTTCCGACCTGGAAACGGATGCCCCAACTGCATCAAAGCTTTTTGAAGCACTTCAAGAAGAGGACTGTGTCGTATACGCCCATGTTGGAGGAAGATATGCGGACATCAGCCAGGCTCATGATCCCCGTCTCGAAACAGCGATGGAGATCCATTCGGCCTGGGGCACCTTCGAGTGGCTGCTCACCGATGGATTCCCCTTAGGTCATCGTTCGGGTGTGGTCTGCAACAGTGACGGACATAAAGGCCGTCCCGGAGCCAGTTATCCTGGAGCCGCGACATTTGGCGCCTATGGCGGTTTAACCTGTTTTCTAACCAATGACCTGACACGGGATGGAATCTTCGAATGCCTCCGGTCTCGCCATCATTACGGAACCACAGGATGCAGGATGCATCTCGAAGTGAAGGCCCACTTTAAGGAACAAGCCATCTTCTACCATCAGGACCCTAAAGCCTATCGGGATCCGAGAACCTCAAAGGTCCGGGAAGTGATGATGGGAGATATTGTTGAGACCCGAGAAAATGAAGTCATGCTCAGCCTGAAAATCCTGGCCCATGCTCCGCTGGAACGGGTCGAGAGGCAGACCTCCTGGAAAGGACGGGCTGACTTCCGGCATTGCCGAATCCTGAAAATGAAAAAGATTAACGCCTGGAATCATGAAAAACGGTTGCAAACCTGCGGAACAAAGAGTGTCGAATGGGATGCCGTGACCACTGGAAATTTTGGTGGTTTTGATGTCTGGCTAGAAGAAGGAGACAACGCTGAACTGGATCTCGCTTCAAATCACGGTAGTCTTCGGATACCGTTGAACCAAATCGATCTCGAAGATCATGTCCTTGATGCCGGAGGACTTGAAAGGCAGATCCGTGTTTTCAGACTTCCCGAAATCAACCCTCACCGCGAAATCGAACATCATCTCCAGATTCCCCTCAAACCCAACCAGGATAATCCACTCTGGGTTTGTGTCACCACCGAAGATGGATTCCAGGCATGGAGCAGCCCGATCTTTGTGATCCCGTCTTAATCAATTTGTTGAAGTTGGCAGGACCGAAAAGTTTCAGAACTTTTCGGTTTTACAGATGATGATCACTAACGAATCATCATGGAGGTCCACGATGAAAACCCCGTTTTTAAGAAGAGAGAAAGATTTGGCTGTGGTGCTGAAAAGATAGTCTTCCAAATGGTACACCGTTTCACGGTCCAATGCCGGGGTGCCGCAATGGAAACGGTGGATTTCCAGTGAATCTCCTAAAGCCTGTGAATGCAGCATTAACCGGATATCCTCACCGCTATGGCGGATCTGAAACTCATTGTAGGAAGTGTTTCTCTGAATATCGTTTATTTTTTTTATGATTTCATCAGAAACCGTAGTGCTGAAAACGGTATCTGAATTGTTTTCATTAAAACGGCTGAGGAAGGAAACCGGTTTATCTAAAATACTGAAGGAAACCCCGATCGGTTGGGGCTCCTCTTTTCGGGTGGCCTGGTAATAAAAGTTCTGGTTCCTGACTAAAAGCTGAATGTTCTTCTTGAGGTTGATCTTTTTCTTAAGAATCGATGAAAGTTCTTCATTAACTTCAAATCCGATGCCTGAAATTCCTGAAATGAGCGTATTCGGATTGATGTAGAAAAGTTTGTGATCTGCACTCTCGTAAATGAAATAACTTTTGCCCCGGATGGTTTCCATGATCACCTTCCCAGATAACCCTCCGTTGAGGTCATGGAGATTCTGGGTGATTCTTGGGGTGATCACCAAATGTTCAAAACTGAGGATCGAATCGGGTTCAATGACCTCAAAAAGTTTAAGATCCTGTTGCTGATACCTGGAATTCTTCTTGATAAAATCTTTAAGCCAACTCTGAAGGATGTCTTTGAGCCAACTGTTCATCCGGAACCAGGCAGAGTTTCACCTGTTCGATATCCAGAGTGTGAGGCATCTCTGAACTGACCAGGCAGCTTGTATAAATTTTAAAGAGTTTTTCGTCCTGTTGCTTCAATTCCATGATGCAACTGTTCGCTAGAAGTGGGGGTTCCTGCTAAATGCTTCCTGCTTTCAGGGAAATGCTTTTTCTTAACCTGGTTGCTTCAATCTCAAATCATCCAAAGAAGTATTCATCTTACAATATTTTTTGCGAAGTTGAATTTCTTTTGGCGGATCCTCTCAGAAATTTAAACCTTCCCGTTGATCTCGTCTCTCCAGACTTTGGAGGGACGAAAGGTGACTACCTGTCTTGCAGAGATAGTATAGTCCTGTTTGTTTTTCGGATCTCTGCCCGGACGTGAAGATTTTTGGCGCAGTTGAAATTTCCCTAAACCAGTGATCAAAACATCCTCTCCGTTTTCCAGGGTCTGTTTCATGATTTCCAGCAACTCGTTGACCAACTGTTCTGCTTCACCAAACTGAAGTCCTGTTTCCAGTTGTATAGCACGGACGATATCAACTTTTACCATTCCAGTCTCCAGATTAAATGCAGTTGCTGGACTTTCAAACCGTTTCTCTCCAGGAAAATTCCTTGAATTTTCAACACACCGCAAGTTTGTTGATCAGGATTTTCTGACAAATCCCAAAACTTGGAAAAATCAACTATATCCATCCGTGAAAGTGACTACAACATTTTTTTGTGTTTAATATCAATAAATTCAGGTTTTTGACTCAAAAAAAGACTCTAAGATTCCGTTTTCCACAACTCTGCACTGAAACAGAGTTTCATGAAAAACCTGATTATCCAGATATTTTTTTAGTTTTGTTCGGCTCTCATTCCGCAAAAAGTTTCGACTTTTCCGGAGACCATTCACTATATTGATTTGCCAGCAAGACGGTTTTTTCAACGTTATTCTGAAATAAAATGATTTTCCAGCCTGTTGTTTTTTTACTTCCACTCCAAGTCAAAGACGAGAAGTATGGATGAGCCAAAAGTGATACCATCCAAATTTCGGATTCCACTGCTGATTGGGCTGGTCCTGGTTTTAGCAAGTGGAGCAGTGCTCTATATTCAGCAACAGAAGAAATCAGAGCTCGACGCAGCCATCGAACTGGTGAAGATCTCAAATTTGAGGATCGGGGTTGGCAGTTATGGGAATCAGGAAGGCACAGGACTTTTTGGAAACCTCCATAACGAAGGCGATGAAATCATCTCTATTGCGACCCTGCAGGTGGCTTTCCTGGACGATTCGGGAGAGACCCTCAAGTTTCATGAGTTTTCGCCAGTGAACCGTTTTTCATGGATGGACCCGAAACCATTAAAGCCTGGTGAATCAAAAGAATTTGGATTGCTGCTCGATGAGATTGTTCCGGAAAACTGGGCCGGTGGATATGAAGTGAAAGTCAGCAAACTGGTCTTCAAACAGTAATTGGCAAAAAATGATGAAATCCTCTAATGAACTCAAACCCCTTTGGACTCCTGATCCTAAAAATGTGTTGAAGACCAACCTCAGTCTTTTCGGAAACAAGGCTGCGGCAAAATATGGTTTCAAGGAAGGAGATTATGAAAGCCTTCACCGCTGGTCCATTGAACAACCGGAGCAATTCTGGGAGGAAGTCTGGACCGATGCAAAAGTGATTTACTCAAGAACCTATGAAAGGGTAATGGGGCCACCAATGATGCCGGGGACACGGTGGTTTGAGGGTTCTCAACTGAATTTTGCAGAAAATCTGCTGGAACGAGGAAAGGATGAGGATCAGGCAATTCGATTCACGGGAGAGACAGGGAAAAATTCCATTTTGACCCGCAAGGAGTTGAAAACTGCAGTTGCACGGTGCGCGGCAGGATTGAAGGATGCAGGAGTAAAGAAGGGAGACCGGGTTGCAGCAGTGGTTGCCAATTGTCCAGAAGCCGTGATTGGCGCACTTGCAAGTGCATCGCTGGGTGCTGTTTGGTCGTCCTGTTCCCCGGATTTTGGCATCAGCGGGATTCACGACCGGCTTGGGCAAATCGAACCGAAAATTCTTATCACGGTCAATGCCTACTACTACAACGGAAAGGAACATTCCTGCCTGGAAAAAATTCGGGAGGTTTTAAAGCAGATTCCCTCGATCCGGAAAACGGTCGTGGTGCCCTTCACGGATTCCTCCATCCCGTTTGAAAAGAATGAGGTGGATTGGAATGAGTTTCTGAACCGTGATGAAGAACGACCGGATTACGTCCCGTTGGATTTTGATCACCCTCTCTACATCATGTATTCCTCGGGAACGACCGGGCTGCCCAAATCCATTGTTCATGGAGCAGGCGGAACCCTTATGAAACACCTCACCGAACAGCGCTATCACGGTGATGTGAAACCGGGCGATCGGCTATTTTACTTCACTACCTGCGGCTGGATGATGTGGAACTGGTTGATCAGTGGACTCGCCTGTGGAGCATGCCTTGTCCTCTACGACGGATCTCCAGGCTTCCCAGGAATGGATCGGATGTGGAAATTGATCGATGACGAGCAAATCACCCATTTCGGCACCAGCCCTAAATTTTTGGGAGCGATTGAAAAATCCGGATACGATCCCTCCAGTGAACATGATCTTAGTTCGCTGAAAGCGTTTTTTTCCACGGGTTCCCCCTTGCCGGAAAACCTCTTCGAATGGTTCTATGAAAAAGTCCATCCTGGAATTCCATTGATGTCGATTGCTGGCGGTACGGACCTGATCGGATGTTTCATGGGAGGAAATCCCAATCTCCCTGTGTATTCCGGAGAGCTTCAGTGCAAAGGCCTCGGCATGGACACCCGAGCTTTTGATCCTGAGGGGAATTCAGTTCTTGAGGAAAAAGGAGAACTCGTCTGTTGTGCGCCGTTTCCCTCGATGCCGATCAAATTCTGGAACGATCCGGGTGACGCCAAATATCAAAAAGCCTATTTCGAACGCTTCCCGGGAGTCTGGACCCATGGTGATTTCATTGAAATCACTGGAAGGGGAGGAGTGATCATTTACGGACGCAGTGATACGGTCCTCAACCCGGGCGGGGTCCGTATCGGTACCGGAGAAATCTACAGGCCTGTTGAGGAAATGGAGGAAGTCGTGGACAGCCTTGTGGTGGGGCAACCCTGGCAGGGTGATGTCCGTGTGGTGTTGTTTGTGGTTCTCCACGAAAACTTTGAACTGAATTCCGACTTAATTGCCAGAATCAAAACCAACATCAGAACCTATGCGACTCCCAGGCATGTTCCAGAGGTCATCCTGGAAATTCCTGATGTGCCTCGAACGATCAGTGGCAAAAAAGTTGAAAAGGCGGTTATTAAGGTTATTAAAGGCGAAGAGGTCGATAACACTTCCGCTCTTGCCAACCCGGAAAGTCTAGAAGTTTTTGAGAATCTTCGTCAGTCTTTGATGAGCTGATGGGCCAAATCTGCCTTTGTCTGTGAATATCTGGATTGCTCCAAAGGAGTTTTCAGAGGATCCAAAATCATCATTCCACGATTCAAGTTGAAATAAGCCATGGCGGTGATTGAAAACCAGATCGAAACCAAGTTAACTTCCGCATTCCAGCCTGCATTTCTGGACGTGGAAAACGAAAGCCACAAACACAACGTACCTCCGGGTTCAGAATCCCATTTCCGGGTGACGGTCGTTTCAGAAGAATTTGAGGGAATGTCTCTGGTGAAGCGGCATCAGAAAATCAATGAAGTTCTCATGGATGAACTCAAGGGGCCGGTTCATGCCCTTTCTATCCGGGCAAAAACCCCTGAACAGTGGGAAGAAAATGCGAACCTGATTCAACCTACTCCTGATTGCAGGGGAGGTGGTTGACAACAATATTGGTTTATTTAGCAGGACAGAAATAAACTGCTGAATGGCCGCCGAAATGACTCGGGAAAGATGAGAAGCATCTGAGGAATTTTGAGTTGTTAACAGAGCTTTAAAAACCAATCGATTTCTGAATTTTGTCCCTTCTTTTTTCCCAGTGCTCAATTAATTTCCAGCGGACCACAGGAATTTCTTTAAGTAATTCGGCTTCCGTTATCCGGTAAATGGTCGAATCCTCCATGGCTACTGCATGGGTAAAAAGTTGTTGAAAGAAAAATAATTTTCCTTCTCCCCAAAAATCACCATTCTCGATTTTTAAATGCTGGTCCTGGTGTTCCTTAACCGCCAGGTCAATGTCCCCATGAATGAGCATGAAAAGGCCAAAATCATTGGGGATCATGTCTCCTTTTTTACATTCCAACAATTCCGTTTTACGAGCAATCCTGGCTTTGACCGGGGAGGAAACTGATTCTCCAAAAAGCCAGCTTTGCTGAAAATACTCCATGATGTCCAGGATGTGTTTGATTTCTTCTTCAAGCTGGTTGCGGGAGATGAATTCCTGAAACAATGATGCTGGAATGGTTAAGGCGTCTACCTGACTCAGGGCACGGTAGGTTCCGAAATGATTCGACCCGGTAAGCACCGCCATATCACCGACCACCGATCCGCTCGAAAGGATACTGGAGCGGGAATCTTCCGAGGCAATGAACTCCACGGTTCCGGTCAAGATCAGAAACACTGATTTAGGTACTTCATTATGGTGGATCAGCAAGGTCCCGGCATTGTAGATTTCGTGTCCGCAATTGAGCAGCATGTTGATATCGCTATCCTCAACTCCGCTGTAATATCCTCTTAAAAACCCATGGGCGGTCCTCATGCTGTAATCGCTATTGCCGGGGATGAGCACATCGGTCGCACCAAAAGAAACCGCAGAACCGCTTACTTTCTGCTGGTTGGTTAGTTCCTGTGCGGTATGGGAAAGGATGATCTTCTCCGATGTGTCATCAATGAAATCCTCGGCTTTGCCATGGATCAACCCTCCTCCGATATCGATCTTTTTAAGTTGAACCGGTTTCAGGTAGTGCTCACGGGTTTTCTCGAACATCTCCCTGGAAATCCCGGGAGCCTCAGGATCTTCCGTGATCATTCCCTCCAACACCTCAAAAGAAGCGATATCCGCCATATGCGCATACTCGACATAGCCATCTTTCCAAAGGGTCCTGAAAAACAGGATGTTGGTTTCTACCGGATGAGGTGAAAAAACCGGACAAACCTCAAGCCCGTTGATGACGTTCCAAGTATTGAAATCCAGGTCATGGACTTCAAAAAAATCCTCAAAACTGCTTTCCTCGATGGACATCAATGCGGCCAGTTTGCGGGTTACTGAAGCCCTGACCAGTGAGGTAGAATAGTATTTAATGCGTTGATCCGTGCGGATCAAGGTCGTCAATCCCGCAAAATGATCGTCATGGGCATGGGTATGAAAGATACCTTCAACCTCATTGATGTCGACTCCAACCGCATTCAAACTGTGAGAAATGTTCGGCCCCGCATCAATCAGGTAGATTTTCCCCTGATAATTGAGGATGCTTGCCATACAAGGTCGGTTGACATCCCATCCGTCTCCCTCACCGGTATGCACCACCGAGAAGTATTCCCTTTTGAAGTTATGAAACTCGAGTTCAAAAGGCGTCTCGTAGTCCTCACCATTTTTCAGATTCAAATCCACATCCACCGACTCGCCCAGATGCTCAAACCGGAACACATTCATTGCCAGACGTGATACTTCAACTCCATTACTGATTTCCGTCTTACCCTCGGCAATAATTTTCCCCTCCAGTAATTTTTCACTGGGGCGGATCTGACCAAATGCAAAACGAAGTTTGAGACGCATCATTTCTTCAGCAGTCTCCTGATCAATCCCCGCCTGGACCATTTCCTCAACGGAAATCAGACCATAATTTCCGCGGAAGATATAATTCATCTGCTCTTGGACACAATCTTCACGGCCGATCAGGATTGGTTTCGCCCCTGTGTTGTTGGGGTGATTCGGCAACAACATTCCCTGACGGTAAAGCATCTGGAGGATGGGAAATTCTGCAAGATTTGCAAAATGTCCGTTTTGTAATTTTAAATCAGAAAGCAAGATGGCATTCGGTCCGGATTCGTAGGTCATCCCATCTTTTTCGATGCTCCGGATGAGCCCCTTTTTCATCAGGTGTTTCACGCTGTCCGCAGGACATCCGCAAAGCACATTCAGATTGGCTTCTGGAAAAGAAAGCCAATGAATCCCTGGAGAAACAAAAATGTTTTCAATCATCAGACTGTAATCCTTGTTTCATTCTATTCGAACCGTCTCCTTTGACTTAATCAGCCTCCACTGACAGGAGGAATCAATGCATAGGACCCATTTTCGATCAGGACCTCGTCATGTGAAAGGTACTCATCCCGATGGGCTACACGGGTGACATTCAGAATCTGTTCCGACTGGGGATAAGACTCAGCAATGAGTTTCAGTAATTCCTGGGCTGTTGTACCTTCTGGAACCTCGTATTCGAGAAACTCCTTTCCAAAAAAATCCCTCAAAATCGCAAAGGCTTCAATGTTAATTTTTATCATTCCATGAACCGAAAATACAACTTAGCCTTTCCTAAGATTAGGAAACATCGCTTTCAAAATAAATGCTGGAGCAAAGGGTGAACCATGTGATTCCCAAGATCACAAGGCTGATAAAAACCGCTGCGCTTCCGGCATCTTTTGCTCTTTTGGAAAGATGATGGGTTTCTTCAGATACTCTGTCTACCACGGATTCTACTGCGGTATTGAGCAATTCCACCACGAGCACCAGAAGGACGGATCCGATCAGCATCACTTTTTCAATCCCTTTCAGGGGAAGAATCAGGGCAATCGGAATCAAAACCACTGCCATGATCAGTTCCAGTCGAAATGCAGTTTCATTTCGAAAGGTAGCAATCAGTCCGTCCGCGGAATAGTGGAGGGCTTTCCAGACATGGAGGATTTCTGCTTTCACGATTCCCTGAGTGTCGCCTGAAAGTTCTGATTCACCTTTTTGATGATCCGATTACGGACCTGTTCCACATCTTTGTCATTCAGGGTCCGGTCAGAAGCCTGATAGGTCAGGGAAAATCCAAGACTTTTTTTCCCGACTTCCATTCCTTTTCCCTGGTAGACATCAAAAAGTTGGACTCGTTTTAAAAGCGGTTTCCCGGTTTTCAGAATAAACGGGATCAATGTCTCCACTTCTACTGAACGGTCAACGATAAACGCAAGATCTTCGAAGATGGGTGAATAGGTGGAAATCTCTTCCATTAAATAATAGGAACTGGAAGCATTCAGCAATTCCGAAAGTTTGAGTTCGGCACATACTACGGGCCTGTCCGGAAGTTCATACAGACGCCGGACATCTGGATGCAGTTCCCCCATGAACCCGATGGAAACACCATTGACCATGATTTCCGAGGAACGCCCGGGGTGGTAGGGGAGTTCACGTGCTTTTTTCCATTCCACTTCCTGGATGTGGAGAGAGGTAAAGAGATTTTCAATGACTCCTTTGAGGTCAAAAAAATCCATATCTCCTTGCTCTGCTTGATGCCAACTGTTGATCTCTCGTTTGCCCGTCATCAATAAGCACAGTTCCATGGGTTCATCAGGAAGGACCTGATTTTCTTGAGGAATAAACACTCCGCCGGCTTCGAAGATTTGGACCTGATCATCAAATCTCAAATTCTGCCTGGCCGTATGCAATGCTCCCGGAAGGAGTTTACGCCGCAGATGGCTGCGTTCATTGGAAAGTGGATTTTTTACCGGAACATAATTCTTCTGGTCAAATCCCTCCTGCAGCATTAAATTCGATTCATCAAGAGGGTTGGTCATGGTGTAAGTAATGACTTCATCCATACCTGAGGCGACCAGGATATCTCGAATTGCCTCCACTCCCTGGAGTTGAAAGTTCTCTCTTTGGGGAGGAAGCGCATCCCGAATCAAAGTTGAGGGCATCCTGTTGTAACCATAGACCCTGGCTATTTCTTCGACTAAATCGGCGGGAATCGCGATATCAAGACGATGATGAGGAACCGTCACTTCAAGCAATTGGTCTGTTTTGTTCTGGACTGTAAATTCCAGCGCCTCAAGGATTCGGTTTACTTCGTTCTTTTCCACCTTAATTCCCAGGACCCTTTCAAGATATTCCAAATCGAGTTCCACCGATTCATCTGCGAGCTTTCCTGGATAAAGATCTGCTGCCTGGAGTTCCAAAGTCCCTCCTGCAATCGACACACACAATTCTGCAGCTCTTAACGCCGCCGTCATGGTTCCGTCCGCATTCAACCGTTTCCCAAAACGTTCACTGGCTTCGGTTTTCAATTTGAGTAATTGGGACGTTCGGCGATTATTGAGAAAATCGAAATTTGCGGATTCAAGCAAAACATCTTTCGTTTCATTGCCGACCTCGGTTTCTTCTCCTCCCATCACCCCGGCGATGGCGATCAAACCCCCTTCGTCGGTAATCATCAGCATCTGCTCGTCCAACTTCCTTTCTTCTCCATCAAGAGTGGTCATCACCTCCCCATTGACAGCACACCGGACAAATATTTCTGGAGTCTCTCCTGCTGCACGCTGGCAAAGCGCCTGGTAATCAAAAGCATGCAGAGGCTGTCCAAGTTCGAGCATCACGTAATTGGTAATATCAACGATGTTGTTGATCGGTCTCATCCCGGCCCGTTGGAGCCTTTGCTGCATCCAGAAGGGAGAGGGTCCGATGGTGATCCCGCGAACCAAGAGGGCACTGTATCGTGGACAAAGGTCCGGATTCTCAATTCTCAACTTCAAGAAATCCACTTCTGAAGTCTCAGCAGGAGAACTGTTCTGCTTTGGTAAGTTGAGTTTTGAAAGATCCGGCAATTTTTCAGATTTGAGCCGCATCCGGGTAATGGCTGCGGTTTCCCTTGCAAGTCCGTAAATTGAAAGCAAATGCGCAAAACCGCCTTTGATGTCAAATTCAAGAACCGCGTCTCCCAAATAATCCTTCAGCATTCCTCCAACCGGTGCATCATCCGGGAGAAACAAAACCCCTTCATGGGCTTCTCCCAGTCCTAATTCCAATTCGGAGCAAATCATACCTTCCGAAACGATGCCACGGATCTTTGATGGTTTCAGGCGAACCAGCGGATGGTCTTCATGATAAGGATTGATCAGTTTTGCTCCAGAAAGTGCTAAGGCTATTTTAGGAGGAGTTTGGGGAAACTGTTTCTCCAGTTCCCGGATGTTTGGGGCCCCGGTAACCACTTCCAGAGATTGATCCGTTCCATAATCGACTGTTGCAATGCTGAGACTATCGGCGTTGGGATGGGCAACCACCTTTTTTACTTCCCCCACTCTGCAGAATTCACCCCAGTTGTCCCCAAGATGCTCGATACTTTCAACCTCCATTCCGGATATGGTTAAAGCTTCTGCAAGTTTTACCGGATCCTGTTCCAGGTCGACATAGTCCTGAAGCCAGCTTAAAGGAATACGTAAAGCCATGATTTAACGATAGTAAAAATGCGGATTCCTGGTGAACTCACCTGGGGAATCCCTGGAACTCCATGTTTGCTCCTCAAGACTCGGCAAAGGATGCAAACCAATGTTGAAATTAAAGGATTAATGTTCAGAGGGTAGGAGTTGAAAGGCAAGTCGGATCAAACTTGGAATGATCCTCGTTTTTTGATCATTGTGATGCGAGATCCTTACAATTCTGCTTCATCTTCGCATACATTCTTTCTCTTTTCTGCATCAGTTGACGGGCACTTAAGTATTTGGGACCAGGATTGCCCTTGAGCAATTGATTCAACCTCTGCTGCTGATTCTGACTCATCTCCAGTCCAGTCCGGTTGCGGTTCCAAACGTGACGATTGATCAGTTGATTGTGCTCATCACTCATATCCCGAGTTTTTCTGTGCTCACGGATCTGATCCCGAACATTGACCAGACAGTGATTTTTACTTTGCTGTCTGATGAAAATCCTGTCGGTTTCGTATTCCTGTGTCAGAGCCATGGAGGGTGAAATGGTTAGCAATCCCACAATACAAACTGTGAGGACCAGAGTATCTGGAAGATTGAATCGGTTCAGGAATTTCAAAGGTGCCTGCGGGGTTTTGATTATTTTCATGAAAATCGGGGTTCAAGTTTCAGCATCATCTGCCGATTAAATCATCAGAAGGAACGAATAGTCATTCCGGAAAAGCAATTTTAAAGCCTCCCGATTGATCAGAACCCGGCTGTTTTGTTGCCGAGTTCCAAATTAATCATCTGAACTTGATTGAGCGATGAAAATATTGGAGATTCTATGACCCCGACTGAACAAAAAATTGAGAAGTTCCATAACATAGTTGGTGCAGACATCAGCTATCGCTTTGAAAAACAAATCACTGATGCGGTGATGGAACTTGCAGAAATGCTGGAGCACCGATTTCTGGATAATGAAACCAAGGTGGATTATGCAACGCATGTCTTTGCAAAAGTTCTAGATGACCTTATGGACCTGCTGGAGCATCCCAGTCACCTCAATTGATCCTCTTCATGATCCAAAAATTTCTCCGGAAAATTCTGAACAGGCATCCACTTTAGACGAACTTCCCGGTTCCCATAGGAACTGGTTTCAAAAATACCTCCTGCAGCAGCGGATCAGGCATGCAGCACTTGCCTGGAGCGGCTGCAGTCTTTTTTCCTCGCTGCTGATCTGGTTTCAGCCCGAAAGCCTTTCATCGGGCCTCCTCCTATTTTTAAGTTTCTTTTTCCTCGTGCTTTGCTGCGCCTGGACTTGGTTCAGGATCAATGAAGAAGATGCTCTGAAAAAACTTGGAATCTCACATTCCGGAATTGCTGAAAAACTTAGAACCCAATTCGAACTGGATCGGAATGATCAAAGTTCATTTCTGGATGGCAGCAGTGGGGAGCCCCAAGATCCGGAAAAAGTGTTTCAAGAGTATTTCAAAAAAAAGCATCAGCAGGAACTCCTGGAGTCAATCCGAGGAGTTTCTCCCAAGGTTGGCTGGTTTTCTGCTTCAGTATTCACATTATCGGTTCAGGCGATGCTGATTGGTTTCTTTTTTTTGGGAACGGATTCTATTCCTGGAAACAATGCTATTTCCAAAATGGAAGTTCTTCCTTCGGGTGCATACCGGATCCTTTTCCCTGCCTATCTTAAAAAATCTCCGCAACAGTATGAGACCCTGCCTGAGGAACTCTCCACCCCCTTAGGCAGCCAGTTGGAAATGTCATGGATGGATCCTCCTTTCCAAAAAGACGAATCCTATTTTGTTAATTCAAGAGGTCGAACTCCGCTTCAATGGTCTGAAAGAGGACCGCAGATCCTGGCCAGGCTGACACCTGAAAATTCTGGATTGCTCAAACTGGGATGGGAATCAAGGGAAATTCCATGGAAAGTGATTCCGGACCAAAAACCGATCCTGAAAGTCAATTGGCCTCAACTGAAATACATTTTCGATTCAAGCAGAATGAAGATTCAGGTTTTCGCTGAAGATGACCATGCCTTGCATCAAGTCGTGCTTCACTATCAGGTCCAATCGAATGATCCACCCTATAAAGAAATTCTTCAGTCTTACGAAGAGGACTTCAAAATCTTCAGTGAATTGTATGAGTGGGATCTTTCCATGACTCCTCTTCTTGCTGGAGACAATGTTACCGTTTGGATCGAGGCCTCCGACCGTGATCTTTTGAACGGCCCCAACCGATCCGTTTCAGAAAAGTTTGTTTTTCAACTGGAAAGTCAATCCGAGTATCATCAAAAAATACTTGCCAGATTTGAGGATCTGCACTCGGCGATGAAAAAACTGATGGGAAAACTGGACCTCCAGTCCATCGAAGACACAGATTTGCTTGAAACACAGATCATCTCCGAGATGAAAACCCTTCGCGAAGATGCGTCCCACGATTTACTTCTTTCAGGACCGTTGAAAGCTTTTCCAGCAGAGATAGAAATGCAGCTGAATTTCTACCGCCGCCAGCGCCAGTTGCTGGAAAAACCTGAATGTGTCAAGAATCAAATGGTACCTTCAACCGAAGAGGAATATCGGGAAAGGTTGGAAAGCATCGAAGCCTGCCTTTCCAATTAGACAACCTTTACAGGAAGAATCAAAATCCTCAGCCAGCAGCACTCCGTGCCTGCTCGAGCATTTCATAAGCCACACTGAAGGTTTTTTCAGTAATTTCTCTGCCGCCTATCAACTGTGCGATTTCCTGTGCTTTTTCTTCCGAAGTAGACGTCTTCCTGACCACCGTGTAAGTTGCGTCCTTTTCAATTTGTTTTTCTACCACATAATGGCTGTCGGAAAATGCTGCAATCTGTGGAAGATGGGTCACACACAGAGTTTGCTGCTGCTGCCCGAGATTTCTTAACTTTTGACCGACCATTTCCGCAACTCGTCCACTGATACCGGTGTCGACTTCATCGAAGATCATCACCGTGGAAGGGTCGTGGGTTTGTAAGATGGTCTTCAAAGCCAACATCGTCCGTGACAGTTCTCCCCCGGAGGCGATGTGGATCAAACTTTTCAGGTTTTGCCCTGGATTGACTGAAAGCATGAACTCGACCTGATCGATTCCCTTTTCACTCCATTCCTTTTCATCTTCAGCATCCTGATTTTTGAATTTTGTCTGGAATCTCGCTTTTTCCATACCCAACTGTTGAAGCTGTTGGACAATTTGACGGTCAAGATCTGTTGAAATTTTATGCCTTCGTGCAGAAAGTTCTTCGGAGCTTTGCTTCAGTTCCATCAAAGCAGTTTCGAATTGTTCCTCCAGTAACTGACTGTTTTCTTC
This sequence comes from SAR324 cluster bacterium lautmerah10, assembly GCA_001469005.2. GTDB lineage: Bacteria > SAR324 > SAR324 > SAR324 > NAC60-12 > UBA1014. The sequence goes on from LNZD02000101.1 coordinate 26,592, forward strand.
CAAATTGATTAAATCCGTATGTTCCTTTTCAGACGAATTCAAAAGTTCACAAAGCTCATCCGAGTGTCCCAAAGCATATTTTCTCTGGAGCCTCTGGACCCGATTCAGTCGGTCATTAAGAAAACTCAACCGTTCCGGGTTGATTTCCACCATTTCCTGCCTTTTTTGCAGGGCTCGTCCAAAATCTTCGAGTTGAAAAAAACATTGTTCGAGTTCCTCCATCAACGGGACACAATCCGGATCCATTTCAGAAGATTGCTGGATATTCTTTCGAAGGATTTCCATTTGTTCCATCAGGGACAACTCATCTTCGCTCAGCCTGCTTTTCGAGTCGGAAAGCAATTGGATCAGTTTTTCCGCTCCAGAAAGCCTTTTGGTTTCCTCAAGCAAATGCTCTTCTTCACCAGGTTCAAGAGCCAATTCCTGGAGTTCTTCAATCATTTCCTTCAACTCCACCATCCGCATGGATCTCTGATTCAAATCCTGCTCTTGTTTCCTTCTAAGTTCTGCAAGTTCCTGGTAATGCTGATAATGCCTGCTTACCTTTTGACGAAGCTCGAACAACTTCCCGAATCCATCAAGAAAGTCGAGATGCGATGAGCTTTGAAGAAGACTTTGATGCTCATGCTGACCATGGATGGTGATCATCGGTCTGGTCAGGTTTTTCAGGTAATCTGCGGTGACCGAAACTCCATTGACAAAACGACGTAATCGCCCCTGACTGGAAAGCAGACAACGGATGATCAGATCCTCATCCGCATCAATTCCTGATTCATCAAGCAGTTTGCGGGGTTCTTCGGTTCCTTTTAAGGAAAGCACGGCTTCCACCTCAGCCTGGTCTTCCCCGGAACGAACCAGGGTCGAACGCCCCCGGTCTCCCCGAAGCAACATGATTGCGTCGATGAGGATCGATTTTCCTGCCCCTGTTTCACCCGTCAAGATGGAAAATCCGGAACCGAAATCAACTTCCAATTCCTTGATGGTGGCAAAATTTTTGATCTTCAGATGGAGCAGCATGAATCGGTGTATTCGGGATATCCGGGAATTTCCAGGCTTCCTGCCAGGGTTTGAAATGGGATCATCACAAATAATTCACGACCCCGGATCAAGCTCTTTCCATGATTTCAGAATAGACTTGGCGTATGCTCGAGGTTGTTTTTTCAACTGTCTTGAAGAGGTCCTCGGTTTCATATCCATGTCTCTTGAGCAGCATCAGGATCAATGGCTGATCGATCCTGTCAAAATCCAGCATGTTTGTGGAATCATCATAAAGCAGCCTCAATCCGTTTTCAATTAACCTCAGGTGCCTATAACCTTCTGACAGGATGCTGACTTGGTCCTGATTCAACAATCCGTGCTTACCAGCATTTTCCAGGGCTTCCAAAGTCTCGGTGGTCCTCATCTCGGGAATGTCCCGACCATGAACCAACTGAAGATACTGAGTCAAGAATTCAACATCAAGCAACCCCCCGCGCCCTTCTTTGAGGTTTCGTTTTTTATCGGTTTCCGCAGAAAGTTCTTTTTCCTTGCGAGATCTCAAATGATGAATCTGGGATACCAGGTCCTCAGGGATTTCCCACTCGTAAGCTGCCTGCTCGATTCCTGATTCAACATCTTGAAACCAGCCTGGCTTTGAAAATTTACCAATCGTTTCTATCAATCCATCGCTCTCTAACTGAGTTGTTGCACCTGCTACGATTCGCCCCTTCACCAAAGCCTGATGCTCCCAGGCTTGTGAATTTCGATGATATTTAAAATAGACCTCCCAAGGGGTGACCAGCACACCGGCATTTCCTGAAGGACGAAGACGGGTATCCATTGTGTATGCGAATCCAGAACGGGTGATGGTGGTCAGCAGAAAAATGGTGCGCTGGATCAATTTGACACCATATTCCTGGATCAGCAGTCTATCGTTTTGGGAAGCCTTGGATTTTCCTGAATGCACGATGATCAGATCCAGGTCGGAATGATAGGTCAACTCCCGTCCACCCAGCTTTCCAAGGCCGATGATGGCAAAACACAGCGGATCCTCGAGTTGTTTGAGCGAATTTCCAAAGCGGCGATCCAGTTTTTTCATCGCCATCCGAAAGGCTTCTTCAAGCACAATTTCGGCAACCAGTGTCAAATTCTTTCTGGCTCGTGAATAACTGAGAATCCCCTCAAGCTCCGCACTCCCGAGGAGAAAGGTCATGGCATGCTTGAATTGCCGGAGGCGGTCGATCTGCTGTTCTTCATCCCCCTCGGCTTCTGAGATCATCGATCTGAGTTGTTTTTGGGCATCTTTTCGGTCTACTTCCAGGGTCTTCTGCTCAAGACGGTTCAGCAATTCCAGGTGATTGAGCAGGTGATTCCAGAGCATCTCACTGGTTTCACCGATCCTCGCAAGTCTTGAAATTGCGGATGGTCCTTCGAGCAATGGCTGATAAAGATCAATTCGCGGACCGATCGTTTCAAACAGTCGTTGAAATCGTTTTTCGGTATGGGAGTTGAGGTAGGGAGTCAGACTCTGAGCGAGGTTTTGCAGGGTGTCTTTTTCTTCTTCACTCAGGTTCTGGATCCTTAAACTGTTCCGAAGAGCGGCTTCAATTTCGAGGTGTTTATTGCTGAAAAGTCCACTGAAAATCGACCTGACCCGCCCCATCACATCTTTCAGTTCTGAAAGAAACTGTTGCCTGGCTTTTTCCGGGTCAAGGTCGTTATACCCCATGCATCGTGCAAGATGTCTTTGGGATTCCGCATTGGAAGGAATGGTATGGGTTTGCTGTTCCTCACGCATCTGCAAGCGGTGTTCAACGCGACGGAGAAAAATATAGGCCCGCTTCAGGTGGGCAGCATCCAAAGCAGGAATGAGATCAACCTCCTCAATTGCCTCCAAAGCTTCCAAAGTGTTGGTCTTCCTTAGGGACTTTCTTCGTCCGCCATAAAGCAACTGAAACGTCTGCACAAAAAACTCGATCTCACGAATTCCTCCCACTCCCAATTTAACATTCAACTGATTTTCACGAAGGTGTTCCTCTTCGATTCTCTCTTTCATGTGCTGAATATCCCGTGAAAGCCTTTCATCCAGAAGTCTGCTGTAAACAAATGGAGTGATCATCGATTCAAAGGATTTTTTTGTCCTCTCACAGCCAGCAACGGTTCTGCCTTTGATCAAAGCCTGCCGTTCCCACAATTCTCCTTTGGCTGAATAATAAAGCTCCACTTCATCCAGAGACTGGACGAGGGGGGCACGGTCTCCTCCGGGGCGAAGCCGCATGTCGACCCTAGCCAGGAAACCCTCCTCTGTCAGATCACTCATGACATCAATGAGGCTCCTGGCGACTTTGATCCGGTGTCGATTTGACTGATCCTGCTGTTCAACAGGAGCCAAATCATCATGGATGAAGATAAGATCCACATCAGAGGAATGGTTCAGTTCTTTTCCGCCCAGTTTGCCCATTCCCAGAATCATGAACGGAGGTTCCGGGAAATGGACCCCGTCTTTTTTTTGAAGTATTTCATGGATTGTTTCCAGGGCAACCTGAAGCAGGCTTTCAGCAACAGAAGCCCATTCCTCAAGGGTCTCGACAAAAGCTTCAGGAAGGCAAAAATCACGGATGCTGATTCTCAGGTACTCTCGATACTTCCAGCGTCTGAGGATTTTTTTCAGGTCTTCTGGAGTTTCCGGATTCACACTGCGAACCTTTTTCCTGAGTTCCTTTAACATCAACTCGGAAGATCTTGCTTCCTTCCAGTTTTCGAGGGCGCAAAACTCCGAGGCGAACTTTGGATCCCTGATCAGTCTCCGGGAAAGATAGTCACTTCGTCCAAAAATGCTGAGCAGTTCTGGAGCCTGCGGAGAAGAAAAATCAAATGGTTTGTTATGCTCAAGAGCATAAGATTCAGCAAAATCGTGAAGTTGCTGCAAAGCGGAAAGTGGATTTCCGGAACCCAGCAAAATCGGAAGTATTGTGAAACGGGAAGCTTGAAAGCCCGGAAGCTGATCAGATTTGATCAGGAGGTCTTCCAGGGCAGATAGGTCAATTCCGGGAAATGATACTGGTGGATCTTCTTTGAAAAGATCTTTCCAGTTAAAATCAGAATCTCGGATCAGATGGCGTTCAAGCCAGTCTTTGAGCGTCAATGGTAAACGGAGGAAAAGGATTTGCTGAAATCAGCATCTTCCCCTCCGTTTCTACCGCAATCAGTAGTTAAAGTACAGATTGAATTCGTGGGGATGGGGTCGGGAATCGATCGCTTTGACCTCTTCTTCCATCTTGTAATCCAACCAATATTCAATGACGTCTTTGGTGAAAACGTTTCCTTTCAGAAGGAATTCGTTATCCGACTCTAAAGCATCAAGTGATTCACGCAGCGAACTTGGCATCTTACCAATTTTGTTCAGCTTTTCCGGAGGAAGGTCATAGATATTCACATCCATTGGATCACCCGGATCAATTTTGTTCTGTATTCCATCCAATCCTGCCATCAGCATTGCTGCAAACGCAATGTAGACATTGGCGCCGGAGTCTGGGCAGCGGTATTCCAGGCGACGTGCCTTGGGGGAATCCACCACTGGGATCCTAACAGTAGCAGAACGGTTTCGATTTGAATAAGCCAGGTTGATCGGTGCTTCAAAACCCGGAACCAGACGCTTGTAGGAATTAGTCAGGGGGTTGGTGAATGCAGCCAAAGCAGGAGCATGATTCAAGATTCCGCCAATGTAATATAAAGCGTCCTGACTCAAACCTGCATACTGATCTCCGGCAAAAAGAGGCTGACCGTTTTTCCACAATGACTGGTGGGTGTGCATTCCGTTTCCGTTGTCGTTGAACATTGGCTTCGGCATGAATGTCGCGGCCTTACCATTATCACGGGCAACGTTTCGGATGACATATTTGAACCACTGTAAATTGTCTGCTGTTTTCAACAGGGTGTCGAATTTGATGTCGATTTCATGCTGCGCAGGTGCAACCTCATGATGCTGGGCTTCTACGGTAATCCCCATTTCCTCCAGTTTCAGCACCATCTCTGCGCGAATGTCTCTGTCCTGGTCGAAAGGTGCGGTGGGGAAATATCCTAATTTGTGGCCATATTTGTAGGCCTTATTGCCACCAGGCTCATCGGTTCCGGTATTCCAAGGACATTCAGGAGAATCTATCGCGTAAAATCCACCCTCGGCGTCCTGGGCATAACGTACATCGTCGAACATGAAGAACTCTGCTTCAGGACCGAAAAATGCCGTATCCGCAATCCCTGTCGAGATCAAATACTTTTCTGCTTTGGAAGCAATATTCCTGGGATCGCGGGTATAACCCTCTCCAGTGATCGGATCGATGATATCGCAGATGATCGATAAGGTCGGATGGGCATAAAACGGATCCATGGTGGTCGTACTCAAATCGGGCATGACCTTCATGTCGCTGCTGTCAATGGTCTGCCAACATCGAATACTCGAACCATCAAACATCCTTCCTTCTTCCAGCATTTCTTCACTGAGATCAGAAATAGAAACTGCAAAATGTTGCCAGGTTCCGAGAAAATCAATGAATTTCAAATCGACCATCACAGCATTATTTTTCTTTGCAAAGTCAATCACTTCTTTCGCTGATTTCATAAACTCCTTATGGGTTGAAATAAATTAATTTTTATTTCCGAGTTCAGACTAGAGACATTGATTATGTATCTTAATTCTTTTTCGGATAAGTATTATCAGCAATAAACGAACCATAATTATATGTCTGATTTTATTTATAAATTTTTTAATTGCCTTAAAAACATATGCCTATTTTTTGTGCGTCTGCCCAAAAAAACGACTTCTAAGCAATGGATCCCTTAATAGCCACTTTGCAAAATCAGTAAGCAATCTTTCTTGCATGGAAAGGTTTAGAGATTCATTGATCCAAATGAATTTCAATATCAAATGATTTCGGAAAACGTTCGATTCAGAAAATTTTCCTGAACTTTTTTGAGGTAAATGGACCTTATATTTTACCGTTTCAAAAGCATGATTAGCATCACCGAAATGCCATTCATCACTTCAACCTTTGGTATGTTGCTTGCTTTGAGTCAGGTCTGAAAGTGATACACCCTAAATTCATTAATTCATGAGTGGATTGACAAGCCTAGTCCAGGCAGGCGGGGTCCTGGAAAAAAAGATTGAAACGGTAGCCAACAACCTGGCAAATGCCAGTACCGTCGGATTCAAAGAAGATCAACCTTCATTCAGAGAAGTACTTTCCACTGTACAAAGGGTGGTTCCTCAATCAGACGAAGAAAACTTCCTCTCCCATGAGTATCTCGACCAGTATGTGGGCATGGATAAATCTGCCGTGATGGTGGATGAAATCGGGAAAAATTTCACAACAGGACGCTTCCGTGATACCGGGAATGAACTCGACCTGGCTCTGGAAAATGAAGGATTTTTCAGTATCAGTACACCCCAGGGAGAACGCTTTACCCGGGCTGGAAATTTTAAACTCGATTCCCAGGGACGGATGGTGACTCAGGATGGCTTTCCCCTCTTAGGAAAGAAGGGACCAATCCAGATCAAGGGCAATGGACCGATCCAGGTAGATGAAAACGGACAGGTCGCGGTCGAAGGAACAGTTCTCGATCAGTTGAAAACCGTCCGGTTCCGAAATCAGGACCAACTTCAGAAACTTGGAAATCATTTTTATGCCCCGATCCGAAGTGATGATGTCCCGATCCCTTCAAGAGAAATCGTTGTAAGACAGGGAATCTTGGAACAGTCCAACGTGAATACAGTATTGGAAATGTCTCGTATGATCACCGCAACCCGATCCTATGAAATGGTTCAAAAGGCCATTACAAATCTGGATAGCCTCGATGAAAAGGCGATCACCATCTCAAGAGTCAGTTAAACTTGTGAAACCCTTAACCACCAACCTTAAAGGAGTTGACCGCCCATGATGCGCGCACTCTACACGGCAGCCACCGGCATGGCCGCCCAGCAAAGAAATATCGACACCACCGCTAACAACCTGGCTAACGTCAACACTACAGGTTACAAGAAAAGCAAGGTCCATTTTCAGGATCTGCTCTATCACAATGAAAGAACGGCGGGGGTTCCATCATCGGTTTCGACCCAGGTCCCGGTTGGTTTGCATGTGGGTCACGGTGTCAAATTCATCGGCACGGAAAAAATCCACACCCAGGGGAATTTGGAAAACACCGGCAATGACCTGGATCTCAGCATTGACGGACATGGTTTTTTCCAAATCCTTCAGCCAAATGGAATTGTGGGCTATTCCCGAGACGGCCATTTCAACATCGACGGAATGGGACGATTGGTCACGAATGATGGTATGCTTCTCGATCCTGAAATCAACATTCCACAGGACACCCGAAAAGTCGAAGTCGGATTTGACGGAACTGTTACGGTATTTCTGAGAGATGAAACCATGCCGGAAGCGATTGGCAGCATTCAGCTTGCACGCTTCCAGAACCCTGCAGGGCTGACTCCGATCGGCAAGAATCTGTATGTTTCAACACCAGCATCGGGGAACGCCATCGTAGATGCACCAGGTGCCAGCAGCATGGGAACCCTAACTCAAGGATTTCTGGAACGCTCGAATGTCTCCCTGGTTGAAGAAATGGTAAACATGATTACTTCTCAACGTGCTTATGAAGTCAACTCGAAGGCCATCCAATCAGCAGACGAAATGCTCAAAAACACCAACAACCTGGTCCGTTAATTTGAGCTTTGAATGAAACCGATGACAGTCGAGAACTCAAGACCTGAAATGCAGAACCGAACCGTGCACAAATATTCGATCCAGTTCGGTTTCTCATTACTCAAAAACGTTGCAGCCATTTTCTGTTTGATTGCAATCAGCATTGGAGTTTTCGGAATCAAATGATACGGATTCTTCTTCCCGAATCTTCGGTGGTTGAAAAAGAGACCTATCGCCTGGGTGATATTGCCAGACTCGAAGGACCGGATCCTTACCTGATCGAAAGACTGGAGAGGATCAAAATAGGTCGATCCCCTCTCCCCGGAAGGGACCTGAGCGTTTCCCGTTCGATCATGCTTTCCCGGATCAGATCGGCAAAAATCGACACAGCAAAGATTGTCTTTCCTGCCAGCCAAAACACACGCGTTCAGCGAGCAGCACTCAAGATTCCTGGCAAGGATATCGACCAGTCCGTTTTGAATCATATCCAGGAAGCCTATTCCGGAATGGATATCAAACCTAGGATTCTTGCGAAAACCCGTGATGTATTTCTTCCACGCGGGGAAGTCAGTTACCGAATCCTCAAAAAAGGACGTCACCTCAAGGAAGGCGGATACCAGACTTATGAGTTGGAATTCAGTGTTGATGGGAAACCAATGCGGAAAGTTCCAGTCAGGACCTACATCAAACTTTATAAGGATGTGGTCATTGCGAAGGACACCATCAAAGCAGATCATGTCATCGGCGAAGCAGACATTCTCAAAGTCCGTCGTAATGTCGATCGCATGCCTTCCAAGTATGTAACCGATGCACAGGACATTCTTGGCAAAGTAGCTTCCAGAGCAATCAATCCCAACGAAGTTATTCGCGAAACCACCGTTGCCGCACAGCCTGTGGTGAAGTCCGGTGACCGCTTGATGATCATCTTTGAAACCCCGAATTTAAGATTGACCGCACCGGGAATGTCTCTGCAAAAAGGGGCACTTGGAGATCGCATTCAAGTCCGGAACCTGCAAAGCAAAATCCTGGTCTATGCAACCGTCCGTGACAAAAACCACGTCCAGGTCAACTGAATTCCGATGTCAAATTTTTTAAAATCTTTACACTTGCCTAAGCTGACACATCAGAATGTTGGATTGTCATCGCATCGGAAGATTCCATGCGGGAAAATCCTGCTGGTGTTCTTTGTGCTGTTTGCTGCTGCAGCCTGCCGGACGCCCTTCAACCAGCCTCAAACTCCAGCACAAAACCAGACGGCCGTATCAAATTCAAAAAAAGTCACCAACAATCGTTTGAGTTCAGAAAAAAGATTGAGACGAAAAAGGGTTTCGGTCAGCAGAAACCTTTATGAAGGTTCACTGTGGCGTTATGAATCCTCATTTGGAAACATCCTGAGGGATCACCGTGCTCGTTTCCGGGGAGATTTATTTACCATCAGCGAACTTCCCTCGGTGGTCAATGTCCCGGAACCCAAAGCCGAAGCAGAACAAGAAGCGGCAGCTCCCACAAACAATACTCAACGCGCTAACCTGCTACTTGAAGCGATTACCATGCGGGATGAAATCGAAAGAGAACAAAATGACATCCTCCGCAGTCTGGAAACAATGTCCGCACGGGTTACCAAAGTTCTGCCCGATGGCAACATGATGATCAAAGGACAGAAAGTCGATTATCGTCAACGCAACCAGGTACGCTACATTACCACCATCACCGGCATCCTCCGACCAGCTGATGTTGATGATTCAAACATTGTTTCCGCCACTAAACTTGCCAACCCCAATGTCAAAATCAAGAGGCAGCAGTCAGGGGCCTTCGTCCGAGAAAGGCTGGAGCGATTGGCACCGTTGATCGGACAACAAAGAGCGGGCCTAATGGGACGCATTGGTGATTTCGCCCAACAATGAGACCATTCAGGATTTCTAGCTCGATCTCCTGTTAGTGTTGATTGACTTCCCCTCTTAAAATTCATCATTCAAAATTCACCCCTTCATCCGGCACATCGCTTTTCCTATTGCCGTTAAGGATCTTCTCGAAATTTTCGAAGTTCATGTTTTAGAGAAACAACATCGGAAAATTGGACTTTTCCCATTTCTTTTTTTAAAAATATAAGTTGAGTCATTTAATCAGAAGAGCGACTTAGGCCATCAATGATGAATTTTCTTTTTGTGACATCCTATGACTGAGGAAGTTACCAATCCTGATTTGCGTTCCCAGGACGAACGGCAGCTTGACCTGATTCGCGACCTGAACAGCCGGGTTCCATCCAACCCTCAGGGAGATGCTGCAGATGCAGGGTTGAAAAAAATCCTACAATCCCTCAGCAAAAATTCTCTCAGTGACGCTCTTCGCGATTCTTTTTCTGCAGATAAATTAAAGGAGTGGAAAGAGTATGCGGAAAAGGAATTTGAGGCCATGGGACAGATCAACCGAAAAAGAGTTCGAAATCTGGTTGGTTTGTCCGATGAAGACATGCACCGCACCATGTTCGAAGGTTTTTTCCTCTTCGACATCAATCCCCTGGATGCTCCTACGGTGGAAGTTCAAGCTCGAACCGGCGAGTTTGACGATGATGGGAAACCCGTGATGAAAACTTTTTCATACGAGGTTTTCCAGAAGAATGCTTTGTATGGAATCGAAGGAGTAGAAAGATTTGTCCCAAAATCCATCTGCGAGGGTGAAGAAGGAATGCACGCCTACCTCAAAGAGGAGTACTCAGAACGGGTTCAGCATTTCCAGAAGGCAGAATACAAACCCATCAAGGCATTGACAACGATCGGCAGTCTTGGAGGAATCGGCCACAAACCGGATTCCGACATGGATGCCCAGGTGATCATCAACACCAATCCTGAGTACCGATACTGTTGGAACGATGCTGATTTTTTCCTGGCATTACTCTGCCATATCCTGGAACGGTTCTATGATCATTACTTCTTGCACAAAATGGATCCGAAAAGCCGGGCGGAACTCAGGAAAACCGCGACCGGAATCCTTTTGGAAGAATTCCAGGACGGGGTCTCTCCGGAAGAAGCAAAGGTGGTGGAGTTCATTTTTACCAGCCGCTACCGGAAAGAAAAACAAAGACTCATTCTCGAGCATCTTCAATCCCAGGAAGCAGAAAAACAAACCGAAGCATTCATGCCGATCATTCTGGGATCGCTGAAGGAGTTCCCGGATTGTGAGATGCTCATCGAGCCCCTCCGTCAGTTTTTCGGATTTTTACAGAAAACTCCTGCGGATGAACTCCGTTCCAAAGGATTCACTTACTCCGTTCAGCAATTCAGTCAGGACAAACTCCTGGGTTGGCTGACGCAGTATTTCAGGACCACTTTCCTAGGAGTCGAAGGCGCACGCCAGATCCTTTGGCGTTATGCGGTGCAGAACAATTACTCTCCGGACAAAGTCCCGGAAGACAAACAAAAAGCCTGTTTCCTGGAAAGTATTTCCAGCAACAACCAGCTCAACCAACTGCTGCTCGAATTCCTCGACTTTCTGATGGAACAGCTTTCTCATTCCGCCCGAGGAAAAGTCCCGGAAATCGTTCAGATGCTCCAGCAGAAATTTGGTTCCAATGGACTCGAATTTCCGGAAGATCTGAACACTCAGCTGCAGGAAAAACTGGATGCGCAGTATCGGGTGCATATGGTGAAGTTGATCGAATCAAGGTCTGATTTCGAAGCCAAGGGATTTGAAGCTGATCTCGAATTTCCACTGCACTTGAAAATTCAGCAGGCAGAAGCCTATTTGACCCAGAAATACCCCAGCACGGAAATTCATTTTTTTACCAATATCCTGCGAAAGCAAAGAGCCGGACAACATACTCCCTACCTCGTTTCTCCCGAAGGCAGCATGGCCTATTCCAACATGCTCAATGATTTCCTGTTGAATCCTGCGGTGATGATGTGCGGCCTTCCGCCCATGCCGTTTGACCTTCCCCAGGACTTCAAGGTCATTTCATCCATCGGGGTTTTCCCTGACGCAGAATGGACCCTGAATCAATCCGTTGAAATCATCGAAGCACCCCCCAAACCGGAAACGGACGGTGATTCAGGAGAAGGGGAGGAAGCTCCTGCAGAAGCCCCCCCTTCCGGGGCAGATGTCGAAAAAGAATCTTTTGTGTTGGGACACCTTCCCAATTGGGGGGAGATCCACATTCCACGGAAAAAATTCCTCGAGCATGCCGTCCCAATCTTTCTCCGAGAAAGCGAAAAAGTCAGTCACCGTAATCTTCCTAAAGCCCTGCTGAATTGCTGGTGGCTGGAAATGATCGTCTGCATCGACAAAGAAGATGACCTACCCACCAGCCTGACCCGGTTGCTCTGGAATCCGGATCAACGATACTTCCTGTCGGATGAGATCAATGGACCATTGATCGACGCCATCATTAAACTGGAAACCGATTATCCAGGGCTTCCTCTTGATCCCTGGTGGCTCAAATTCACAGAGATGTTGGCCCGTTTCGAAAGTTATGAACAGGAAGAAGAAGAGGAAAAGGATTTTTCTCTGAACACCCTCAGTGTCACCCAGAAACAAATCATTTTCTGTTTTGCTCAACACCTGAGAATTTCAGACATCATCAATTACGGAGACAACGGCAAAGCCAAATGGCTTGATGAAAACGAAACCTGGCGTTCCAGGGCGATGGTTGATTATTACAATGTCTTTTTCAGTGATCCTGAAGAACGTGCTGAAGTGGTCCGTTTTTCCCAGGGCAGAGATGATGCAGGGAACCGGGTCGAAAAAGTACTCAAGCAGCTTTTCCTGGAATCGATGAAACGGGTAGAAAGTAAACTTTGCCAAATCGGATTGGACAATGCTGTCGCCAACATCAGCAATCACCTGGCAAGGATCAGTGCTGAGTCTCTCGACCTGGAAAATGCCCAGAAATACCTACGTCCCATGCTTGCCGTAGTCAACCAGAGGGTTGCCATCGAAGACAAAAAAGTGCTGATCAAGGTCAAAAAGAAAATGCCGATGAATGCACTTGAAAAGATGCAGGCAAGGAACATATATGACGATCATAAAAAACTGAAAAGCGTACAGGGAAACATCGTTGATTATTTCGGCCAGTTTAAAATCAAGATCGAAGAAGGTTGGGTACGAAAAGCCATTGAAGACTCAAAAGTATTTATTGCTGGAGATGCATTGGAAAATGTTATCTTCAAATACCACTTCGACCGGAATTTCGAAAGAAAACCCTTTCAGGTTCCATTGCCGATTTCCAAAAGTTTGAGCATCCCCAGAAACCGGATCAAAGTCGTCTTCAATCCGAAAACAGGGAAATGGCTTTTCAGTTCCATGTTGACCAAACAGGAAGCCGGCGGAGGCGGTGGAGATTCGGTTCTGCCGATGTTCGAAGGCCCCCTTGTGGACGGTTTGACACGATGTGTCTCAAGCGGATATGTAGGGTTTGGCGGGAAATACCTCTCGACCTTCGAGAAGCCTCCTGCTCAGGCCCGGAGTGAAATAGCGACCAATCCTGTCACTGGACAGGATCTTTTCAATCTTGCTCAGGAGATTAAGTCAACCTTTGCTTCCATGCATGCATCCTCCCAGGAAGTACTTGAAAATATTCATTACGTCCGGGAAGTCTTCATGATCTGCCATGTGAATCGATACAACATGATTTCATTGGTGGTTCGGGACAATCTTGGAGAACAGTTCGTCATTAATTTTGATATCAAGAGCATTCCGGTCAAAAAGGTTCCACCCAAACTGAGGATCGGCGGTGACGAGCAATTCCCGGAATTTCTTTTGCGTTTCAACAGCCAGCAATGCAGGGTTCTTTTCCTCCGGCATTTAGCCGCTCTCAAAATCCCTATCTTGAGCAGCAACCGCCCGAAACTGAATATCTGGATCAGTCCCGGAAAATATGACCTGCCGATAGCCCAGAAATTTTTACAACGTTACATCAACGGAATCGCCAGGGCCCTCTGGCCGACAGATTCCATCGGAACACGGGAGCAGTTGAAACCGACTGCACTTGACAAAACCTTCGACCAGATGGGGCAGGAAGCTCTCAACTAGGGTTTTCTCCTTCTTCAAACATTCCCCTCACCCTTTCAGCGATGGCACGATGAAAAACTACAGCCTGGAGAATCCATTTGCTGAAAACGATCTTCCCTCACCTGTAAAAGATCAAGAACAAGCAGTCCCTTCCCGTTATCAGGAAATGGTGGACCGAGGCCGGGAACTGCTCGAACTTCCAAAAAAAGGTGGAGGTGAAAGCAGAGTTCAGGTCCAGCACGGTAAGGGGAGAATGACCGTCTGGGAGCGCATCCGAGTCTTGACTGAAAATGAACCGCACATCACCTTTCAGAATTGGGGAGCGCAACTCGACGGCGCAGGAATCGTCACAGGAATCCTGAACATCAAGGGAAGAGATGTCGCGCTTTACGGGCATGATTTCACCGTCCGCGCCGGGTCCATGGATGCCACCAACGGGGCGAAACTCGCACGGCAGATTCTGATGGCCGGGGACCACGGAATCCCTCTGATCGGGATGAATGATTCCGCTGGTGCATTTGTGCCTGCAGGGGTCGGAGGCCTTGACGGATATTCCGAAGCCTTTCAGGCGATGCGGAAAATCAGCGGTGTGGTTCCTTCCATCATGCTCATGTTTGGATACAATGCCGGAGGCGGTGCCTACCTTCCGCGTCAAGGTTCATTCCTGATTCAGCCCAACGAAACCTTTTTCGGACTGACCGGCCCTGATGTGGTGCGAGAGGCCCTTGGAGAGGACATCACTCCGGATGAATTGGGCGGTCCCAAGGTACACTCCCAAAGCGGAGTGGTTGATCTGAGCGCTGAAGACGAATTAGGTGCTCTCCGAACAGCCCTCAGGCTTTTGAGTTATCTCCCTGACAATAACCGGGAACTGGCTCCTTTTGCAGAAACCTCACTCGAACTCGAGGGATATGTTGAAGAGGAAGCCATTCTGCTTCGGAAGACCTTTGCTGACTCTCCTTCGGGCTTCAATACCCCCCTGGACATGAGATTGTTTCTCCAGCAACTGGTCGATTATGGAGATTATTTCGAACTTCAACCGGAACGGGGAAAACAGTTGATCACGGCATTTGGTCGGATGGGTGGTTCGGTCGTAGGTTTTCTTGCGAACAACAGTGCTTTCAACTCAGGCAACATCGATGTTGATGCGTCACGCAAGGGCAAAAAGTTCATGCGTTTCTGTAACCTCTTCAACACTCCCGTTATTTTTCTGGAAGACGTCAGCGGCTATGCTCCCGGCTCCGAACAGGAACAGGCAGGAATTGTCCAGGCCGGCCGGGAATTATTGGATTCCATCATCGACCTTCGTGTCCCAAGACTGACCCTGATTGTCCGAAATGCCTTTGGAGGAGCCTATTGCGCCTGGAATAGCTACCACATTGGCGCGGACTTTGTCTTTGCCTTACCGAGTTCCAGAATCGCGGTGATGGGGCCCGCAGGCCGACAGTATGTCTATAAGGATGAATATCGTAACATCATGAAAGTGTATCATGATTCCATAGGTTCAGGGAAAAACCAGGCAGAAGCCACAGCGCAACGGGATCGGGATTTGGAAAAGCTGACCCAACGTTATGAAAGAGAACTTCTCAATCCCGAAGAAGCTCTCAAACTCGGCTCGGTTTCCAGCTTGGTAATGCCCGGTTACAGCCGTCAGATTTTAGGATCTTCGCTGCAATACCTTTTGCGCCACTATCAACCAGAGCCCCTTTCAGGACCTCAACGAGAATAACACTCCGAATCATCTTCTTGACCAACCATTGAAAAGGTTGATTCCACCCATTAAAATGATTTGATCTGAATCATTCTTCTTCCCAAGTCAAAGAAAACCATGAAAAAACTATTCTCGACGGATGCACTTCTGTTGGTGATCATCATCTTTGGTGCATACTGGCTCTTCTTCAAAGACGACGAAAGCTCCCGGCAAAATCCTTATTTTTCCTCCAATGTACCGATTGGGGTTAGTGATTCCTTCAACCAGCAGGCCATTGAAAGGCTGGGACTGGATCTGACGGAAAATCTTGACCCACGCCTGATCCCGGATCTGATGACGGAAGCCATGCGTGAGACGGTTCAGAGCAACCCTTCGGAAAAAGATTTTCTTCCCACTTTGGTGAATCGAGTCTCCAACAAGATCCGTGACATCAGCACCATCGATTTAAACGAAGATGGAATCGCGGATCCCATTCTGGTGGTTCCAAATCAGTCAAGCAGCGGAAACGATCACCTTGTTTTTTCGATCCTGGTACCTGACCCCTCTGAAGTAAGCAGCCTTCCTAACGGTTCCGATCAAAATGCCTGGCGGGACATTGCTGAAAACAAGTCAATTGAGATCATGACGGCATCCGCAGTGAAAAGCGCTGAAGACCAAATGACCATGCAGTCCGCACCGAACCCGCAAATGTATCAATCAGCAGGGACACCATATCCGCCTTATTATTCAACCGGTCCGAGTCTTTCCAGCATCTTTTTGACTTCAATGGCCGCGTCCATGATGACCAACTGGCTTTTCATGCCGAGTTACGGAATGGGCTTCGGTTATTACAATTCACAACCCATGGCGGTTAATTCTGTTCAGCAAAATCGAAGTGCAGCGGCTTCTTCCTATAGCCGTGCTCAATCCTCATCAAGTGCTGCGAAGTCGGTGGGAGGAAGTTCCGTGGCTGCCAATAAGTTCCGCTCAACTTCTTCCAAATCGATGAACCAGATCAAAAGCTCTCGCTATCGTTCTGCCAACCGGAAAGCCGCAGCAACCGGTTTTGGACGCAGCCAAACTTCTCAGCGAAAAGCTCCTGCAGTCAGGCGGACTCCAACCCGTTCACGAAGTTTGATGCGGACTCCAACAAGACGCAGCTTTGGAGGATTTGGCAGGAGAAGACGCTAAGATTTTCTTTAGGTGAAAAAAGGGGTGGGAGGTTGATTGAAGAATTGTCATTCCTCCCATTCTTTCTGATTGAGGTATTGTTCGTATTCCTCATCGCTCATATTTGAAATACTGTTTTTTTGTTTTTGACCGTAACGCTCAAACGCTTCCTTCCTGAGCGTTGCCATGCTCTCCAGATAACTGCTGTCCTCAAAAAGTTCATGTTGAATGTGAGCGTGAGGGGCATGCAACCGGGCTTCTTTTTCAATCTGCAAGTGACAAACTGAACATAGCGGAATCAGGTTTTCCAATTGATTATTCCCTGGGTTCTCATCGATATGATGCACCTGAAGCAGATCTCTCGAATTTCTGGGATTGCTGCAATCTTTTCCACACCTGGCACAGTGATGGTTGAAAAGTAAACGAACATATTTTGAAATCTCAGGCCATTCCTGGTGGTAACGGGGATCATGCGCCATTCATTTTATCCATGTTGCTTTATCATTTCACTGTTCAGCGTATTCTAAGCATTTAAGCTTTACGTTCACAAAAATTGTGATTATACATTAGTTCAATTTGATTACATCCACCTAGATGTAATTATAACTTTTAGAATATTCTATCTTCAGTTTAAAGAAGCGATTTTTCACTAACCATTTCAATGAACCATGGACCGAAAAGAATTCCTTGATATCCTCTCGATCATGAATCATATGGCACACGCAGACGGACAGATGCATCCTGCTGAAAAAAAAGTACTGATTGCTGTTTTCAAAGCAGCAAAGGTGACTCCGGAAGAACAGAAGTTGATCCAGGGTCGTTCTTCACTGGAGGAAATGATTCGTGAAATTAAAACCGATGATGCCAAAACAGGCCTTGTGGATATGATGGCACTTGTTGCAGGGGCAGATGGAGTATTTGAGGAAGAAGAAAAACTACTCATTAAAAAAGTGATGAAGCGTGTTGGGATTACTCCAGAAGAACACACTTACTTTCAGGACGAAAACAACCTTGATATCGCCCTGGTCCGATCCAATGCTAAAAAGATCTTACAAAGCATCACTTCCAATAGTTAATTGCCCTTGAATCCTTAAAAATGAAAGTTTGCCGGAAACGAATTTCGTACCGAACAGTATTGGTTTCCCATTGATTAATAAAAAACCTAAAAAGCCTATCAGAGGCACTTAAACTGACTACTCACTGTTTACCTGTTTGAAAAGTCTTTGAATGCTGAATTGAATGATTAGATTCAAGGTCTCATCCAAGTCCTCGTTATCAAAAACTTCAACTTCATCTGTTTCACACTGAGTAAGAGTGTATTCATGGATGCTTCTGATTCCGTCGAAACGTTCGAGGTAAAAGTTTTCAATCTTCCTTAAATTTTTGGTCCCTCTCTCAGAGAAACGTTCCCGATGATGTTTCTCATTCATAATCGATAACGTGATCGGGATATGGTACGCATCCACCATTTCTTTTTTTGCAATCTCATGGAGAAAGGGAACCAGATGTGCTCCTTCGACGATCAGATTCTCCCCCTCCTCCACGGTTCTTTCCACCACCGCACGAACTCCTAGCGAAACCTGGTTTGCCTGCAGACAATATCCCGCAATAAGTTGCTCGGAGGATTGAAATTCCATCGGAAGTCCTTTCCAGGCTTCCGTAGTCGAATGAAAAAGAGTCGGCAGGAGGTCATTGGAAAACGCCAACCTCATGATTTCTCGGATAGAATCCGTACTAATCACCTTATTGATGCCGAGACGAGTCGCCAACGAAGTGGCAAGCATCGATTTACCGGTACCTGGTGCACCCCCGATGTAAATGATCACGGGGCGCTTCAATTGGTCTAGTCGACTTGCCAGTTCATAAAGCTCGGAAGTGTAGGTATCGAATTGTTTTTCAATGGTTTTTTTGATGTGTTGAAAAAGGTCCTTCTTTTCAATTCGATGAACCTTTTCAGTCAGAAGGTGTTGTTCAAATTCCTGACTGATCCGGAATGCCTGATTCAAATCCAGTCCCGCCGCAGTCATTGATTGCGTGAGAAGCACTTTTGAAAAAGGAACGGAGGATTGCCCCTGAACTACCCTGATCTCTCCAGTCTGAATCCTTTCTGGAAGTAGGGAATCAAGCTCCTTTTTCCCGTAGCGTTTTCTAATCAGTTCCTCAATGGCGTCTGAAAGGACCTTGGATTGGATCTCTTTTTTGCCATCAAAATGTGATTTGGCATCCTCCGCAATCATGAACGCTTTTTGGAAACTCATTCCCCTGCGCATCAACTCATTGGTTAGAATACCCCGCATGAAGGGTTGGGTTGACTCATCAGGATGGATGACGTTAATGCGACTCATGGTTTTGGAAATCTTACAGGTCTTTAAGGATTTACTGATTTTAGGAATGGGTCCTTTGCTAGGATTCCTTCTGTAACACTTATTTTAAGTCAGCGTATTCCCGTTTTCTTTGACACTTCCTGCCTCACAGCCTTCGCTCCAAGAAGCTTTTCCATCTGAAAAAAATTCCTTTTTCCAAATCGGAACAGAACGTTTTACCGTGTCGATGATGAAACGACTGGCCTCATAGGCATCTGCCCGATGAGAAGTGGAAACGGCAATCGCAATCGAACATTCCATCACTTCCATGATTCCTAAGCGGTGGATGATTTCGACATAATGGATGGGCCACTTTTGGGACGCTTCTTCTGCCACTTGATCCATCTGGTTCAAGGCCATCGATTCATGCGACTCATACTCCAGTTTGTCAACGCTTTGGTTATCACTATGGTTGCGGATATCCCCGCAGAAGATGAGTACTGCTCCAGCCTGAGGGTATCTCTCCCATTTTACTTGGATCATCAAGCTACAGATTTATCTGGGTCTCATTTCAATGCATTTTTAGAAAACGACAGAAGCATCAATGCTGACAATAAGATGAATGTATTTTGAAAAGAATCGAAACTCGAAACGGTGAGAAAGAATCAGTTTCTTGGCCCGCGCCAATGGATCAATTCTCCAAATTCAACATTCATATTGGCAAGTACACGGTCACGGTGATTCATCATCCAGGAAAGCATCTTCGAGGAATATTTTAGTACCAACTCACGATAATCCGGATCCTGCACTCGATTGATGAATTCTCCTGGATCCCTCTTCAAATCAAAAAAAAGGGGAGGCAAGGCTGTCATGTGAACGTATTTGTAATCATCATCTCGGATGATCACCAGACTGCATTCATCCGGAAGCAGACCAAACCGTTCTTCAATCATCGGTTGATAGGAGCCAATCCAGCGAAAATCAAATTCGGAATGAACCTCTTCCCGCCAATTTCGAGGAACCTCATTCTCAAGAAAGGGAAGAAGTGACCTCCCGTCGCATTGATCAGGAATCTCCAATCCGAGCCAATCGAGGATGGTCGGCATCACATCCACAGATTCTGAAAAATGCTCTAAGGTTTTAACATTCTGCAATTGTCTCTTTGGATCCCGAATGATGAGTGGAATGTGATAGGAAGCATCAAAATAGCCTAATTTACCGAAAAGGTAATGGTCACCCAACTGTTCGCCATGATCGCTGGTAAAAACGATGAGCGTAGAGTCATACTGATTCGTCGCTTTGAGGTAATCGAAGATCCTTCCTAACTGTTCATCGATTTCAGTCATCAAACCAAAATAGGTCGCCTTTGCCTGGAGAAACTCCTGATCTGACATTTGAGCCACCGGAGAATCGGATGAGCCTGCAAAAAAATCGTTCTTAGGCTTCATCTCATGAAGAACTGAAAGCATTGGATGTTGCCTGCCTTCTTCTTCAAGACTTGTGGCACGAACAGGAGGCGGAACTTTTTGGGGATCGTAAAGTGTATTGAACGGTTCAGGCGCGACCCAGGGGGGATGGGGGCGCAGATAGGAAAGATGAACAAACCAGTCCTCCTCTTCACGAGTACTGAACCATTCAAGCAGGGTATCGGTTAGAAATACGCTGTCGCTATGCTCCCTTCTATAGGACGAGGGTGCGGAGGTATGGATCTCTTCTCCTCCTTCAGGAAGGAAAACAGTCTCCCGGTTCAGATCCGCAGGATACCCTTTTTTTTTCAGCCAACCGATCCATGCTTTATGCTGATCATCGACCTTCAGTCCCGCAGTCATTCCCGGAAGCATGTTCTCATAGGTTTTCAGATCCGGATCGTTGGGATGCAATCCCCGGGGATCCATAGAGGTGTCCGTATAACCAAAGAGGGTCGGATCAAATCCTCTCTTACGACTTTCTAAAGCAAGGTTGGTGAACCTTTTATCGAGAGGGGTTCCGTTGTTGACACAACGGTGATTCATCAAATACATCCCTGTCAACAAGGATGCTCTCGAGGGATCCCAAGCAGTCCCCCCGCCACTGGTCTGCTGTGATCAGCAACACCTTCTGCGGACTCCCCGAATTACTGCTCAACGGATACTTTCTAATGCAGTGACTTCATCGGCAAGGTCATGCCGGGAAAAACATTTTTGAGGGGATTGCTCCCTGATTCAACCTGGAATTGAAAGAAAGGGATTGGTGGAACAATAATGCCATCCAGTTTCAAAGGATTTCTTTGTAGGCTGCGGGGTCCATGAGTTCATCCTTATCCTCCGGATTGGTGATTTCGATCCGAACCAGCCAGCCCTCATCGTAACAGTCTTCATTAACCAATTCAGGATGATCCTTCAGTTCAGAATTAACTTCAACAACCCTCCCGCTGACAGGCATATAAAGCGGTGATACCGCTTTGACTGATTCGATGGTACCAAACTCATCGCCCGTATCAATCTCATCATCCAGGGTAGGCAATTCGACGTAAACAATGTCACCTAATTCGCTTTGTGCGTGATGGGTGATTCCGACCTCTGCTCTGTTACCATCTACTCGAATCCACTCGTGTTCTGATGTGTAGAGCAAGTCTTCAGGTATTTCGCTCATCTATCCTCTTCGTCTGAACAGGTTGTTGATAATGTTCCATTTCTCATCACTTTTTAGCATGAAGATCATGGTGTTGAAATAGAGATTCCAATCTAACTTTCAGCTTTGATAAGTCCAGCAAAAAAAGCGAATTTATCAATTTATTCCATCCAGGAAATTTCCTTTGGACGGTTTTTACAAAAAGCGTTAATCTTTTCACAGGATTAGAGTTCGTTCACCATCAATATCCAGTCTTCCCATGAACATTCAGAATATCATAAAAAACATTCAAACTTTGGCAGCGATCGGTCTTTGGGCTGTCCTATGGTTTTGTTTCACCACTTCTCCTCTTTATTCGCAGAATAAGGAGGATTTGGAACAGTTGATCCGGGAGTCAAAAACCCGGGCAGCACTGGTTCAAAATGTCCAAAAAGCCGTGGTCCACATCAAAGTGGAAAAAATCCTCAGGGATTCCCAGGGCCAACCCCTTAACAACCCTTACGATCTTTACAACGAAGAATTTTTCAAACGTTTTTTTCCGGGAATCAAGCCTCCGGAAAGACAACCCGGTCAGCCCTTCCGTCAGGAAGGTATGGGATCAGGAACCATCATCAGTCAAGAAGGTTACATCCTGACCAACCATCATGTGGTCGGTGAAGCAGATCAAATACTCGTCAAACTTTATGACGGGAAAGAAGTCAGAGCCAAGATCGTCGGTACTGATCCGGAATCAGATATTGCCGTGATCAAGATCGAAGGTGACGGATACTCTGCCCTCACCATTGGAAATTCGAAAGAATTAATGGTTGGAGAATCGGTGATTGCCGTGGGTAATCCCTTCGGATTAACTCAAACCGTGACTTATGGAATCGTCAGCGCCAAGGGTCGAACCAATGTCGGCATCAACGAATATGAGAATTTCATTCAGACCGATGCTGCCATCAATCCGGGAAACAGCGGTGGTCCGTTGGTAAACCTGCGAGGAGAAATCGTGGGAGTGAATTCCGCTATTTACTCGAGGAGCGGAGGTTATCAGGGAATTGGTTTTGCGGTTCCAATCAACATGGCCCAAAGAATCATGGATGATCTCATCAATAAAGGAACCGTCTCCAGAGGCTGGCTTGGTGTAGGCATCCAGGATGTCACTCAGGATCTCGCCCAAGCATTCAATCTTGAAAATGCCAAAGGAAGTTTAATTACAGGTGTCATGAGAGATACTCCAGCCGATCGTGGGGGACTGCAACGTGGAGACGTGGTCATCGAATTGAACGGTGAAGAGATTCTGAATAGCCGTCAATTTCGAAATGAAATTGCCAACGCCGGCGCAGGCTCTGACATTGAGATGAAAGTCGTGAGAAACTCGAAAACAATGTATTTCAAAATCAATCTCGACGAACGTCCAAAGGAACTTGGCAGGGTTTCTATGAAACCGGATAAAAGTAAAGAAAATGTATTTGGTTTCAGTGTTACCAACATCACTCAGGATGATGTCAATAAACTGAACCTTGAGTCCTCTAACGGGGTACTGATCGATGAAGTGAAGCCTGGTTCGCTTGCCTCCAAAGAAGGTTTGGCTGCAGGAATGGTGATTCAGGAAATAAACCGTCGCCCGATTAAATCGGTTTCTGATTTTAATCAAATCATGACGGAAAGTAGTCCAGAAAAGAGTATTTTACTTCTGGTCTTATCAGATGGCAACGCGCGTTATGTTAACCTGAAGCAACAGGAATAAATCTTTTTCTTGAGTACCACCCAACTCTTATTCAGGTTTGATGAGAATCAGAAAAACTCTGATCACTTACGATCATGTAGTTGAATTCCTGAAAAACCGTCTTGCCCAACCGCCTTGCGGAAATGACCATGATTTCATGCCCATGCTTGAAGAAGGCTCAGCTACCTTTAAAGTAAGTATGGACGTACTTTTGAAAAAAGGCTTCCGCAAGGCCTACCGACAGATCGTCGAAGGTTTATAAACTTAACATCACAGATGAATCTTGCGGCAGTCCTCATCGGCATTCCCTCTCTTCTCTTCGGTTTATTGATCGCCTATGGTTTGATCCGCAGGTTCAATGGGAACCTGAATGATGCGCCAGAAAAAAACCGCTGGATTCTGGGAGTTTGTGAGGATTTTTCCAGGATGGTCGGAATGCCGCTTTGGCTCATGCGAGTATTCTTTCTGATCTACACTCCTTTGGTAATTGGTCCTATCCTCTATATCCTCTATTATATCGTGATGCGTGTCAGAAGAACGGCGCCTCCAATCGAAGAAGACACGAGCAATCTTCAAGTGACAAAAATCGAAAGTCATTATTACCGCAACTAAATTTTAGGATTCTCAATCATTGTATTGTGTGAGTGCTGAATTCCAAAATGACCTGCCCCTGAAAGGACAGAGAATCCTGGTTACCCGAGAGGAGGGACCTGACCATTCCCTCTCAGAATCACTGATTCAACTCGGAGCAGAAGTACACATCCATCCTCTTATCAGCATTCAACCTCCCGATTCTTGGGATTCCTTTGATCAGCAGATCAACCATATAAACCAAATAGATTGGTTGGTTTTCACCAGCAGAAATGGTGTAATCTTTACCTTCCAAAGGCTTGCAGAGTTGAACCTTTCAAATGAAATCTTTCAGTCACTCCGTATTGCCTGCATCGGGCCTGCAACTGCAGAAGCCCTTCTTCAAGAGGGACTTGAAACGGATTTGATCCCCAGTATCTATCAGAGCGAAGGATTGGTTCAGGAATTTCAAAAAATGAAACCTGATGGTTTATGTTTTTGGCTAGTCCAGGCAGAAGCCCCCAGATCCATACTTCAGAAAGAGTTGATTAAAATGAATGCTGAAGTTGTGACTTCAACAGTTTATTGTAATCGCATGCCGCAAATGGATTTTTCTCCGCTTCTGGAATTAATTCGCTTGAAAAAACTGGACTGGATCGTTTTTGCCAGTGCTTCAGCAGTAAAAAACCTTTGCTCCATCATCCCTCAGGAATGGGGGAAAACCTGGTCAAGCAACCTGAAAGTCGCATGCCTTGGAGAAATCACCAAAAACGCCGCAATGGAACAAGGGCTTAACGTTGAAGTGATGAACTTGAAAAACTTGATTCCGTCAAAGCTGAATTCCAAAAAATTCCCAGGTCTTCAGAAAAATCCTCTCAACATTCCTACATCCTGACCCTGCTTGGAAAAGAGATCAGTCCGAGTTTGCTCGATTCCCTCCTAAGGCATCTTCGCAATCAGAATCTGAAGGTTAAATCCATCAGCCCTCTTGAGGCTGAGAGGGTACAGGTTTTTGAAATCAAACTGGTTTCAAACGAAACTGTCGTCCGCCAGAAATTGATGAGTGAGTTGCTGGAATTGAGAATGCAGCATCAGTTGGACCTTGCCCTTCAGCCAGACGATCTGTTCAGGCGAAATAAGCGTTTGATCTTTCTCGATGCCGACAAAACCTTCATCCAGTGTGAAATGATTGACGAAATCAGCAGAATTGCGGGGTCTGAAGAGATAGTCAAAAAAATTACCAGCAAGGCCATGAACGGAGAGATCGATTTCAGAGAAGCCTTGCTGCAACGGGTTGAAACCCTGAAAGGTGTAAGGCTGAGTGACCTCCAACGCCTGATCTTGAACATCCCCTATACCCCTGGGGTTGGAAGATTAATCCGGATCCTGAAAATGCTGGGATATAAAATTGGAATTGTCAGTGGTGGATTCAGCATCGTCATCGACCATATCCGCTCACGTTTTGATCTCGATTACGGATTGGCCAATACTCTTGAAATCAAAGATGGATTTTTGACCGGACGAATTCTGGGAGATATCATCGATGGACCAATGAAAGCCAATCTTCTCAGAGAAGTTTCCCTGCGCGAAAAAATTCCATTAGAACAAGTCATTGCGGTAGGAGACGGAGCGAACGATTTGGAGATGCTTTCGGAAGCAAGCCTTGGAATTGCATTCAATGCAAACCGGTTCCTCCGTGAAAGAGCCTCGGGGAGTTTGTCCCTTCCAAATCTTGATGCCCTTTTGTATTTTCTGGGCATTCCACGCAACGAAGTTGAAACTCTGGAAAATCTCAGGACTTCCTGATGAAAGAACCGATCCAGTATCATTCCCAGGAAGAACTGAACAAATTCCTGGAAAAGGGAGTCATCATTCCTGAACCGCAATCAGTAAAAATCGAAAGGTCCATCAATCTCCCACAAATCGGGAAGGGCACGCTCCTTCATCCATTTTCCAGAATTGAGGGGGGACAATCCTACATCAAAGATACTTTCACCGGACCAAACACGGTTCTCGGTTGCGGGACTTCTGAAGAAAGCGTTTTCCTGGGAAAAGAAACCACGCTGAATGATTTCACAACAGGATACGGTTTCCGCACCCGTAAAGGCACGCTTTACGAAGAAGATGCTTCTTCCGCGCAGCATACCGACACCAAAATGACTTTGCTTTTGCCATGGGTCACTCTCGGCAGCAACATCAACCTCTGTGATGCATTGATTGCAGGAGGCACCGGACCGGAACTCGGTGCTTTCAGCGAAGTCGGCAGCGGAAGCATCCATTTTAATTTTACTCCTTCCGGAGACAAGGCAACGGCTTCTCTATTCGGCAATGTAGTCGAAGGAGTTTTTCTGAACCAGGAAAGACTTTTTATCGGCGGAAACAATTGTCTTTTAGGTCCAATGGAAGCTGATTTCGGAGCATCCACAGCAGCAGGAATCCGGATCCATGGGAAACTTTCCAAAGGCCTGCATACGGGTCAGGTTCTCTCACGCCGGGTCTTTACCCGGGATTTCCGAATCCTTTCCGGAGTCCGGAAAACCCTTGCTACCCAGTTCAATTATCTCGGTGAGCTTTGTGCTTTCATGAACTGGTACCGTCAAATCCGAATTGGAGTGATGGCTCAGGATCCTGAAACCAGGAGACTTTACGAAGCAGGATTAAGGATGCTGTCCCTGAATTATTCTGAAAGGGTTAAACAACTTAAGCATTATTTTGGATTGATCGAACAATCAATCATCTTAATTGAAAAGGAAAAAGGGAAAACAAAGGAATTCGAAAACCAGCAATTTATTCTGTCATGCTGGACAAAACTGGAAAGAGCTCTTGAAAAAAATAAAACCCTGGAACTCCCCGCTCCGGAAAAACTTCTTTCTGAACTGAGGGAATCTCTTAAAACTTCAGGCTCCAGTTATACCGAAAGGATCAGAAATCTTAGTCCTGAAAGTGTAAACTTGGGGATAAAATGGATGGAGAATTTGAGGGAAGAAGGAGGCCGGAATCTGAGTCAGACCCTGACCCCTAAAGTTTGAGGATATTTTATGAAAATCAGGCCGCGAGTTGCTCTTTGGCCTGACCTGCAATTTGTGCAAACATTTCAGGCTCTTCCATCGCAATGTGGGCCAATGCTTTCCGGTCCAAATCAATTTCAGCCCGTTGCAAAGCATGGATGAACTGACTGTAGTTCATGCCATGTTCTCGGACTGCCGCGTTGATTCGGGTAATCCATAAACGACGAAAATCACGCTTCCTGGCTTTTCGATCTCGAAAACTGTATTCCCTGGACCGTTCAACCGCATCCTTGACGGTTCTCCAAAGTCGGGAACGCCCCCCACGGTAACCTTTGGCCGCTTCAAAATAGGCTTTCTTTCTCTTTCTTGCGTGTACCGCCCTTTTCACTCTCATATTGATTTCCTCATGCGTTGGGAAGCATCAGTTGAATGGACATCGCGTCTGCGTCCGAAACATGGGTCTTTTTGCGAAGAACCCTTTTACAGTCCTGGGATCTTTTTCGCATCCCATGACGCAGATAAGCTTTTTTTCTTTTAAATTTCCCGCTTCCGGTTTTCTTGAAACGTTTTGCTGCGCCTCGATGAGTTTTAGCTTTCATTTCATTGCTTTTTCTTAGGGGGAGCCATGATCATAAACATTGATCTTCCCTCATTACGGACCGGTTGTTCCACAATTCCTGCTTCACCTATGGCATTTTCAAATTTTTCCATCAGTACCAGTCCTAAATCTTTGTGTGCCATCATTCTTCCGAAAAACATGATGTTCACCTTAACCTTATCGCCTTCTTCTAAAAATCGAAGTGCGTTGCGGACCTTGAATTGAAAATCATGCTCTTCAATTTTCGGCTTCATCTTGACTTCCTTGAGGTGGATCGTCTTCTGATTCTGCCGTGCCGCGTGTTGTTTCTTGCTTTGTTGATATTTGAATTTGCCGAAATCCATCATCCGGCAAACAGGGGGATTCGCTTTTGGAGAAACCTCAACCAGATCCATTCCTGCTTCTTCCGATTGTTCAAGTGCCTCTTCAATACTCATAATGCCAAGTTGCCCCCCTTCTCCGTCGATCACACGCACTTCAGGAACATCAATTTGATCGTTCACCCTTGTGGCGTCTTCTGATCTTGTTGGTAACTTGGAACGTCTTATCCCTATGGCTCCTCCATTTTTAGGATCGTCATGGTAGGCGCGGGCGGGATTGAACCGCCGACCTCTACCGTGTCGGGGTAGCGCTCTCCCACTGAGCTACGCGCCTGTAATCACCTCAAAACCCGTCATCGAGAGTCGGCACCGACCTACTCTTCCACCGGGAGACCCGGCAGTACCATGGTTGCGAGGGGGCTTTACTTCTGTGTTCGGGATGGGAACAGGTGTTTCCCCCCTGCCTTGGGCACCGGCCCTCGAAGGCGGGTCTTGAGATGAGTATGAACCTAAGTTCAGGGTTGAGGGTTTTTTGAGGTTGAATCAAGTCAAGCCACACGGTCGCTTAGTACCGGTCGGCTTCACATGTTGCCATGCTTCCACCCCCGGCCTATCAAACAGGTGGTCTACCTGTGACCTTCAGGGACATTAAGTCCGGGAGATCGCTCTCAGGAGGGGCTTCCCGCTTAGATGCTTTCAGCGGTTATCCCTGCCGAACATAGCTACCCGGCGGTGCTCCTGGCGGAACAACCGGATCACCAGAGGTTCGTCCACTCCGGTCCTCTCGTACTAAGAGCAGATTCCTTCAGATCTCCTGCGCCCACAGCAGATAGGGACCGAACTGTCTCACGACGTTCTGAACCCAGCTCGCGTACCGCTTTAAATGGCGAACAGCCATACCCTTGGGACCTGCTTCAGCCCCAGGATGCGATGAGCCGACATCGAGGTGCCAAACCGCGCCGTCGATGTGAACTCTTGGGCGCGATTAGCCTGTTATCCCCGGAGTACCTTTTATCCGTTGAGCGATGGCCCTTCCTCAAGGAACCACCGGATCACTAAGACCGACTTTCGTCCCTGCTTGAGATGTCTCTCTCGCAGTCAGGCTCCCTTATGCCTTTGCACTCTACGAGTGGTTTCCAATCACTCTGAGGGAACCATTGCGCGCCTCCGTTACGCTTTGGGAGGCGACCGCCCCAGTCAAACCGCCCACCAGGCAGGGTCCCTGTCCCGGATCACGGGACGAGGTTAGAATTCCGAAAAAACCAGGGTGGTATTTCAAGGACGGCTCCACCGGCGCTGGCGCACCGACTTCTAAGCCTCCCACCTATCCTACACAAGCTCTTCCCGAATCCACTGCCAAGCTGCAGTAAAGGTTCACGGGGTCTTTCCGTCTTGCTGCGGGTTAACGGTATCTTCACCGCTATTTCAATTTCACTGAGAACCACGTTGAGACAGCGCCCGGATCGTTACGCCATTCGTGCAGGTCGGAACTTACCCGACAAGGAATTTCGCTACCTTAGGACCGTTATAGTTACGGCCGCCGTTTACCGGGGCTTCGATTCGAGGCTTCGCGTAAGCTGACCTCTCCTGTTAACCTTCCGGCACCGGGCAGGCGTCACACCCTATACTTCCTCTTGCGAGTTTGCAGAGTGCTATGTTTTTGCTAAACAGTCGGCCAGGCCTGGTCACTGCGACCCAGCTAAGCTCCGGGGGCAAGCCCCTTCACTTTGTGGGCACTCCTTCTTCCAAAGGTACGGAGTTAATTTGCAGAGTTCCTTAACATGGTTTCTCTCAAGCGCCTTGGTATTCTCTACCTGTCCACCTGTGTCGGTTTGGGGTACGGTTTGCCGTGACTATGCTTAGAAGCTTTTCTTGGCAGTGTGGAATCAATCGCTTTGTGAGGCAAAGCCTCTCGTCATCAGCTCTCGCCGTTGAAGCTCCGGATTTGCCTAGAGCTTCCGGCTACCGCCTTAAACCGGGACATCCATCACCCGGCCGACCTATCCTCCTGCGTCCCTCCATCACGCGTCACCGCAAGTACCGGAATATGAACCGGTTTTCCTTCGACTACGCCTTTCGGCCTCGCCTTAGGTGCCGACTAACCCTGGGCGGATTAACCTGGCCCAGGAACCCTTGGACTTTCGGCGTGCGGGTTTCTCGCCCGCATTTTCGTTACTCATGCCAACATCCTCACTTCCCCGCGCTCCACCATGGTTCCCACCACAGCTTCTCCGCACGGGGAACGCTCCCCTACCATCGTCCCGAAGGACGATCCGCAGCTTCGGCGCATGGCTTAAGCCCCGTTATATTTTCGGTGCAGGCCCGCTTGACCAGTGAGCTATTACGCTTTCTTTAAAGGGTAGCTGCTTCTAAGCTAACCTCCTGGTTGTCTGGGCGTTCCCACTTCCTTTCCCACTTAGCCATGACTTGGGGGCCTTAGCTGACGGTCTGGGTTGTTTCCCTTTCGACGACGAAAGTTAGCTCCCGCCGTCTGACTCCCGCGGAACGACTTACCGGCATTCGCAGTTTGGTTGGGTTTGGTACCCTGGTGGGGGCCCTAGTCCATCCAGTGCTCTACCTCCGGCGGCCTACCACGAGGCCCTACCTAAATAGGTTTCGGGGAGAACCAGCTATCTCCGAGTTTGATTAGCCTTTCACTCCTATCCCCACCTCATCCAAGCACTTTTTAAGGCACATTGGTTCGGTCCTCCACCTGGTCTTACCCAGGCTTCAACCTGGACAGGGATAGATCACTCGGTTTCGGGTCTGTCGCCGGCGACTGAATGCCCTATTCAGACTCGCTTTCGCTACGGCTACACCAGAGGCTTAACCTGGCCGCCGACGGACAACTCGTTGGCTCATTATGCAAAAGGCACGCGGTCGCCCCGAAGGGCTTCCACTGCTTGTAGACACAAGGTTTCAGGAACTATTTCACTCCTCTGTTCGAGGTGCTTTTCACCTTTCCCTCACGGTACTGGTTCACTATCGGTCTCCGGGTAATATTTAGCCTTGGAGGGAGGTCCCCCCAGATTCAGACGGGGTTCCACGTGTCCCGCCCTACTCAGGTGCCGTCTCGCAGGTCTTCCGGTTTTCGCCTACGGGGGTCTAACCCTCTATGCCGTGCCTTCCCAGACACTTCAGCTAACCTTCTTACTCCACTTCGTTGACGGTCCTACAACCCCGCCGGGCGCACCCGACGGTTTGGGCTCATCCCCGTTCGCTCGCCGCTACTGAGGGAATCTCGGTTGATTTCTCTTCCTCCAGGTACTGAGATGTTTCAGTTCCCTGGGTTCGCCCTGACACCCTATGTATTCAGATGTCAGTGCACGGGCTCAACACCCGTGCGGGTTGCCCCATTCGGAAATCCCCGGATCAAAGGATGTTTGCTCCTCCCCGAGGCTTATCGCAGCTGGCCGCGTCCTTCTTCGCTTCCCGGAGCCAAGGCATCCGCCTTGTGCCCTTTCTGCTTGACTTGCAGTTTTACTGTCAACCCTGAGAAACCCTCAACACTGATCTCGGGTCTCTCATCTAAAAAATCGCTAAAATGAAATGTCTAAGAACAAAAATGAAACGAAAACAGTCTCCTGAAAAGAGACTCCAATCGCTCCACTGTGGTGGAGGATAGCGGAGTTGAACCGCTGACCTCCTGCTTGCAAGGCAGGCGCTCTCCCAACTGAGCTAATCCCCCGTGTGTGGTGGGCCTGGGTGGACTTGAACCACCGGCCTCATCCTTATCAGGGATGCGCTCTAACCAAGCTGAGCTACAGGCCCTAAGCGCAGATTCCAGCTTTTAAATCTGATCCAAACAGCTTGTTGAGGAGCCTGAGTCGACTTTGACTCCCGGGATACTCTAAAAGCATCTCCGGCGTCCTTAGAAAGGAGGTGATCCAGCCGCAGGTTCTCCTACGGCTACCTTGTTACGACTTCACCCCAGTCATCAACCGGAGCTTGGACGCCTGCCTCCCGAAGGTTGGCTCGGCGGCTTCTGCCCCTGTCAACTCCCATGGTGTGACGGGCGGTGTGTACAAGGCCCGGGAACGTATTCACCGCGGCGTGCTGATCCGCGATTACTAGCGATTCCAGCTTCACGCAGTCGAGTTGCAGACTGCGATCCGAACTGAGAGGGCTTTTTTGGGATTCGCTCCACGTCACCGTTTCGCTGCCCTTTGTGACCCCCATTGTAACACGTGTGTAGCCCTGGATATAAAGGCCATGAGGACTTGACGTCATCCCCACCTTCCTCCGGCTTGTCACCGGCAGTCCCCCCAGAGTGCCCAGCCGAACTGCTGGCAACTGAGGGCAAGGGTTGCGCTCGTTGCGGGACTTAACCCAACATCTCACGACACGAGCTGACGACAGCCATGCAGCACCTGTCACCCGGTCTCCGAAGAGAAAACACCATCTCTGGTGTCGGCCGGGGATGTCAAACCCAGGTAAGGTTCTTCGCGTTGCGTCGAATTAAACCACATGTTCCACCGCTTGTGCGGGCCCCCGTCAATTCCTTTGAGTTTTAGTCTTGCGACCGTACTCCCCAGGCGGGGCACTTAACGCGTTAACTGCAGCACCCAACAGGGTCGAACCCGTCGGACGCTTAGTGCCCATCGTTTACGGCGTGGACTACCAGGGTATCTAATCCTGTTTGCTCCCCACGCTTTCGCGCCTCAGCGTCAGAGTGGCCCCAGCCAGCCGCTTTCGCCGCCGGTGTTCCTCCTGATCTCTACGAATTTCACCTCTACACCAGGAATTCCGCTGGCCCCTGACCCTCTCAAGACTGGCAGTTCCGAAAGACCCTCCGGGGTTGAGCCCCGGGCTTTCACCTCCGGCTTGCCAATCCGCCTGCACGCCCTTTACGCCCAGTAATTCCGAACAACGCTCGCACCCTACGTATTACCGCGGCTGCTGGCACGTAGTTAGCCGGTGCTTATTCATGGGGTACCGTCATCATCTTCCCCCATAAAAGAGCTTTACGACCCGAAGGCCTTCTTCACTCACGCGGCATTGCTGCGTCAGGGTTGCCCCCATTGCGCAATATTCCCTACTGCTGCCTCCCGTAGGAGTCTGGACCGTGTCTCAGTTCCAGTGTGGCGGATCGTCCTCTCAGACCCGCTAACCATCGTCGCCTTGGTAGGCCGTTACCCCACCAACAAGCTAATGGTACGCAGACTCATCCCCCAGCGATAAATCTTTCAACCCGAAGGTTTTATCCGGTATTAGCTCCCGTTTCCAAGAGTTGTCCCAGACTGAAGGGTAGATCATCTACGCGTTACTCACCCGTGCGCCACTGTACTCGCCACCGAAGTGACTTTCTCGTTCGACTTGCATGTATAAGGCATGCCGCCAGCGTTCGTTCTGAGCCAGGATCAAACTCTCAAGTTTTAATCCTATTACTGTTAATTGACTCCTTCCTGATTTAAAAACCAGAAAGGCTCAGGCTCGCTCATCAAGCTGTTTGTCTCTGATTCGAATGCCGAAGAGCTGATCTGCGAAACTATTTAATATAGTGACTACTTAATGGTTTGTCAAATTTTAATGTCAGAACCTTTGAGGAGTGGTTCAAACCACTCTGGAGTCCCGCAAGGCATCGATACGCTTTTGGGGATAGCCAAGCTCCCGGAGGAGTTGTTCCGTATCCTGTCCAAGCTTGGGAGCAGGGTTGGTTGGAGTCGGTTCTCCAGATTTGACAGGGGAATCAAGGGTTCGGTAGTTTCCATAATCTTCCAGGGGGATGGACTGAATTCTTCCTTCATCACGGACAAACGGATTTTCAAGGGCTGCCTGAAGATCATGGACCGGAGCAGCAGGGACTTTCCCGGCAAAGATTTCGAGCCATTCCGAGGTGTTCTTTTTTTGCAGGACTCCATCCAGCATTTCACGGATGGTTTTTCGATGTTCGAGTCTCCCTTTGAAATCCTTGAAACGATCATCCCGAGACCAGTCTTCACGTTCCAGGGCTTCACATAAAGCCGGCCAGAATTTTTCCTTATTACACATAAGGTAGATCGCCGTCCGGTACAGTTCGCAGGGTGTCAATGCCGGGTGGGCTGAACGTTCCAAACGCTCGGTTTGATGACCTTCATTGAGGTACCAAATCGCAGGGTATCCGAGATTACACAAGGCAACATCGAAGAGGCTGACATCCAGATCCCTTCCCTGTCCGCTGGCTCTGGCGCCGGTGATCCCTGCCAGGACAGCATAAGCGAGGGCAAGCCCGGTCATCTGGTCTACGACCGAAAGGCCGAAACGGGTGGGGGGTGCATCCGGTTCTCCGGTCAAAGAGAAATATCCTGCTTCGGCCTGCATCAGATAATCGAAACCTGGCCAACTCGCCCGAGGTCCTTTGCGTCCATAGGCTGAAAGATGGGCACAGACGATTTTTTCATTGACCTGACCGAGGCTTTCGTAGGTCAATCCTAGCTTTTCCGGAACATCCCCACGCAGGTTCGAAGCTACCGCATCTGAGGTTTGGACAAGATCCTGAAAAACCTGAAATCCTTCTTCTTGAGAAAGATCCAGGGTCAGGCTTTTTTTGTTCCGGTTGTAGGCGTGAAAAAATTCAGAATCATCCGGAGTGAAAAAGAATGGTCCGATCCTGCGCGCAAAATCCCCTCCGTCGTTTGGATTTTCTATCTTGATTACCTCCGCGCCCTGGTCTGCCAGAAACTGGGTGCCGAAAGGACCCGCGCCATACTGTTCGACGGCGAGCACCCGCACGCCTTCCAAAGGAAGTGTCATGGTTCAGCCTGGATAAGGGTTCCGTTCCACCCATTGGTCGGCGATGATCCCACGATGAACCTCGCCGGCTCCCATGCCAATGAACAGCAACCCAAATTCTGTCGCATTCAGTTTCACCGAGCCTGCTTCCGAATCACATTGCTCCGAGGCGTTCATTTCAATGGTTCCAATTCCGATTCAATAATCCGCAACATCATCCACTGCATGGCCTTTTTTGGGAATGAGCATCGTCCGTTCATAACTGATCACTTCCTTTCCATCCTGGTTAAAGCCCGTGGTTCGAACAGAAACAATTCCCTGGGTCGGGCGTGATTTGGATTCACGCTTTGAAAGCACCACCGATTCCGCATACAGGGTATCTCCAACATAAACCGGGGCAGTCAGCTTGATCTTGTCCCATCCCAGGTTGGCAATCGTTTTCTGACTGATGTCGGAAACACTCATTCCCGCCACAATCGAAAGCGTCAGGCAGGAATTGACCAAAGGTTTGCCGAATTCGCTTTTGGAAGCATATTCCGTGTCAAAATGAAGCGGATGCTGATTCATGGTGAGTAGAGTGAACCAGGTATTGTCGCTTTCGGTCAGAGTTCTTCCAGGCCGGTGCTCGTAAATATCGCCGATGTTGAAATCCTCCAGGTAACGCCCATAAGATTCCCGATAACGGTTTTTTCCTACTTCTTTCGCTGTTGCTACCATTTTAATTTCCTTCCATTGTGCTCATTGAAAAACCCGAAGCCACTTCTTCGGCCTTCTCCAGTCCAAGCAGTGAGTCGGAGAATTCCTCCCTCCTGTTTTCATTCAGATAGGGCTGACAAAGTCCATCAAACTTATTGCGAAATTCTTCCTCACTCATGAAATTTCCAGGCTCTCCCTTTGGAACTTCAATGAAGGTTTGGAAATCACCCCTACTCGTTTTCAGGTTCACGGAACCCGACATTTCCCTGGGAAAAACACTCTCAGCCCTTTCATCAACAAGGGTACGAACCTTCCTGCAAAGATCGAGGGTACTGGAATTCTTCAGATGTGTAGGATAATCATCCCAGACCAGATTGCCCTCGCTCAACACCACTGCTGCACAAAAGGGCATGGAGAACTGACCATCCACAACGCTGACCGGGTTTGTTTTCAATTCTTCCGGGGCACCTATCAGTTTGTGTCCTGTTGAAGAAACCCCGACTTCTACCGATTGAATCTCTTCAGGAGTGATCTGATGCGCTTGTCTGAGAGCAATCAAGCCATCCAAAGGAGCATGGGAATAGCGGCAGGAAGGATAAGGTTTTACTGCCAGTTCCATCGTCTCCCATTTTTCTCCGAGGTTTTCCACGGCCCGTTCCGGTTCCGGCTGGGGTGAATATCCCTTGAGAAAACCCCAATTCCCTTCAAATGCTTCTTTCGGCCCGCGAAAACCTTCTGCAGCAAGGGTTGCGCAGATCAGCCCATTGGCTGCAGCCTGTCCCACATGGGACCGTTTGGTCCAGGCACCATCCGCAAGAAACTGCATCGAACCCGCCGCCTGGGAAAGCGCAATGCCGAAGGCACTGACAATCCCTGCTGCATCCAACCCGAGAAGTTTTCCTGCTGCGGCCGCCGCTCCGAAAACTCCACAGGTCGCCGTGGGATGAAATCCCCGGTCATAATGATCTGAGGGATTGAGGGCATAGGACAATCGGACCTGGATTTCGTAACCCGCGACACAGGCGGCGATAAGATCCCTTCCGGAGGCTTTTGTCATTTCTGCAGCCGCAAGGGCCGCAGGCAGAATCGGTGCCGAAGAATGCAGTGAAGCCGCGGCATGGGTGTCGTCAAAATCCAATGAGTGGGCAAGGGTTCCGTTGATCAAGGCAGCTGCTGTGGGGGAATACCCTCTGTTATCGCCAAGCACCCTGCATTCTCCATGATGCATTCCCAACCGCTCCACGGCTCGGATCAGGCTTGGAGTCGACTCAGCATCATGACGAGCCCGGACCATGATCCCGGTCAGGTCGAAAATGAGTAAAGCAGCCCGGGCAGAAACTTCTTCAGGAAGCTTTGCGGGGTTCAATCCTGCAGCGAAATCCGCCAACTGTTCGGTTATTCCTGTCATGTTGTGAATTTTCGAATGGGTTCAAAAAACAAATAGAGTCATAAAAATTGGTTTTTCGATGAATCAGATGGAAAAATCAAATTTAAATGAAGGACCGTTTTCATTCACCATTTTTCCACGGAGGTCCTCAAGTCCAGCTCGAAGGTCCAGGCCTGAGGATGTTGCCGATGGAGATATACATAGGAATCAACAATCCCTTCCAGGTTGATCATTCCTTTTTCACCATTGATGGCCCCGTCGATAATGACATGGGCCACGTGAATTCCCTCGGGTCCGTATTCCTTGGACATCGCCTGGGCCAGAGTCCGGAGTCCGGACTTTGCTGAGTTGAATGCGCCGAAATTGGCACGACCCCGAAGAGAAGCACTGGCACCAGTAAAAATCAAAGTCCCATTTTTCTTTGGAAGCATTCGTTTTACTGCCTCGCGGCCAAAGAGGAATCCCCCCAAACAGCAGACCCTCCAGCTGTTTTCGAAATATTCCGTATCCATCTCAACAATCCTGCCAGGATGGTTGTTTCCCGCGTTGTAGACTGCAATCTCCAAATCCGCTCCTGCATTTTCGAAAAGGGAAACAACCTGTTCTTCATTCGTCGCATCGGTTGGGACTGCGGTTGCTTCTCCTCCGGATTCCCTGATTTTGGAAACCAGCTTTTCCAGGGCAGATGGGGTCCGGCTTGCGGCCAAAACATGCATCCCTTCCCGAGCGAAACGTAAAGCGAGTTGTGCGCCCAACCCTGCTTCAGGCCCCACCCCTAGGATAACTGCTTTTTTCATTGAACCTTTTGTTACTATTGGTGGTGGATAAAAAAAGGAGTCTGGCTATAATCGAATCTGAATTCAACTGGTTTTGAATCAAACCTGGATACCCACTACCCGTTTTTTTGAAATCATAAAGTATGGTGACGAATACCGAGCAATCCGTTGCAGACCATTACACAAGGGGTAGCCTGCTTGAGACCATCCTGAATGGAATCAAAAAAGCAGGCAAATCCGTTGATTCGATCCAGCATGAAGACCTTGCCCCCTTGGATGAATTCCACCTGGGCGGCAGGGAGGCAACCAGGCATTTCCTCGGGCAAATGGGTTTAACCAGGGAAATGAGCGTGTTGGACATCGGTTGCGGACTCGGAGGAGCAGCAAGATTTTGCGCCATTGAATATGGAAGCATTTTAAGTGGAATCGACCTGACCCAAGAATTTATTGAAACAGGAAAGACCCTGACTTCCTGGCTCAAGATGGATGATCTGATTTCTCTGAAACAAGGAAGTGCTCTGGAACTGCCATTGGAGGATTCAAGTTTCGATGCCGCTTACATGATGCACGTCGGGATGAACATTCCTGATAAAGCGAAACTTTGCAGGGAAACTGCAAGAGTGCTGAAAAAAGGAGGTTCATTCGGGATCTATGATGTGATGAAAACCTCAGAAACACCACTGAACTATCCGGTTCCATGGGCGGAAAACTCAGACTCCTGTTCCATTGGAAAAGCAGAGGAATACCTCCAAGCACTTGCTGATGCTGGTTTTGAAATTCAGACTACTTCAAGCCGCAAAGAGTTCGCGTTGGAGTTTTTTCGGAAATGGAAACAGAAGATGTCTGTTTCGAAAAGTCCGCCTCCCTTGGGGCTTCATCTGGTGATGGGTGAAAATTTCTTTGAAAAATTGACCAATTTCCTGGAAAACATCCAAACAAGGCGTGTTGCACCTTTTGAAATCTTTGCAAAGCTTCCAGAATGAAAGGATGGTTATAGCTGAGTGAATCCGATAATCCGCCCAACTTTTAAAAAAAACCCTTTGAACACTGAAACCAAGAGCAATTTCGAAGCGGTCGTATTCGACCTGGACGGAACGCTGCTGAACACATTGGATGACTTGGCAGCATCCATGAACCGGGTTCTTGAGTCCCACCAATTTCCTTCGCACCCTGTGGGCTCCTATCTCCATTTCATTGGAGGCGGGGCACGGATGCTGGCCCAGAGGGCACTTCCGGAAGATCAACGCAACGAATCAAACATCCGTAAACTGCATCATGCATTTGAACAGGATTACCGGGACAACTGGGGGGTTGCGACAAAGCTTTACCCGGGCATCGCAGAAATGTTGGATCATTTAATCAAGAGAGGGATGAAGCTCACCATCCTCAGCAACAAACCACATGAATTCACGCTGACCACTGCCGGTCACTTCCTGGCCAATTGGAATTTCCAATGTGTTTTCGGACAGCGTGAGGGGGTTCCGAAAAAACCAGACCCGGCCGGGATTTTGGAAATCTCCCAGGAATTGGGCATTCCTCCTCAAAACATGCTTTATCTTGGTGATTCCGGAGTCGACATGAAGACGGCACGCGCTGCGGGTTGCCATGCCATAGGAGTGACCTGGGGCTTCCGGAGTCAAGAGGAACTCCTCGAAAACGGAGCGGAAAACCTGATTGAGAATCCGAACGAATTATTGCCCCTGATCGATTCTCTTCAGGCCTAGACTGATTTTTCTGTTCTATTCATTTGACACTTCACAGACATAATTTAAGCTGAAGACTGTTCGTTAGGGGTGGAATTTCCATTATGGAATTCCTGAGAAAAGACCCTTGGAACCTGATCCGGATCATACCGGCGAAGGAAAACGATCTTCCTTCCAGGCGTCAGAAGACGCAGCAGTCGAGTCCAAGTTTTTCCCCCTTCGAATCAAAACCCGCATCCGGCACAGCAGACTTTCTGTTGGCCTGACGCATCAACCTGATTCGGAGATTATGTAATTGGTTCATTGGCATGGTTCTGATGTCACCCGCATTGCTTTGGGGACAGGCGGATCTGACCCTCTACACCTATGATTCCTTCAACAGCGAGTGGGGCCCCGGACCGGTGGTGTTCAAGCGTTTCGAGGAGGAATGTAAATGCAAGCTCAAGGTGGTTGCCCCAGGAGATTCGGGGAGCATGCTCAACCGTGCGATTCTGGAAAAAAACAATCCGCGCGCGGATCTGGTATTGGGGATCAACAACAGCGAACTGGACAAGTCGTTTCAATACGGGATCTGGGAACCCTATCGCTCCCCGAAAATGGACCGAGTTCCTAAGATGCTCCAAATCGATCCGGAACACCGAGTCACCCCCTTTGATTACGGCTACATCGCGTTTGTGTACGACAGTGAACGGATCCAGGAGCCGCCACAAAGCCTGGAAGATTTAACAGCACCCCGTTTCCGCAACAGGATCGTCATCGAAAATCCCAAAACCTCTTCTCCAGGCCTGTCGATGCTTCACTGGACGATTTCGGTTTATGGTGAAGAAAACTACCTCGACTACTGGAAACGTCTCAAACCGAATCTGCTGACCATCACCGACGGCTGGTCTGCGGCCTATGGAATGTTCACCAAGGGTGAGGTCCCGATGGTTCTGAGTTACGTCACCAGTCCGGCATATCACCTGGAATATGAAAAAACCGAGCGGTACCGAGCCGCTGAATTTCCAAATGGACATTACCGGCAGGTCGAATTCGCAGGCATTTTAAAGGGAAGCAAAAACCCGGAACGCGCAAGGGAATTTATTGATTTCATGCTTTCTGAGGGTTTCCAGGATGCGATCCCGCTGACGAACTGGATGTTCCCGGTCATCCAATACCAGCCCCTGCCGGACTCCTTCCGCGTCGCTCCCCAACCCAAAACGGTTGCGGAACTGGCCCCCTCAAGGGTCCGTGATCAAAATTCAAAATGGCTGAAAGACTGGTCCCGGAGCATGAGCCGCTGAACCTGGAACGAAGCAGGAGGCGATTCTTCCCGGGAACCTTTTTTTCGGATCCGGCCTGGATCTTCCAGGCAGCAGCCCTGCTTTTCCTGACGGCATTCTTCTATTGGCCGCTGACCAGGTTTCTATTCGGGTCCCATCCGCTGGACCCCGGAGCAAGCTTCCTCGAACTCAAAATCCTCTTTGATTTCCTGGGGGATTCCTGGAATTTGGGAGTATTGGGGTTCTCCTTCTTTCAGGCTTTTTTGAGTGCCTTCCTCTCAGTGCTACTGGGCTTTGGGGTCGCATGGATTCAGGTCCATTATCATTTTCCCGGAAAGCGCTGGTTCCGTCTCTTGACCTTTCTGCCTTTCGTGCTGCCCTCGATTGTTGTGGTGCTGGCAATGATCCTTTTTTTTGGAAACAACGGATGGATCAACCGGGGGTTGATGATGTTTTTAGGAGAAAAAGAACCTCCCCTGCAATTCCTCTATTCCCTGAACGGAATCCTGATCGCCCATGTCTATTACAATTTTCCAATTGCGGCAAAACTGATCGGGGACCAGTGGTCAAGGCTTTCCGAGGATTTCGAGCGAGCCGCCAGAAGCCTCGGTGCGGGAGGTTTGAATCGTTTTTTCGGCCTTACCCTGCCGATGCTGAGACCATCGCTGGTGTCCGCTTTCATTCTCATTTTTTTGCTTTGCCTCAACAGTTTCCCCATCATCCTGGTGTTAGGCGGGGGAATCCATCACACCACCATCGAAGTACAGATCTATCAGCTGGCACGAATCGAACTCGATCTGGAAGGTGCAGCGGTTCTGGCACTGCTCCAGGCATTGATCAGCATCAGCATTCTGGCGTTGTTGATCCGCACCCGGTCTGCCCTTGGACGGCCCAAAAAAATCTACCAGCGGTCTTTGCTGGTTGAAATGTCACAGGCCAAAGTTCCCGCCTGGATCAGTGCCATCTTTCTGATGCTGCTGATGATCTTCACCCTCGGCCCCCTGGTATCCGTCATCATCGACTCCCTTAGGGAATTCCAGGAAGGAATATGGCAGTGGAGTGTAGAAGGCTATCTGCGTTTGTTCCGTCCAACCGAGGGGGGACCCTTTCTTTTCGCATTATGGAATTCGTTCAGAATCGGTGTGGGAGGAGCCTTGATTTCATGCCTGCTGGGAATCGGATTTTCCAGTCTGATCCTGAGGTTGGAAAGCACCGGCAGGAACTTCGGGGAGTTGGTCATTCTACTGCCGATGGCACTTTCCTCGGTGGTTTTCGGCATCTCCTGGTTCCACTTCTACCAGAATTCTGCACTGTTTGGGATTTCCCTGGAGTGGATCCTGATGGCGGTTCACGGCATCCTACTCTGTCCCTATTGGGTGCGCATGATCCTGCCGACGATGGAAACCGTTCCAAGACGCTGGCGTGATGAATCGAGAGTGTTGGGGCACGGAGCATGGGAACATCAGATACAGATCGTTTTTCCCTGGCTTCGGTCCACCTTTTTAATCGCTTTCTTTTTCAGTTTCGCCCTTTCGCTGGGTGAACTGAATTCCACCATGATGATTGCCGATGAAACAGTGAGGACCCTGCCGCTTGAAATCTACGGTGCCATCTCAGCCTACCGCTTTTCCTATGCCTCCGCCCTTGCTGTCATATTACTGTTGATGAGTCTCGTTGCTCTTCTGCTGATGGAAAAAATCCTGTTTCAGGAAGAACAGGCCGTTTAAAACTTCCGTGGAATAAATCCTTTGCGGATCATCTCTGGACATCAAGAAGCTTGTAATAATCCCGGAGTGGGTTATGGTCTCGCACAACGGCACAGAAAATAAATATACGGAGATTGAATATGCCCGATATGAATTATGTTGTAGTCACCGCTGCCGAGTGTCCTGTTGAAAAAAGAGCAATGGCGGTCGAAAAAATGTCCGGTTTTGCAGATGACCTGAAATCCCAGGCAGGAACCATTCATACCCGATTTGGTATTCTGATGACAGGAAGTAACCCGGGTTCTCTGATTTTCGTCCAAAGCTATGAGAGTCTTTCAGGATTTGAAAAAGCCCAGGAGGTCTATGCGAATTCAGCCCCCTACAATGATCTGATCAAACAATCGGGAGTTAAAATTTTACTGAGAAACATTGCGAAGCTCGTGCCGGTGGAATTCCCTCAAAAGATGGACAGTAATCCAAAATACCTCGTCTTAACCCGGGCGACTCCGACGGGATACACTCCAGCTGAAATCGTTTCAGAATTTTCCAAAATCTCGAACCTCTTTGCGGATAACGGTGCGTCCACCCTCCGCTTCGGTAGGATTCTTACCGGAAGCAACGCCGGGGACATGCTGCTTGGTGTGACCTATCCATCGATGGCAGAAATTGAAGCATCCTATGATGCCGTTGCCGCCAGCGAGACTTTCATGAAGCTGGCCAGCAACATCTCCATCAATCTGCGAAATATCATCAGGATTTACTGAAGCCTCGATATCCCTCG
Organism: SAR324 cluster bacterium lautmerah10; assembly: GCA_001469005.2. Classification (GTDB taxonomy): domain Bacteria; phylum SAR324; class SAR324; order SAR324; family NAC60-12; genus UBA1014. The sequence goes on from LNZD02000101.1 coordinate 69,273, forward strand.
GGTTGACCGATTCCAGCACCGGAGTCGCAAGGGTTCCGGTGCTCCGACTTCTGCCTAAAACTCAAACCAGTCCAGAACTGATTGGCAGGATCGAAACCTCCTTCAGAGTTGAATGATTTAAATGGCAATTGAACCCGATTTCAATCAAGGTTCCATCACCCTATATTTCGAAACCTAAACGGATTAACCTTAAGCGGAATTTCTCAGGATGAAATGTGTCATCCATGGCTCAGGAGGAGTCGGTGGATATTATGGCGGGTGCCTGGCCCGAGCCGGCCACGAGGTCTTCTTCATCGCCCGGGGAGCGCACCTGGAAGCGATTCAGCAGCAAGGACTGTCCATCAAATCCGCAAAGGGTGATTTCCGAATCGAAACACCAAAATCCGGAGAGCGCTGTGATCCAAATTTTGATCCGGATTTGGTGATTGTTGCGGTTAAATCCTGGCAGCTTCCTGAAATCACTGAAGAAATTAAAAATTACTGCACTCCTTCAACTCTGATTCTTCCCCTTCAGAATGGCGCAGATGCTTCGGACATCCTCGCCGATACCCTCGGGCCCGAAAGGGTCCTTGGAGGATTGACCAAAATATTCAGCAAGATCGAAGCTCCCGGAGTCATCAACCATTTTACCGGAGCCACATACATCGGTTTTGGAGAATACTTCCAGGATCCTCAATTTCAAAATGCACCGGATTCACTCAGTGATCGATGCCGAAATCTTGAAAAGGAACTGGATTCAACTCCGGGAATTGATGCAGAAGCTTTTGTGGACATCCAAAAAGAGCTTTGGCGGAAGATGCTGATTTTTGTTTCCACCAGCGGGGTTGGGACGATTACCCGAACACCGAATGGGGTTTTTCGCAGCATTCCGGAAACCCGGGAAATGCTGATTCAACTCATCCGGGAGATCCTCATAGTCGGACAGGCTAAGAAGGTCAACATCGGCGAAGATGATTACGAATGGGCGATTTCCACGATTGACGCCATGGCTCCTGAATCAAACAGTTCCCTGTTTCGTGATATCCAATCGAACCGTCCCTCCGAACTTCATTCGATCCACGGATTTCTTGTGAGGGAGGCAGAACGGTTATCCGTTGATGTTCCGGCACTCAGATTCATTTATCACTGCCTCATTCCCCAGGAGAACCTGGCCCGCGAATCCTGATGCAACCAATTTGCTTCAGAACGTCTTTGATTACCTATTCAGATATTTAAAATCACTCAGTTGTTTCATTCGAAACATCCCATAGAGGTTTCAGAGCCTCATCACGGATATCCTGGTCCTTCTCCGTAAAGATTTCCGGTTTTGCATCAAGAAGCAGCCAAGCGAGAAAACGGGACACGGTATTGGGATCAAGCAGTTCATTATTCCGTTTAAGCGATCGGAAATTTTCCAGCATGGGGAAGCGTTCTTCATCCAAATTACGGATCTGCTCCTGCATCGCTGTATCCACCACTCCAGGCTTCACACTGCCGACCAGGATTCCCTGTCCAGACAGTTCTTCCTTCCAGCATTCGTAACTCATATGCAAGGCTGCTTTTGACATACAATATGCTGCCCAGCCCTGGATGGAGCGATGCGCTGCTCCCGAAGAAATGTTCAAGATCCTCGAACCCGTTCCCAAACAGGGAAGCAGTTTTTGGGTCAGGAAAACCGGACCTTCGAAATTGATCTGAAAATGTTTCTGCCATTCCCTTCGTTTCATTTTTGAAATCGGACCGACCGGATCAAGAACCGCAGCATTATGAACCAATAGATCCAGTTTCTGCTTTTTTACCACCGAATGAATTTTGTTCCGACCCGAAACGGTTCCAACGTCTGCCTCTACAATGGTCACCGATTGGCCAAAATCCTGTTTTAATTTTTCCAGGGGAGCAGGTCTTCTTCCGACTCCGATGACTTCATGATTTTTTTTAAGCAATTTTTCACATAGTGCACGTCCAATTCCAGTCCCCGCTCCGGTTATCAATGCGTGTTTTTTCATTTCGATTTCACTCCTGGGTTAACAAAGGATGTTTTCATTTCCGGAAAATTCCCATTCCATTTATTGGTTCCGGAAACCTTCCAGCAAGAATCATCGAATCATTTTTGCTTTTTACCATCGATCCATTTCAGACATGTTATCGTTTCCCCCAAGAATACTTGACCCGAAACCAAGCCACATCAATATCTGAATTCAATTTCAATCTACCTTCCTTCACACCTAAAAAACTTGATGAAAATCCCAGTCCTTAGGACTAAATCTAAACTTTATTCAGGGATCGGCTTATTGCTCCTGGCAGTGATATTCTTTGATTTAATGGGAGCCGTGATTAAATATCTGGGAGATGTTTATCCACCCCAGCAACTTTCTTTTTTCAGAAATATTTTCGGTTTAGTTCCCTCCCTGCTCTTATTGGCATTTTCAGAATCTTGGGTAAAGCAAGGAAGAAAAATTATTATCAGACAATGGAAGTTAGGTTTATTCCGGGGACTCCTCATTGCAGCAGCACAATTTTGCTATTACCTCTCCTTAAGACATATTGAGTTTGCAATCGCGACAACCATTTCCCTCTCTGGCCCTTTATTTGTCACCCTTCTTTCGGCACCGGTACTTAAACATAAAGTCGGTCTTATCCGCTGGATCGCCGTATTTCTGGGCTTTATCGGAATCCTGCTTGTCGTCAATCCCGATCCCAGGATTTTTAACTGGTATTCTTTACTGCCTCTTTGCTCAGCCTTCTGTTACTCGAGCACCAGTGTTACTGCCTCTTTGTTTGATGATTCCACCCCCACTCCTTTAATGAACATGTACACCCTGGTCGGAGCCCTGATCGGCTCCTTCCTCAGCCTTTTCATGACAGGAACTTATACCGAGATCGTCCAAAACCAGGATTGGTTGTGGCTGTTTGCAATGGGAGTCTTCGGTGGAACCGGAGTCTATTTGTGGGTATCTGCCTACAGGAAGACCGAACCGAGCAATCTCTCCCCGTTTCAATACTTCTCGATCCCGATTTCGTTTTTGATGGGATGGATGTTTTTTGGAGAAGCCCCTTTCTCTAAATTATTCCCCGGGGTTTTGTTCATCCTTGCAGGAGGATTTCTGGTCATCCTCCATGAGCGAAGAAATTAAACATAGAAACCCTAAAAAATAAAGATCTCCGCCCCCCTGGTCACGATGGATCAAAGCTTCAGAATATCCCCTAAAACAGATTTGAGCCGTCGATGGAACGGAAAATGCTGAAGGTATCTATAATGATGAACCTTAGCATGGATGCACTATGAGAGACAGCCGACTAGAACAGTCACAAATGTACTATAAAAACGTACTGGCCAAAAAGATCACGGAAGATGTTAACTTCGTTCCGGCTTATGAGGAAGCCATGGAGAAAATTGAGGCTAAAATTCCTCATGTGATTCAACTCATTTCCCATGATCACCGGGCTTTCAAAATCGTCCAGGATTGTGCCCTGGATCTGGCTTCAGCAATTCTCAAAAACAACACCCATGAGATCCGGTCGCTTTTAGGAATGGTTGTGGTAGGACTTCACCTGGAAGAAGTGTTCAAGAGCAAGTGACCGAAAACAATGATCATGGATTTGAAATTGAATCATCACATTCATTTCTTCTAGTCACTGGCGATGCGACTCAAATCCAAAAAAGCACAGGATTTCTATAGTCCTTTGACGCGGGCTATCCCTATTCCGCTTTCACCTCCGCCGCAATAAGCAATCCAGACCTGTCCCTGATCCAGGAAGAGGGCAGGATCCCGAAGTTCGTTCACCCTTTCCATCACTGTTCCCATAACCGATGCAGCGACCGGAAGATCGCCACCTTCCCAACCCGGTGCAGGACGCAGCATTTCGGACAC
>LNZD02000101.1:73136-76329 GCA_001469005.2 SAR324 cluster bacterium lautmerah10
GCCCTTCCCACATCGAAAGGTAGATCATTCCATCCAATCTCGTTGCCCGGAAATACGGTGGTCCCAGCAGGGGTTCTCTTGGCTTGAAGTTGATGCCATCGGTACTGGTCGCGAGTCGGGTCTGCTGATCCCCACCGGGCAATAGACCGTGGTAATACATCACCAGTCGCTGGTTTGCCTCGTCGATATGAACATCCGGTGAGGCAACATGGGCATAGAGGTAGTCGCCGTCAAGCGCGTCCACCCAGTCTGGTTCAGGCATTGAAGGGTCCGGAGAAGGATCGGCCGATAAGAAAAGACTTTCGGCCAAAGGCAGAATCGGATCCGTCCACATCTTCCATGGACCTTCCAAACGATCAGCAAAGGCCAGTCGGATGGAATCCCCTTTATGATGTCCGAAATACAGATGCAACGCGGCCTGCTTCCCTGGAGCCCAGTCTGGCATCCTCAACACCGACGGGCCGTTGATGTTCGCCAAAGCGTCGGCAGGCAGTCCAGGAATCGATTCCGGAGGAAACCGTTCTGCTGAGATCAGTGGAGATTCTTTCAGACGGGTGACCGTACCGTTGAAAGGGGAAAGATCAGGAGCAGGTTTCATCGTGCCAGAATGGCTCTACGCCCATGGCAGAGCAAGCCATTAGCGCCCTCTTTCTTTAAGGCCCTAAATCCGTTATAAATCCTTAAGAAATCCTTCAAATTTGTCACTTTCAGGATTCTTAGGATGTTAAGAGGTTTAAAAGATTCTCATTAAAAGAGGGTGAGACAGACGTTAATTGTTTAAGCATCAACTTTTTTAAATTGTAATAAATAATTATTGAAAAAAATGACCTCTAATGAAGGACGGTTAGATCCATACGACTTAAAGGGACGTAGGTCTTGTAATTCTCAACTCTTATACAGGATTAACTAATGGCTGATACACAAAGCTGGCCCGATTTAGCGATAGGCCTCTACGATAAATTAACGGGTAGGAACGCTGAAATAACCTATGAGTTTGATAACATGGAAATCATGGTCCCCAGTTCTACAGGGAGTGAGGCAACTCACGCCAAGTGGAATCTTAATGGATCCGTGAAAATCCGAACGAAGGATAATGGCTGAAAATATCTTCGACAGGATTGTTCTTGAGAGGGTCGATCTTGACATTAGCATCGGCCCCAAAACTTACAAACTGAGTGGAGATAAAGAATTTATAACTCTTGCAACACGTAATAAGAAAGACTTGTTTTACCTCTTAAGGGAAATCGTTAAAAAGATCGGTCTCATTAGGACTTTTAAACTCTACACAAAATTTCCAGGGAAAATTAGAATTTCTGATATTCACTAACAAAACATTTTTTATTCTTGATGCTGTATAGAACAATTACCAATATTTAAATCATTCGATTTAATATTGATTGTTCATATACTTGGCCAGATGATAGCCTGATAAATAGGCCCCCTCTATTTTTGATCCTCCAAATACCTCGCCTGCGATAAAAAGGCTGTTGTTGTAAGAATTCATTTTCTTAAAATAACCCTCCAAATTTTTCTTCGACTGAGCATACAACCATTTATGCAAAAAAGAATGTTCAGGTTTTATATTAAATCGATTTTTAATTTTATCCACGAGTTGATCTTTAATCTTTGCTTCATCATCATTCCATAAACGCTCGCTCAAAGCATTGGACGCATGTGCCGTGACACATGTATTGGGTGAGATCCCCTTTATTTTGTTGTCACTTACAAAGTCCCAGTCCTGATCCATCATTTGATAGGCCCCAGGAGGATCGAAATTCGATTCGGAACCCATCGTCATAATGAGTGCGATACACTTCTTATATTCAATCTTCTTGATTTCATCTAAAGAATCATGATGGTCAAAAGTAGGAATCGTTTTAAGTAACTCAACACACTGGGGAAGTGGCGTTGTAATAACCAACAGTTCACTTTCAAAATTAGCCCTACTGGCACCTAACCTCCAGTAATCATCAAAATATTCGATCTTGGCAACTTTTTGGTTTTGCTGGATCTTCAGGCCTGAAGATATATTCCCCAATAAATCTCGCATCCCATTTGTGCTCATGTATCTATTGTGACCATCATTATTTTCAAATCCATTGCACCAAACCTTAACAAGTTTCTTCATTTCCCATTCTGAAACTTGATCTCCAAATTCCTTGGACCTTACAGTAAAGAATTGGGCACCATAGTCATATCTGAATTCTTTGTTATCCACAAAAATTGTCTTTGAGGCCATACGACCACCGACCCCCCTGCCTTTATCCAAAATCTGGATCTCAAACTTTTCTGGATCAAGATTACTAGCTAAGGTGATCCCGGTCATGCCCGAACCAATTATGATCAATCTTTTTTTAGACATTAAAATTTCATTGGCATGAATTTAAGAAAAAACCAAAAAAATCAGATCATTAAAATACGATTAGTTTTTTGAGATCTTTTTCCATAAGAACCTTATGGTAAGAGCTGTCCCTCAAAGACAGGGGAGTCCTAATTTTGGGGTAATTAGATTAATGATGACCCACACTCCATATGCAAGCAGTCCGTAAATGATAAATTCCATATGATTCTTACATGCTTAAAAGAAATTTTGTTATTTTATATATTTGTTTCAAAAATTTTTGGGTGTAATTGTTTCCTTCATAAAACCTATCCAAAACAACTAAGATGAGTAATTTTCAATTTCGTGACGTATCTGGTCCGCAAGACGATAGTTCCCGGCAGATTCGCATCTGTAGGCAGCTTCTTGCATTTTTTTCTTCCATTGATCTCCGTGAGATTTGCAACCCTTTTGAGCATGGCAAATCTCATGAACCATTAACATTTCGATTTTCCAGTCCTCTGGATCCAAGTTGAGATAAATTATTTTTCCGGTAGAATCACATTTACCCAAATAATCAGAGTTTATATGTTTTGAATCATGTTTAATATTTTTCACACGCCATTCATCTTTCTTATCCCATTCAGGAAAAATATCTTTTTTTATTTGCTCAAAAAACATAGCTATCTTTTTTTCACCGCTTGATTTCATTTAGATTTAATTTATTTCTTTTTGAAAAAAAATTTTTAAAATTTATCAAATGTGAATGAGTTTACATATAAGCAAAATTTAAAAAACAATGCTGCTAATAGAGATGTAATAAAATGATTGATTTAGATATTTGCCGGAAAATGTTGAGGGCCACAAATAATT
>LNZD02000102.1 GCA_001469005.2 SAR324 cluster bacterium lautmerah10
GTTCCACCCTTTTATCAAAGCGTAGCTGGATGGCTGAGGCATTTCCCTCTCGGTTGACTTTTTTGAAAAAACCGAAGTGGGTGGTGCCAAAAGGGTTCGGAAAATCATTTTCACTGGTCATGAAATAAACGGGCTTTGGTGTATTTCGAATGAAGGTTTCGACGTATTGTTTTTTCTTTCCTTCACTGATCAAGGGTGAAAAGAGGCGGTTCGGATAAACCAGTCCCTGCATGCTGAGCAGCGGGATGTCCTTTCGGAGACCTTCAGCAAAATGGAAATAACCCAGTGGTCCTGTTTCCGAATCACCATAAACGAACAGCACTGCATCAGGTTCCAACTCCTCAAAAACCATACGGGCATTCGTTTCCGCGAACTGGTCCCTGCTTCGGTTGTTGGCTTCTAAATTTTTCCCAAAAACAAAGATTGGGATCAGCATTGCCAAAACCGGAATTCGTCCAAAGACGGGGCTTATCTCAGAAACCTGTTTACGGATGTTCCCCCAGACCAAGCAAAATCCGCAGCCCATCCAGAAGGCAATCATCCCATAGGATACCAGAGGATAGGGACGAAAAACCGCAAGGTTGAGGAACTCGAAATCGAACCCAAGCAAGAAAATCAGAACAACGCTATGAGCCAGAAAAATCCATACTGATGCTGCCAATAAACCATATTTTTTTTCTTTCAAAAGCCAATAAAGTCCAAAAGCTGCCAGCAAAGCACCAACCGGGCTGACCTGTATCAAAGACTCTCCGAAAAAATGCTGGATGAATTCAAGGCGATCGCTCATACCCGCACTCGGGCTAACATCAACCCCGGCGTAACCCTTTCGGCTGAAATAGAACCAAAACTCCTTGAAGCTACTGATCGGTCCGTAAAACGCAGTCAATTCAGGTTGCTGGCTCCGCCATACCATCCAGGCATAAGGTACGGCAACAGAAGCATCAAAAATCCTGGGAAAGCCAAAACCACCAACGGCCAATGATTGGCCAGACCCAATCCAAAGAAGAGCGCAGCAAAAGCTAAATCAAAAAAAGATCCATTTTCCTTGTTTTTAAATCTCAGACAGAAATAGAGAACGGCAAAGCAAAGCAAAGCATTCAAACCATATACTTCGGCGATTATGGACTGGGACCAGAAATGTTCAGAAACACCGTAAGAAAGAGCTGCGATGAAAGAAAACCAGCGGGATACTCCTGCTTCGACCATCACCAGGTAGAGTACCCCGCAGGCCAAGGCACCAAGCAATCCACTCAGCAGGTGAATCCTGAATGCCGGGGATTCCAGGGGAAGAAAAGAAAAAAGGTGTCCTAAAAAAGTGAAGAGCGGGTAGCCCGGGGGATGCGCGACGCCGCCGTCGAGACTGGCCATGATAAACAGGCCGTCATCCTCAAGAGTGACAGTTTTTGGAGTTGTGAGCCCGTAAATTGAAAAGAGAATGAAAACAAGCGAAAGAACCACTGCCGCATTCCTTCGGCCCTCATCTGTCTTCATGCTACAAATCTGACTCCAGCATCGGGAGAAGGTGTTCGAGCACGTTTCTGGTCAGGATGCGGTGTCCTTCAGGATTGGGATGGATTCCATCATCAAGGTTGTGTTCCGGAACCGCACCAACATCCTTTAGCAGAAAGGGAATGATTCCCGTATCGTATTGTTCTGACAATTCAAAATAGGCTTTTTTGAATGAATCCGTGTAGTTTTTGCCATAATTCAATGGCATCTGCATTCCGGCAAGCAGGATCCGGATGTTCTTGCTTTGCGCCAATTCAATCGCACCCCCCAGGTTTTTCTTCATGTTTTCTACACTCAATCCTCTTAACCCGTCGTTTGCACCAAGAGCAAGAATCAAAATTTTGGGTTTCGCCCGCATATACCATTTCAGCCGGGAGACCGCGCTTGCACTGGTAGAACCACTGATGCCGGCATTGATCACTTGGATCCCAGAAAATCCTTTTTCCCGAAGAGCCTCTTCCAAAAGGTGAGGATAAGCCTCTTCTTTTTCCACGCCGTAGCCTTCGGTCAAGGAATCCCCCAAGGCCAGAATTTTCAGTTCTTGGGCTCCAAGAAAACCGTTGAAGGTAAAAACAAAAAAAAGGATTATCCAAAGAATTCCGTATTTCATTAATTGAGTATGCATCATGACTGGCTGTTGAACTGTTTGAGATTCTGGAAAAAATCGGAGCGGGATCGTTTTTTCATTTTTCCTTTCTGTTCCAGAGAAGCCTCTCCGATAACCGGTGTGGAAAAGAGTTTAGGATCCAATTCCATCAAAAATCTTGATGGCTCCTGAAGCAGAGTTTCCTGGTAACGTTTGCGGGTTTTGGCCATGGAAAAAACCAATTCCCGTTGAGCACGGGTAATTCCGACATAACACAACCTGCGTTCCTCCTCTTCCGCATCATCGTTCAGAGCCCTTGGATTGGGAAAAAGTCCTTCAGACATTCCGACCATGTAGACGTAAGGAAATTCCAAACCTTTGGCTGAATGAAGCGTCATCAGTGTCAGCGCCTGTGAAGTCGATCCATCCTGATCATCATTTTCTGAGAAAAGCATCATCCTTTCCAGATAATCTCCCAGTTGGTTTTCAGGATGATCTTCAGCATATCTTTGTGCTCCTCGCAAGAGTTCCTGGACCACCTGAATCCGCTTCTCACGGGATTTGACATCACCAGACTGTTGTTCCAAAAACCTGAGATACCCCAATTCATCCAGCAATTCCCGAAACACTTCTCCCAGATTTCCCTTCTCAAAACGGCCTTGAAAATCTCCCAGCAAAGCAGAGAAAACCTCCATCGAAGATGCAGCCTCAGCAGGAATCGAAGAATATTTTCGTGCCTGGGACATGATCTTCAGAACAGGTAAAGACGTTTCCGCAACACAGGCATTTAATTGCATCAATGATGTTTTCCCGATTCCTCTGCGGGGAGTGTTAATCACACGCTGGAGGCTCACCAGATCATTTGGATTTTGGATTAATTTCAGGTAGGCCAGGGCGTCCCGGATTTCCTTTCGTTCAAAAAAACTTTTCCCACCTACAACACGGTAGGGAAGTTTGGCTTCTCTGAGGGATTCTTCAAGAACCCTGGACTGGAAATTGGAACGGTAAAGGATGCAGTATTCCTCAAGTTTTCTGTTATGCCGCATGATGTCCAGCCTGATGCGCCGGACCACAGTCTCCGTTTCAAGAACCTCATCTTCCGCTTCGATCCATCCCAACAGTTCTCCACCAGGCTTTTCCGACCAGAGGGTTTTGGGCATTCGCTGCGAATTGTTCTCGATCAGGGCGTTCGCTGCCTTCAGAATCACCTCGGTGGATCGGTAATTCTGTTCCAGACGGACCACTTTCACATCTGGAAAATCCTTCTCAAACTGAAATAAATTCCCAGGCTCTGCTCCTCTCCAGCCGTAGATTGATTGGTCATCATCTCCAACAACACAGAGATTCCTGTGATCTCGGACCAGATGCTTGAGCAAACGATACTGGACCGAATTCGTATCCTGATATTCATCGACCATGACGTAGCGAAAACGATCCCGTATCTCCTGCATCTTGTCTGCATGGGATTCAAAAAGCTTAAGACAAAAATTCAGGATGTCTTCAAAATCCAGGGCATTGCATCCTTTCAGGGTTTCCTGATATTGGCGGTATAATTGACCCGCAAGGCGTGTTCTCGGCAGGGCATTGGGAACCAGCAACTCTTCCGGAGAAGTTCCTCGGGTTTTTGCATGATGAATCATTTGCTGGGCGGATTTCGGATCGATCAAGGGAGACTCCGAAATGCCTTCTTCATCCATCAGGTTCCGGATCAAGGCCAGTTGGTCCTGGGAGTCGTAAATGACGAAATTTTTATGGTATCCCAGCAGATCAATGGTCTCCCTGAGAATCCTCACTCCAAGTGAATGAAACGTACTTAAATGTACCCCCTTACCGGATTCTCCAAGCATCTGGGAAAGGCGTTCTTTCATTTCATTGGCAGCCTTATTGGTGAAGGTGACCGCAATGATGCGTGATGGAGGAACCTGTTCACGAATCAAATGGGCGATGCGGTGGACAATCACCCGAGTCTTCCCACTTCCGGCGCCAGCCAGAATCAACATCGGCCCCCGAGTCGTTTCAACGGCTTCACGCTGCTGAGGATTAAGCGAGGTTGAAGGATTCATCAAAAAATCTTTGTTGCAATTCCGTCTTTTCGTGATGGAAACATGCCATTATGATTTCCTGCTGAGAGCCTTTTCGGCAAGCCAATTTGAAACAAGCATAGGACCATCATGAGCCAAATGACTGTTGAGGAACTGAATGATCTGATCCGCAGGGAATTTCCTCAGAGCAATGCCATCCTGGAAACCATTTCGCCCAGACGTTGTCGTGTCAGGATTCCTATCAATTCATCCCATTTACGACCGGGTGGAACCGTATCCGGACCGACCATGATGAGCCTCGCGGACAATGCCATGTATCTTGCCCTTTTGGCCGAAATTGGACCGGTACTGCTTGCTGTGACCACCAACCTCAACATCCATTTTGTCCGGAAACCTGAAGCAGACCGTGATCTTTTGGGAGAATGCCATATCTTCAAGTTGGGGAAAAAACTGGCCGTTGGAGAGGTGAGAATTTTTTCTGAAGGAATCGATGACCTGGTCGCCCATGCCACCTGTACCTATTCGATTCCGGCAGGATAAAATTCGTTCCTGGATCAATTGAATCCTGACTGAAAGGAAGGAATAACGGACGTATGGTGAAAGAATGAATACAAATAATTCCTCTCGGGTGACGACTAAGGAAGCAGACATCACCACCCTGAAACTCGACGCAATCGTCAATGCTGCCAACGAAACCCTGCTTGGCGGAGGAGGAGTAGACGGTGCAATCCACAGTGCCGCAGGCCCGGAATTGTTGGAATCCTGCAAAAAAATCGGCGGCTGCCTGACCGGTGAAGCACGCATTACTCCGGGTTTCAGGTTGCCTTCTCGTTTTGTGATTCATACCGTGGGGCCCGTCTGGCACGGTGGAAACGATAGTGAACCCGAGTTGCTGGCTTCTTGTTACCGCAACAGTCTGGCTTTGGCAAGACAGCATCAGGTCCGGAGCATCGGATTTCCTTCAATCAGCACCGGGGTTTACAGATATCCAAAAAAAGAAGCGGCAAGGATTGCGGTCAGGGAGGTCAAACATTTCCTGGAAAACGATTCCGAACTGGAAACCGTTCAGTTCGTTTGTTTTTCGAAAACTGATCGAGAAATCTACCAAGAAATCCTGGAACAGGGCATTTAAAGTCCCAGGGATGATCACCTATGTCTTTTCTGCTGGCCAGCTTGATCCTGATCATTCCTCTGGTTGAAATCTGGATTTTGATCCAAATCGGGGTTGCTGCCAGCCTCAATGCTGTTTTTATTCTTTGTGTTATCAGTGCAGGAGCTGGATGGTGGTTGATGCGTGGAGAGGATTTTTCGATCTGGACCCTGATTGAAACCGAACTGCAAAACCGGCGATTGCCGACCGAAGAACTGCTGAGTGATTTTCTGACCTGGAGCTGCGGAATGGCCTTGGTGATCCCGGGATTTCTCAGTGACCTGCTAGCCTTAGCATTGCTGATCCCCATCATTAAGGAAGAATTGATAAGGCTGATGAGGAAAAAAATGCAGCAGAAAATTCATCCCTGAAATTCAGTCAAATTCTTTGACTCCTTCAATAAGAATGTTTCTTTTCTTGAGTTCTATTTACCCTCCTTTTTCAATCCATTTGCGATAACGAAATGATTAATTCAAAATCTTAGTTTAAATGATCAGTTCACAACTTTTTGCCGGAAGAAAATGTTCTCGATAACCCCTTCAGCACGTTTGCGCCCCTCTCCATTTTATGATTCGACTCTCAAGGAAGGAGTCAGGGAATTCACCACCTACAACAACATGTTGATGCCAACCGGTTACGGTGATCCCGAGGGGGAATACTGGCGTCTGATTAATGGGGTTTCCCAATGGGATGTCGCAGTAGAACGACAGGTGCAACTCAAAGGACCCGATGCAGGTAAACTGGCACAGATTCTAGCCCCCCGAGATCTGAGAAACTGCAAAACCGGGCAGGGGAAATACGTCCCGATCTGTAACCATGACGGGATCCTACTCAATGACCCGATCCTGCTTAAGGTAGACGAACAGTGTTATTGGCTCTCTATTGCTGATTCCAATATCTGGTTTTGGGCTAAAGCAGTTGCTTCAGAACGCCGTCTTGACGTGGAAGTAAGCGAACCTGATGTTTCACCGATGGCCATCCAGGGACCCAAAAGTGACGATGTTGTGGCATCGGTTTTCGGTGACTGGGTTAGGGAATTGAAATATTTCTGGTTCCGTGAATCCAGCATTGACGGCATCCCGGTGGTGGTGGCCCGCTCAGGATGGTCCAAACAGGGAGGATACGAGATCTACCTGCTGGACGGTTCCCAGGGAACCCGACTTTGGGATATCTTCAGGGAAGCCGGCAAACCTTGGGACATCGGCCCTGGAAATCCGAACCTCACGGAACGCATCGAAAGCGGATTGCTCTCCTGGGGGGGAGATACCGATGAACAAACCAATCCCTTTGAAGTCCGGATGGGGAAATACATGGACCTGGATCTTTCCGATGAGGTAATCGGAATTGAAGCCTTGCAGAAAATCCATGCTGAAGGCCCGCGCAGACATCAACTGGGGTTGATCATGGAAGAGGAAGAACCCATGCGTCCTGGCTTTGTCTGGAACGACATCATGTTCGAAGGGAATAAAATCGGAGATTTAACCAATAATGTCTGGTCCAGACGTCTGGAAAAAAATATTGGATTCGCCCTGGTTTCAACAAAATCCCAACCTGGAGACGAGGTCAGGGTCAACCGTGAAGGAAAGTCCATCAAGGGGAAATTGGTGGAACTGCCATTCCTCTGAACAAGATCATCTGAAGCGTTCGTGATCCATTTTTCAAAATCATCTTTCATAATTTCATACAGTTAAAAAATGTTCAGCGGTATCGTTCAAGGAACCCGAAAAATCATTGCTGTTGATGAAAACTCAGGCATCCGCAGGTTGGAAATCGATTTGACCGGATTGACAGAAAATCTCCAGAACGGAGCAAGTGTCTCGGTCAACGGCGTCTGTCTTACCGTTGTTGCAATCGAGAAGGAGCATGTTCGTTTTGATGTGATCCGGGAAACCCTGAATCGTTCCAATCTTGATGTCCTCAAAACCGGAGACCCGGTCAACATCGAACGATCTCTAAAACTTGAAGACGAGATTGGCGGGCATCAGGTTTCCGGACACGTCGATACCACCGGAAAAATCAGTAAAATCTTGAAGTCTGAGAACAATCTTGACCTGAAAATTTCCTGTGCTTCGGAATGGACCCGTTTCCTCGTTCCAAAAGGATGGATTGCCCTGGATGGAATCAGCCTTACCGTGGTTGATGTAGGAGAAGATTGGTTCACGGTTTCCCTGATCCCGGAAACCTTGAAACGCACCATCATCGGCAACAAACACGAAGGGGACCCGGTTAATCTGGAATTTGACCAAAACACCAAAATCATCGTCAAAACCCTGGATTCGATGCTTCCAGAAATTGAAAAAAGACTTCGGAAATCCCTGATTCAGGATCTTTGAATCCTTTGCTTTCACCCATGGAAAAACAAAGATCTTAGAAAAAGGAAAAAATGTGTTCCAAATTCCATGAGTTCGTCGTATATTGACCGCAAATTACTGAAAGATAAGTTTTAATAAATGAATCCATTAAAATTTGGAAAATCACATAATTTTAATGATTTCATCCCATCCGTGTAACATTTCTCAAATCGGAATCTAAACATGGCTGATAAAATCAAGGAAAACAAAGATACTCCAAATATCAATCACATTGCTTTTCAGAATCAATTGCGCGGAATCGTTGATGATATCAAGGCGCATCAGAGCAACTCCCCGCTCAAAAAAATGTTCGGGAAGAAAAACGTCAACCCTCATGTCAACGGGAGTGTGATTGCCGAAGCGGTTCCGGATAACAAAGAAGCAGCCAAGTTGGTCGATAAACTCCATAAGGAACCAAGTGATTCGGTGTCAAGATTACAACTGGTCAACACCGTGATGGGTGCAAGCAGTGCACATTCGCTTGCAACCAATCGTGACATGATGCTCCAAGCCGCAATTCCCATCTACCTTGGAGACGTCACCCAAACCTACCTGATGGTGGTGGTGCATGCCTACAAAAACTATCACGAAAAACTCATGAATCTGCATAAGCAGAACATGATGTCCATTCGTTCGAGTGTTTTGAAAAACGTCAATATGAGTGGGATCGACGTCAGTGATGAAGACCAGGATGACACCAACATCAAGAATACCGAGTCGATGATGACTGAGATCCAGGTTTCCGAGGCTCTCATCGAAAGAACCGATGAGATCCTCAACAACATCAAAACCAAAATGAGCACTTCCCTCTCACGTGAAGAAATCGAGGAAGTTTCTTCGACTGGAAAAGCAGCGGCTTCGTTCTTTGGGGGGGGAGGTGATGATTCCCAAAATACCCAGAAGCAGAACATGGTGATCAGCAAATCGGTCCAGGTGCTTTCGATGCTTTCACCTGTTCCTTTGCTCCAGGGGGCGGGGCTTGATCTGGCCAAAACCCTTCAGTCGGTAGACAACAAGATCCCTTACCCCTTGGTGATGGAGGGTCGTGTTCACCAGCAGGTGCTCAAATATTTCCTGCTCCGTATTGAAAGCGGGGACCGGACCGCACGAGACAATATGGCACCAACATACAACAAAGCACTGGTTTCATTCAGAAAAGCGATGAAGCTTGTCTCCAAAACAGCTCCTAAAAAGGCAGATCTGCCGGTTTTGACCGAGTTTGCAAACCTGACTTTCTACGGTTTCATCCATCGTGATCTGATGCGTTTTACAAAAGATGGAGTGTTGGGTCTCGTCAAACTTGGCAAGGAAGCAGCCGATGCAGCGGTCACCGTCGATGAAAGCTTTGCGCCGCTTCAGAAACGGATTGAAAAATCGTTGAATCAACTCGATGCGGCAAGACAGGCCCAAGCAGAGGCCTGAAGTCTGTTCGGCAAGGCTCGTTTTTTTGTGAACGAGCCATTCCATTCCACTCTCTAAACTTCGGAAGTGGTCCGACATGAAAGGGCTGCTTCAACAATTCCAAGCCACGATTGAACGTGAATCCCTGCTTCCTTCGGGAAGTAAGCTGATTCTATGCGTCAGTGGAGGTTCTGATTCAATTGCACTCCTGCATCTTTGCCACCAACTGAACCGGCTCTTTCGCTGGCAATTACATATCCTCCATTTCCACCATGGGCTTCGTGAGGAATCGGATGAAGAAGCCCGTTTTGTCCGAAATCTCAGTCAACGTCTGAACCTTGAATTTCACCTGAGAACAACCCGGGATTTTCAATCTGAAACCTCAGGATTACAGGAAAAAGCAAGGAACTGGCGTCGGGCTGAAGCATTGAAACTGAGGGAGGAAATCAGAGCAGATTCCATTCTCACCGCACACCATGCGGAAGATCAGTTGGAAACCTGGCTCCTGAAATGGCTCCGGGGGGCACACCTTTCAGGGTTGCAGGGGATGTCCCGATCCGACCCACCCTTTATCAGACCTCTTCTCGATTTCCGGAAAGAAGTATTGAGTGATTTTCTTAAGGAAAATGGTTTCGAGTGGAGAGAAGATGCTTCCAATCAGGATTCCAAATACATGAGGAACCGGGTCAGGAATGAACTCCTTCCTTTGTTGAGAACCCTTTCACGGGAGGGAATCGAAAGCCGGATCCGTGACCTGGACAATCAGAGCCGACTGCTCCAAAAAGAATTGGAATCCCAGTATCAGAATTGGTTGGAGAAAACTGGACCTGTTTCAGAACTTCCGATATCAGTAATCGAATCTGAATCTGAATTTTTGCAACAGGAAATCCTGGTCCGCTTCATTACCGGGAAAACTGGAATTGCCTTGTCCTATCGACAACTGGAAAAAATTTGTGCTCTTGTAAGGGGAAAACTTTCTTTGAAAGATAAATAGAGAATTAGGATGCAAGTTCTGATTCCAAATCACCTAATTTAGCACCGCCAGCCATTAGTCTTTTAATATCATCTCCACCCAATTCTTCAGACAGCCCACTTCCAATAACCTCTCCTAAACTCAGGAAAGTGTAACGATCCGCAATCAGTTGAGCATGGATCTCATTGTGAGTTATCAAAATAATCGCAATGTTGCCCAATTCCTGAACTTTTTTTATCGTCTTCAGAACTTCCATCTGCTGTTTTTGCCCTAAAGCCGATGTCGGCTCATCAAGAATAAGTATTTTTGCTCCAAAATAAATAGCTCTGGCAATGGCCAGAGTCTGACGTTGGCCCCCTGACATGGTCCCAACAGGTTGATTAGGATTTGAGATATTGATCCCTATCTTTGCCATCTCAGCAATGGTGATTGTATTCATCTCATCCATCTGCATCAGACCAAAAGGACCTGGACCCTTTTTAATTTCTCTTCCCAGGAAAAAATTCCTTGTTACCGAGGTTAATGCATTTAATGCTAAATCTTGATAGACCGTTCCAATGCCAGCATCTGATGCTTCTCGGGGAGATTCAAAATTTACTGAATTCCCATCGACCCTGATTTCTCCGCTTGTTGCAGGATGCACTCCAGACAAGACTTTAATTAAAGTCGATTTCCCTGCACCATTGTCGCCCAACAAAGCATGAACCTCACCCGGATAGACATCCAACGACACGCCATTTAAAGCAGTAAATGCCCCGAATTTCTTAACGAGATCCTTGATTTCAATCAGGGGTTGTATGCTATTGTCCACGTTTAGATACTTCCGATTATTCTTTTCCGTATATTTTCATTAGTCAGTGCAGCGATAACTAAAACTGCACCAAGAAAAACTCTGTAAAATGAACCATCGATCCCGGGGATATAGAAAAAAGCTTCTTTGGCAATACCAAATATGATTGTTCCTAAAATAATACCCAGGACACTCCCAAAGCCACCCGTTAAAACCACCCCTCCAATAACTGCAGCAGCAATCGCTTCAAGTTCTTTCAGGTTTCCTTTAGCTGTATCAGCTGTATTCACCTCAAAAACCTGGCATGCAGCAAACATTGTGGCGCAAAATGCTGTGAACACGAATAATGAGATCTTGACTTTATTTGTGGGGACTCCGTTCGCTTTCGCGGCACTTAAATTTCCACCGGTAGAATAAATCCAGTTTCCTGCCTGGGTTTTACTGAGGATAAAATAGCAAGCGATTGCAATGATAAACCAAATCATTACACAGGAA
>LNZD02000103.1 GCA_001469005.2 SAR324 cluster bacterium lautmerah10
AGCGTCACTGATTTACCACAAGATTTCGAGATCATCGCAAAGACCGATGGCTGCCCTTCCGCGGCACTTCAACACCGGCAGAAACCGATTTATACCCTCCAGTTTCATCCAGAGGTCAAGGACACCCTCTGCGGTTCAGAAATCCTTGCAAATTTTGCGGAGATTTGTGGGATGCCCAAGAATTGGAGCATGCAGAATTTCATCAGCCTGGCCAAAGAACAGATTCGGCAGGAAGTGGCTTCACGGAAGGTCCTGATGTTTCTCAGCGGCGGGGTCGATTCTTCCGTCGCCTTCGCCCTGCTCAATGAGGCCCTGGGAACGGATCGGGTGCTTGGACTCTACATGGATAACGGCTTCATGCGCCAAGGAGAATCAGAGCAGATCATGCAGCGTTACCGGGATCTGGGTTATACGAACGTCGAAGCCCGGGATTTCAGCAAAGAATTTCTTGAGGCCCTGGCAGGACTCACCGATCCCCAACAGAAAAGGCATCAGGTAGGCGCGGTATTCATCCGGATGCGCGAAAGGTTTCTCCAAGAACTTCAACTGAACCCGGAAGAGTGGATGCTCGGGCAGGGGACGCTTTATCCGGACATCATCGAATCCGGGGGAAGCGAACACGCGAATGTCATCAAATCCCACCACAACCGGGTGGATGAGGTGATGGAACTGCTCGAAGCCGGTCAACTGGTCGAACCGCTGAAAGATCTCTACAAGGATGAGGTACGGGACCTCGGAAGCCTGCTCGGTCTCCCGGATTCGATCGTCTGGCGCCATCCTTTCCCGGGTCCTGGACTGTCTGTGAATGTTCTCTGTTCGGAAGGCAGGAATGACCAAGGAACCAACAACAGGTTGGAACAACGGGTCCTCGAGGCCCTTCCGGAAAATAGCTGCAGCGCCTCGGTCCTTCCGGTTCGGTCGGTGGGCGTTCAGGGAGATCAGCGGACTTATACCCCACCCGCCGTGCTTTGGGAAACCCCCGAAGACTGGAATTGGCTTGAGGAACACTCGATCCGCATCACCAACTCCGTCCGTGAAATCAACCGTGTGGTGCTCCTCCTCAGCCCTGCAGCACTAACCCCCTTGAAGATCCGGGAAGCCTACTGCACCCGGGAAAGACTTGACCTGCTCCGCCAGGCGGATGCCATCGCTACCAAAACCCTGATGGAACATGATCTGATGCGGGACATTTTCCAACTGCTGGTGATCCTGCTGCCGATTTCAGAAGACGGAAAAGGGGACAGCATCGTCCTCAGACCGGTCTGTTCCGAAGATGTGATGACCGCGCAATTCGCCCGGCTGGATTGGGATCTCCTGAACTCCTTGAAACAATCCCTATCCAACCTCCCCGGAATCGATGCTGTGTTCTATGACATCACCCATAAACCCCCGGCAACGTTTGGGTGGGAATGATAACAACAACTTCATCCTCATCCGGTCACTGTCTCTGCAGGAATGTCCGCTATCGGTTTGAGGGTCCACGGACCTGGGCATGTTTTTGCCATTGTGAGGAGTGCCGGCGAAATTGTGCGGCGCCCATCGTGGCTTACATCGGAGTCCCTTTAGACGGCTTCCGCTGGCAGGTCAATGAGCAGGAAGGAACGGAGCCCGCATTTTACCCTTCCAGCCAGGGAGTCAAGCGCTTCTTCTGCAACCAATGCGGAACGCCCATGGCATTCCAGGCAGAACATTATCCGGGCGAAATTCATCTTTATGCCGCTACCCTCGAAAATCCTCAAGATTTCGAGCCCAGCTTTCATGTGCATTACCGGGAAAAGCTATCATGGCTTCATTTGGACGATTCACTTCATCGTTATCCTGGGAGTGCTCCTGCTGATCCGGACCAACGCATCTAGCTGCCAATCTCAATCTGTGCTAGGTTTTCAGTACCCTTAAAATGAAAAACACGCATATGGAACTTGGCCCCCTAGTAGCGGATTTCAAACCGCCGCCGCACCCTAAAGGAATTTCTTTGGACGGAAAGCTGGTTCAGCTTGTTCCGATGGAGGCAGAAGAGCATGCCGAAGCTCTTTTTGAAGCCAACCAACTGGATACAGAAGGAACAAACTGGGCCTACCTGCCCTATGGTCCCTTTGCCGATTTAAAAAGCTACCATTCCTGGGTGAGAGAAAATCAAGGCCTGGAGGATCCGGTCTTTTTGGCCATTGTGGAGAAGGAGTCCGGACGCCCCCTTGGGATAGCCAGTTATCTGCGGATTCATCCTGCCGAGGGCTCCATCGAGGTCGGTCACATTCATTTTTCACCCCTCCTGCAACGCACCACATCCGCAACGGAGTCGATGTTCCTGATGATGCAATGGGCCTTTGAGGCAGGCTATCGCCGTTACGAATGGAAATGCAATGCCCTCAACCAGGCTTCGCGGAGGGCCGCCCAGCGGCTTGGGTTTTCTTTTGAAGGAATCTTCAGGCAAATGATGATCGTCAAGGGACGCAACCGTGATACCGCATGGTTTGCTGCCATTGACCGCGAATGGCCTGCTCTGAAAACGGCGTTTGAGCGCTACCTTGATGAGAAGAATTTTGACGAAGAAGGGCGGCCGGTGACTTCTCTAAGTTCCCTCACCGCGCCATTGCTGCACAAAAAAGATGTCTAACTGAAGACGATGAACAAACACCATTTCTGGTCAGCATTCAAGTTGAAATCTTTTTTTATTTCGAAGCTAGCCCGCCCCTCATAGGTTAGGATGGATATTACTTCTGACACCACAAGCTTGACGGTTGAAGGGAATAAGGGTTCAGCATGATCTGCATCAAAGTGGAGATTCCAGAGGAAATCTGTGAGATCGATGACGAATTGAAGGCGATTTACCACAGTAGAGATACGGTGTGTATCTGGATTTTTAAAACGAGGACGGAACGTAACCGGTTCATGGATGAAACCATTGGAATGATGAAAGAAGAAAGAGAGAATCATTATGAAACATTTTTCCGGAACCCTTCAAAAAAAATGAATCAAACGACTGAAGATTGCGATCTGGACTCTTCTACGGAAAATCCCTTATCCTTTCACTGAATCTTGAAAACGAATGCTATGGTTGAAGAAAAAGGAGTCTACATTTACGCCAACCTGCTGGACTTGAACGAGGACGGCAAGATCGACATGATCTCCTTCCTCGATCCCCAGGGACGTGGGATTGCGGTGGCCGTGGACCGGGCCAGTGATGGAGACATGGATCACATCCATGTCTTTCAGGATGTTACCGGGGACGGGAAACTCGACATGGACGACACGCGTCTGATCGAAAGAGAAGCCTTAAAGCTCTTTCGGCAGGAAGGGCTGGAAGAAGGACAGCTGAAGCTTTTTGTGGAAGACGGGGCGTACGGCTGAGTCTTTCAGCGATGATCGTTGCCCGGGAAGATGTAGGGATTGGACTGAAAATTTTCCGGCGGATGCTGGTGCCTCCGGCTCGGGATCAGGCTGACGTCACACCCTGCAGGCCTGGGAACCCGGTTTTGGATGGCGCAGCGGTCACCCTGGTTGTGGATCCTTTCCAGACGGTAGGAACTTTCCCGTAAACTGACCTGCAATTCGACATTCTGTCTTTTCAGTTGTTCCTGTTCACATGCAGCCACTTCAAGATAGTCGCTGAACCGCATGCATTCGGGTGATTGTGGAATTTTTTCATAAACCAACACTTTCTGCTCGTATGCACAACTCCCGAGCATCAGAAGCGGGAGGCAGATCAGCAGGAATGTTTTTAGACCGACTTCATCAATCCTGACAGCATCGATGTCATCCTCAACAACATGCGGCGCAAACCCGAGGAGTGGTGGATGGACCGTTACCATGCCAAACACCGAAGCGGAGTGAGCATCTGGATCGGCAACGGCATCACCAACTACCATGTCCAGGAGCCCCATTACCAGGCGATCAGCTGGAGCAACCGGCTCAAATTACGAAAGGCGCTGAAGAAGCTGGAAGAAGAAATGCCCAGCCTCTGAATCCTGCTTAAGCATAACATTCCTCTCACTTAGAATTTCGCAGCGCCTCATTCAGGAAGGTCTGCCGCACAGCGGAAACCCACGTTAAAACGGGTGCTCTGGGGCAGGTTGTCTCGACGCAGGGCAGGTCTCAGGTAGTCCGCAGGATCGTTCCAGGCACCGCCACGAAGCACCCGATAGGCGCCGGTTTTGGGTCCCTGCGGATTGTCTTTGTTGCGCAGCTGATAAAAGCCGAAACGGTCAAAGACCCATTCCCATGCATTCCCCAGCGTGTCGTATACCCCATAGGAATTGGGGGTTTTTTCCGCGGCAATGTGCATCAAGCCTCCCGAA
>LNZD02000104.1 GCA_001469005.2 SAR324 cluster bacterium lautmerah10
GGGCTTAGGCTGCTTTTAAAAAGCAGATTCATCTTACGATTTTCTAACATGGGTTCTATCCGTGGATTTACGTAATTTGATTTTAAGCAACACAGAGCAAGGGGGACTTTACGGATCCGGATCTTGGTGTTTTTTTCGGATATGGGGGGCCTGGGAAAAAGACTAGATTGGAATGGTGTTACTTCCATTCTGATTCATTCATTAGGAGAGGTGTCCATGTTTTTATTCAGAATTTTTCTCTGGAGTGTGTTGTCGTTTAGCCTGGTTTCCCAGGTTCCCTGGATTCAGGCCCAGGAACCGATTCAACCGATTGAGGAGATGACTCCGAAGAACAGGAACCTGATCGAACTGGGGAAGATGCTTTATTTCGACCCAAGGCTGTCAAAGTCAGGATTCATTTCCTGCAATTCCTGCCACAACCTGAGCATGGGGGGATCGGACAACTTACAGACTTCGATCGGTCACAATTGGACCAAGGGGCCGATCAACGCGCCCACCGTCCTCAACTCGAGCATGAATCTGGCCCAGTTCTGGGACGGACGTGCAAAGGACCTGAAAGAACAGGCTGGAGGTCCAATTGCGAATCCGGGTGAAATGGCGTTCACCCATGAATTGGCCGTGGACGTTTTAGAGTCGATTCCCCAGTACCAAACCCTTTTCCAACAGTCTTTCGGTGAAGGCGGGATCAACATCGACCGCGTGACCGAGGCCATCGCTGCGTTTGAAGAGACTCTTGTTACTCCGGATTCCCGGTTTGACCGGTGGCTGCGCGGGGATGAGTCGGCTCTGACTGCTGATGAACTGAAAGGCTATCAGATTTTCAAACACAGCGGCTGCGTGGCCTGCCACAACGGACCGGCAGTGGGAGGGGCTTCGTACCAGAAGATGGGAGTGTTCGAACCCTACCAGACGGATAACCCCGCCGAAGGCCGAGCGGCAGTGACCGGGATTGATGCCGACCGTTTCATGTTCAAGGTTCCTACTTTACGAAACGTCGAACTGACCTACCCCTACTTCCACGATGGTGCCGTCTGGACCCTGGAAGAAGCCGTGGACCTGATGGGACGCCTTCAGCTTGGCAGGAGTTTTAAACCTCATCAAAATGCCAGAATCGTCGCGTTTTTGAAAACCCTGACCGGACGGCAGCCTACTTTCCAGATCCCGGTGCTTCCTCCATCCTCCAATTCAACCCCCAGGCCCAAACCCTTTCAGTAGCCTGGCCGGATCCACCGTCCCGTGAGAAAACACGGGACGGATACTCAGTTTCTAAAAAAAAATTAGGGGATTGCTAAAAATCCCGGGAGCCCTTCGGGGCTCATGGCGACCGCTTTGGGGGTGAAGAGGGGGTGGGGAATTCCATGGGCAAAGCAGACTTCATCGGGATCCACCATCATTTTCTGATCGCCAAACGCCAGTTCGATACGGGCGTCGCGTTCCAGTAACTGTGGCGGATCGAATTGGAGTTTCAGCACTTCAAGTTCGGTTCGTCCCAGGAGTTCGTTTGTTTGGTCTCCGGTTTCGAGGGCCAACAAGGTCGCTGGAAGTTCGATTTTTACCTTTTTCCCGGAACTTAAATCGATGATCAGCAATTCTTCCTGGTGTTCATCGGCCACCGCGAGGAAATTACCGTCTTCAGAAAATGCCAGCATCCTTGCTGCTTTTTCCAGGGAGAACGAATTCTTCTTTTCCAACCCGGGGAGTTCAAAAAGCTGGAGGCCCTGATCAACCCCGGAGACCAAAACTGCCAGTTTCTGCTGGTCGCGGCTCAATTCGAAATTCAGGATGTCTGATTCCGTTTCCAGCCTTCCCAGTTCATGCTGAGAACCATTGAGGATCCGAATCAGACGTTTTTCGGAGTTGGAAACAAAGCGGACCGGAATTCCCGTTTGGAGTTGTCCGGGAACAATTTCGAACTGCAATTCATAACTCAGTTTCAACATTTCATCCCGGGGGTTGACCCACATCAGGCAGTAAATCCTGTTTTCCTTGGGTTTGAAATGCTGATTCCCAAAATTGGTGGAAGTCTCGCTGAACTGGCTCAACGGTTGCCCATCGATATGATAATGGATATCAAAGCTGAGGGGGTGAGAAGCCTGAAATCGATAATCCAGTCCCTGTTTCGGACGGAGTTCGAGACACTGTTCATGGATCCCGAGTCCATGCACCAGAACCGTCTGCTGTCCCTCGAATCCGGGAAAGGGCTCCCGGGTCAATTCAGGCTCCAGTCCGACAAAACGCAGGACCAGAATCAACAGGATTCCAGCCAGTAAAGTAATCGCCCAGGCGATTTGGGCTTTTACCGAGGATGCTTTCTGTTTTCCCGCATTTCCTGACATGGTTGCTTAAAAGGGGCAGAACGAATCCCTGCCCCTTATTTTTGAATCGGGTTATTGATGGGAATGTTTATGATCCATAGACTTCCCATGGTCATGGTGTTCCATGTTTTTCATGGGCATGTCATTGACCTTTGCATCCACCTCCATCCGCCCCGCATGCTTGAAGTTCAAAACCAGGGAGACGTTCTCTCCTTTTTTCGGTACTTCTTTCAATTGGATCAACATCAGGTGGTAACCACCCGGTTTGAGTTCCTGCATTCCGTTCGCTGGAACCGGAATCGAATCAACAGGTTTCATCGACATCACCCCGTTGTTTTCTTCGACGGTATGAGTTTCCACCACTCCTGCAACCGGAGTCTCCGCGGATAACAACGCGTCTTCCATGTCACTGTGATTGTGCAAACTCATGTAGGCCGCGGTCATCTTCATGTTCGGCGGAACGGCCCGGACCCAGGCATCATAAACACGGATCCCGGTGTGATGATGATGATCATGTCCCGGAGTGATGGTGGTGCATCCTGAAAAGAGGAACCAGGCCAGCCCTGCGGTCAATAGACTTGTTTTCAATAAAAAATTCATAGGTACTCCTGCAACGTAAGTTGACCGGGTAAAATCCCGGTATCTTTTTGTAAAGGTATTTAGGATGACCGCCGGATTCCGACAGGTCTTCCAGAAAATGTTTTGGATCAGACGCAGTTGTTCCTCGGCGGGCCCCGGGTGGGAATCGAAGGGAGAAAGATAGCATGGTTGACAAAAGGAACTTCATCTGGGTAAGGCAACCCAGGATTTTCAAACGCGAATGATTGAAAAAAAGGCAGGGAATTTTGAAACGCTACGAATTTTCTCGAGCCTGCACATCCCAGGGCAAGGCATTCCTCATCCACCTGCTGCTGATGGGATTCCCCTGATTGGGTTGTCTGACCATGAGTGTGATCTGAATGATGGGAATGATGATGGATTTGGGACAGCATTGGTCCCAGATGATGAACCCAGTGGGGCGGTTGCCAGATCCAGTATTGAAGGAGAACCAGAATCAGGATCGCCGGCAGGAATATTTTCACCGGACGATGAACGGAATGAATCAGTGAGCCCATCTGCGCCAGAATTGGAGGAAATATCCATCCTATCGCATGATGAGAAATTGTCTAATCCTAAAAAATTCTCAACACAGGATTCCCGGATCTTTCGATGGTTCCGCCTAGATTTTGAGCCGATCGGCCGTTTTCAGCGTATCTCCAGAAAATTTTTTCCACTCAAGGAGTCTTATGGAATCTGTCTACATCCCAGGTACCCGCCAGGAACGGCTTGGCATTGAACAACCGGCCATCGACCTATACGCCCTCCGCAAAAAAATTCAATACCACGTCACCCGCCAAGAGTTCGAAATTGCCAATGATCTCCTCAAAGATCTCCCCTCAGACCGGTCGCAGGAAATGAAGAAAATGTTCGGGCTGGATTAAATTATCTCAGTTTTTGTTTGAGTTCCCGGATACCACCAACCAGCTGCTGATGATGATGAATCCGACACCGAGCCATTCCAGGGGTTGGGGGAGGCTGCCCCAGATCCAGTAGCCGAAGAGCAGGGTCCAGGCGAGTTTGGTGTAGATGAGGGCGGAAATCGAAGTCGCTTTGGTGACCGGAGCCTGGTAGGAACGGACGAGACACTGACGGGAGAGGAAGAGCAAAATTGCTGAACTGAGGATGACAGGGGAGGCATTGTGCCACAATTCAAACGGGTCAATGACGGCACCCATTAGCAGCAACACCAGGACCGGTTCCCAGAAAATCATCGCTGAGGCTGGAACTTTCTCCCCTGCAAACTTAACGGTGATCCAGCGCAATGAAGCAAACAGGAGCGCACCGAGCATGAATGCCTGGTGATCCAGGCTGCTCCAACCCTCCCATTCCGCCTGCATCATCAACCAGCCTCCTGCCATACCCAGCAGGATGGCAGGCCATATTTTTCCGGAAGGCTTCTCCCCCAAAAAAACCATTGCCAGAACGGCCATCATCACCGGAGACAAAAGGCTCATCGCCCCGAATTCGAAAACACTCAGCCCCGAGAGGGCGCTGAGGAAACAATGCCAGGCCCCCAGGGTGAAGAGGCTGATCAGCAGGAGGACCTTCCAGGAAACGGGTTTGATCCGGACCAGGGATCCCCGGGTCAGCAGTTCCTGCAATGCCGTGAGTGTCATGAACAACGCCGCGGTGACAAAATTGATTTCCAGCAGGCTATAACTTTCCAGCAGCCATTTCTCCACCGCGATGTTCGCTGCCAGTAAAAAATAACCAAGCAGGATCCTCCCCGTGATCCATGCCTGACTCGAAGAAATCCGATTCTGTCCCTGCCTGTCACTCATCCATTACTTTAAATATTTAGATAAAAATTTGATTATTCAAATACAAATATATAACATCTTTTTGACTTCATCATATTGTGATAGCTATCATTTAAGTCAAACACTTAGAATTTCTGATCAAAAGCATTGTTGCACAGGGTACATTTCCTGAGGAGGCATTTTTGAATTTTGGATTCGTCATCGACAATCGCAACTGCATCGGCTGCCACGCCTGCACGGTTGCCTGCAAATCCGAGCATGATGTCCCCATCGGGGTCAATCGGACCTGGGTTAAGTATGTAGAAAAGGGGCAGTTCCCCGACACCCGCAGGGTGTTTTCCGTCATGCGCTGCAATCACTGTGAAAACGCACCCTGTGTTGAAATCTGCCCGACCCAGGCGTTGTACACGCGTCCGGACGGCATTGTGGATTTCAACAACGAACGTTGCATCGGCTGCAAGTCATGCACACAAGCCTGCCCCTACGACGCGATCTACATCGATCCTGAAAACCATACCGCGGCCAAGTGCAACTACTGCTCGCACAAAGTCGATAATGGTTTACAGCCAGCGTGTGTCACCGTATGTCCCACAGAAGCCATCATTTCCGGAGATCTGGATGATCCGGGGAGCAAGATTGCAAACCTCGTTGCCCGACAGCAGGTGACGGCAAGAAAGCCGGAAAAAGGGACACGGCCTAAGCTTTTTTACATCGAAGGCGACGACGTTTCACTAAAACCTTTGGAAACCGAACATTCCGGACAAAGTCTTTGGGGTTCCCAGGAATCCGGGGTCGGCCATCATTCCGGAAAAGATCATGGTCACAGTGTCAGTTTTGGAGCAGGAAATCCGGAAAACTCCAGGAATCCCTCAAATCCCGGAAACATTGAAAATTCTGTCCCGCTCAACGGAGGCCTGAGTGGAGGTTCTAGACCGTCACGGAGGGTTTACGATGCGCCTTCCAAAGGAATCCTCTGGGGCTGGGAAGTCGCAGGATACATCCTGACCAAGGCACTGGCGGCCGGAATCCTCGGCATGCCCCTGTTGCTGAATCAACTCGGCCTGGTGAGTCTTTCCAGTGAGATGCTCTGGGTCACATCCCTTGTTTCCTTGATTTTTCTCGGTGCAACAGGGGTGTTACTCATCATGGACTTGGATCAGCCCTCCCGCTTTCTTTATGTCCTTTTACGTCCTCACTGGAGATCGTGGCTGGTCAAAGGAGGCTACACGATTACCGTCTATGGGGGACTGGTCACCTTGCTGGGAGCCGCACATTTTTTTGGATACGCGGAAATGGCAAATTGGCTTGTTTGGCCAATCCTGGCAGTTTCTATTCTACTTGCGATCTACACCGCCTTCCTTTTTGCCCAGGCAAAGGGGCGTGATTTCTGGCAGAGTCCCTTGCTGATTCTTCACATGCTGCTTCACGCAGTGGTAGGAGGAAGTGCCGCACTCTTGCTGGCAGGTTTCCTCTGGGAACCAATATCTCCGATGATTCCCTATTTACAGAACATCTTGATCGGTGGCCTGGTGGTACAGGTTTTTTCGCTTGGTGCAGAATTGATCATTCCCCACCCCACTGAAGATTCCCATCGCACCGTGAAAATCATCACCAGGGGGTTTTTCAAATCCCAATTCTGGTTCGGAGTGATCCTGGTCGGCAGTTTGCTGCCTTTTCTGATGCTTCTCTGGAGTACGACTCCATTGATGCTGGCCCTTGCAGGAATTTTGGTGCTGATCGGCATCTGGTATTCAGTACGCATCTGGGTTGTCGCACCGCAGATGATCCCCCTCAGTTAGATGACCTTTATCGATTTTGATGATTATGAAAATGCAGCCTGAAGCGTCCTGGATTGAAAAAATGGCCCAAGGGATCGGTCTGATTCCTGACCTGACCGAATCCGAAACCCCGAAATCAGAAATGAGGGAACCCGGTCCCCTCAGCAGTTATCCTCCACCTGAACAATGGGACGACTGGGAAGAATATGAAGCAACGGAATGGGCTCAGAAAAAGAAAAAACGCTATTCCATCATTCCCACTTCCTGCTTCAACTGTGAGTCAGGCTGCGGACTGTTGAGCTATGTCGACAAGGAAACCGGGAAGGTACGTAAATTCGAGGGCAATCCCTATCATCCCGGAAGCAGAGGGCGAAACTGCGCCAAAGGCCCAGCGACCATCAACCAGATCGAGGACAAAGAACGGATCCTCTACCCATTGAAGCGAGTCGGGAAAAGAGGTGAGGGCAAATGGGAAAGAGTCTCCTGGGAATCAGTGCTTGAGGACATCTCTTCTAGAATCCGCTCGGCCCTGGAAGAAGGCCGCAACAACGAAGTCGCCTACCATGTTGGACGTCCCGGCCATGAAGGATACATGGACCGGATCCTCCAGGCATGGGGTGTCGACGGACATAACAGTCACACCAACATCTGTTCCGCCGGAGCAAGATTTGGTTATGCCATCTGGGACGGGGTGGACCGGACTTCTCCCGATTTTGCCAATGCGGATTTTATTCTCCTGATCAGTGCCCACCTGGAGTCGGGTCATTATTTTAATCCCCATGCCCAGAGAATCATCGAAGGAAAGAACAACGGGACCAAAATCGCCGTGATGGATATCCGGCTTTCTAACACTGCCAGCAGGGCCGATTACTGGATGGCAACCTACCCCGGAACCGAAGCAGCCGTGATGCTGGCGATGGCGAGGATCATCCTTCAGGAAAAACTCTACAATGAGGAATTCCTCCGGAATTGGGTCAACTGGCAGGACTGGCTCCAGACCGAACATCCGGGTTCGGAATTAACGCTTGAAACCGCAGTTGAAAAACTGATCGAGCATTACAAGGAATTCACTCCCGAATTCGCCGAAAAAGAAAGTGGGGTTTCTGCAGAGACGATCGTCGAAGTCGCACGCAGGATCGGTCGGGCCGGAAGCCGTTTTGCCTGCATGAACTGGCGCAGTGCCAGCAGCGGCAACCTTGGGGGCTGGCAGGTGGCTCGCTGTCTCCAGTTCCTGAATGTGCTGACCGGAAGCATCGGCACCCCCGGTGGAACCCTGCCGAACTCCTGGAATAAATTTCATCCGACCTTCTGCAGCAAGCCTCCCGCACAGAAATTCTGGAACGAACTTCATTTCCCCAAGGAATATCCGCTTTCCCATTATGAACTGAGTTACCTGCTCCCACATTTTCTCAAAGAAAACCGGGGCAAGATGTCGGTCTACTTCACCCGTGTGTTCAATCCGGTCTGGACCTACCCTGATGGTTTCAGCTGGATCGAGGCATTGAGGGATGAATCAAAAGTCGGGCTCCACATCGCACTCACTCCGACCTGGAACGAAACCGCCTACTTTGCAGATTATGTCCTGCCGATGGGACATTCTTCGGAACGGCATGATCTGATCAGTTACGAAACCCACGCAGGAATGTGGATCGCCTATCGGCAGCCGGTTCTTCGTGAATATGCGAGACGTCAAGGCAAGGAACCGGAGTTCACCTACCAGGCAAATCCCGGAGAAGTCTGGGAGGAGGATGAATTCTGGATCGAGCTTTCATGGCGCATCGATCCGGAAGGCAAACTCGGAGTGAAAGAACATTTCCTTTCTCCATACCGTGAGGGAGAAAAACTCACCATTGATGAATATTACCGCTTCATCTTCGAGCGTGTTCCTGGGCTAACCGAAAAAGCGGCCGAAGAGGATCTCAGTCCTCTGGATTACATGCGGCGCTACGGGGCTTTTGAAGTCAAAAAAGAAGTGTATGAACTTTACCGGAACCCGCTGTCAGAAGAACAATTAAAAGGAACAAAGGTTGATGAAAAAAACGGTACGGTTTTAAAAGATGGGAAACCGGTTGGGGTTTGGGCAGACGGGAAACCGTCGGTGGGGTTCGGCTCTCCGTCCAAAAAACAGGAACTTTTTTCCAAAACCCTCTCTGACTGGAAATGGCCCGAGTACAGCCTCCCGGGTTACATCAAGAGCCATGTTCATGAAGAGGAAATGGATCGCTCCAAGGGCGATTTCCCGCTGGTGCCCACCTACCGCCTTCCAACCCTGATCCATTCCCGTTCTGCCAATGCCAAATGGCTGGTGGAAATCTCCAACCGCAATCCGCTCTGGATGCATACTTCCGATGCAAACAGATTAGGATTCAAAACGGGTGATCTGGCAAGGGTCAATACCGAGATCGGTTATTTTGTCGCACGGGTTTGGGCCACCGAAGGCATGCGCCCGGGAGTGGTTGCCTGTTCCCACCATATCGGACGCTGGAGAAGAAGCCAGGATCCCGAGGCCAACCGCTGGGCGACGAACCTTGTGGACATCCAGGAACAGGGTTCAGGAAAATGGAAGATGAATGTCATCTCCGGCATCCAACCTGCGGAGGGAGAAGACAAAGACCTGAAACGCATTTTCTGGCGGGATGGCGGGGTGCATCAGAACATCACCCACGCAGTCCATCCCGATCCGATCAGCGGAATGCATTGCTGGCATCAGAAAGTCAGGATCGAAAAAGCCCAATCCGGAGACCAGTATGGTGATGTGTTTGTGGACACATCGAAATCCACCGAGGTCTATCGGCGTTGGCTTGAGAAAACCCGCCCTGCACCGGGCCCCGAAGGGCTGCGTCGACCTCTTTGGCTGAAAAGACCCCTCAAACCATCTGAGGAGATGTTTTACCTGGACCAGAAAGAGTCCTAGGCCTCCAATAAATCTTTTCTTTTCAGGAACCCGATCCAAAAAAGGGATTGGGTTCTATTCCTTCCTGAGATAAGTTGGTTACCTGTTGTTGACGATAACAGGTTTGAATTCACAAACCAGAATCGTGAACGGAATCGAAGATCCAAACTCAATCTCATTCAATGGAGGAAACATGGAAGAAGAGCGCCCCAAACGGATGGCTCTAATTGCATCCCAGGGAACCCTAGACTGGGCCTATCCCCCCTTTATTTTGGCATCAACCGCAGTTGCGATGGAAATGCAGGTGGCAGTATTTTTTACTTTTTATGGACTGACCCTGCTCAAACGAAAAATCACTGCAAAGGTTGCCCCCCACGCCAATCCTGCGATGCCGATGAAAATGCCTTTCGGGCCAAAAAGTTTCCAGAATTTCGAATGGCCGATGCCCAATATGTTGATGGGGAACCTTCCGGGATTTGAGACCACAGCCACTTCACTGATGAAGCAGACCTTTAAAAATAAAGGAGTTGCTTCCATTGAGGAACTTCGCGAGATCTGCCTTGAATCCGGGGTGAAGATGATCGGTTGTCAGATGACGATGGACGTCTTCGGTTTCAGCAAGGAGGATTTTATCGATGGGGTAGAAGTTGGAGGGGCTGCAACCTTTCTGGAATTCGCGGCCGATTCAGACATCCAACTGTTTGTCTGAAAACTGTCAGGTTTTTTAATTTCGGAACTGTTCAAGGTACCATTCTATAAACCGTCGGTAAGGCCTGGGCAGGGCCAGGTCTTCGATCTTGGGAATTTCCACCCAGGAGGTGGTTTCATTGGATTTCTTTCCGGGGACTTCAAGTGTAACCGGATAAAACCCAACTCGTGTTTTGAAATTCGTGTAACGGTGCTCGAGTTGGTGGATTTCTTTTCCAAGAGTCACTTTGATCCCGTAATTCCTTTCAAGATGTTCTTCAAGTGTCCCTTTCAGTTTTTTCTTAGTATCCGATTCGACAGAAGGAAATTCCCATAATCCTTCGAGCAAGGAGTTTTCAAGGCGTTTGCTGAAAAGCAGTTTTTTGTTGCATCGGATCACGGCACATGCACGATAGCGTTGTCGGGGGACCTTGCCCGGTTTTGATGCCGGGATTGCTTCCACTTTACCCAATTCAAATGCCAGACAATGCTGCCGGATCGGGCAAAGCAGACAGTTCGGCGATGAAGGCAAACAGACTGTAGCGCCAAGTTCCATCAGCGCCTGGTTGAAATTTCGGGCCTCCTCTTTTGGAATCCAGGCTTCTGCGAGCCTCCAGAGTTCCTTTCCGACGTCTCCAAGTTGAGGCGGATCTTCGATCTTCCTGACACGGCAAAGGACACGGGTGACGTTGCCGTCGAGGATCGGTGCCGGTTGATTGAAAGCAATGCTGGCAATGGCACCGGCGGTGTACCTTCCGATGCCCGGAAGTTTCAACAACTCGGCGACCTGTTCAGGAAACTGTCCTCCGTATTCATTGCAGATCATTTCTGCGGTTTTTCGGATATTTCGGACTCGCCGGTAGTACCCCAGGCCTTCCCAAAGTTTGATCAATAATTCCTCATCCGCCTCTGCCACTTCCCGGATTCCCGGCAAGGCTTCCATCCACCGCCGGTAAAAGGGCAACATTGTTTTGACCTGGGTCTGCTGAAGCATGATTTCTGAAATCCAAACCTGATAGGGCTCATAATTCTCCCGCCATGGAAGCTTGCGTTGGTGTTCCTTGAACCATTTCAATAACGACTGCTGCAGATCCTCAAGTTCGTTGGCGTTCAAATCCCTCTGCTTCATCCCAAGCCTGATTCTGAATTAATGCTTTCGCTCCAATTGCCGATAAGGGTGACAATGATTTTCTGGAAAGAAAACACCGGATTCGGATTTTCCAGAAAAGTGCTAAAGGATTTTTTGAAGACACCGATAAGAAGAACAGATTTTCATCTTCCATAAGGAAGTCAACAGGAGTCATTCATGGCATTTCGTATTAATTCCAACATCGCAGCCTTAAACGCATTGAGGCATCTGCACGACACGGAGGAAGCCCTGAGTACCAACCTGGAGCGTTTATCCTCCGGTCGGAAACTCAATCATGCTTCTGATGGCCCTGCAGCGATGGTGATTTCGGAGCAGATGAAGACTCAGATTGAATCCCTTGACCAGTCGATCCGGAATTCAGAAATTTCCATGTCGATGCTCCAAACCACCGAAGGTGCTTTGAGTGAAGTGAGCAACATCCTGATCGATATGCGTCAGTTGGCGGTTCATGCAGCTAACGAAGGAACGAATGATCCTAAGATGCTGCAGGCGGACCAGAATGAAATCGAAAATCTGCTTTCAACCCTCGGAAACATTTCACGGAACACTCAGTTCGGAACCCGAACCCTGCTCGATGGAAGCAATTCGGCAACCGGAGTTGCAGTCGGAAACGGTCTTGAATTTGTCAGAGCGACCGAAACCGCGAAATCATCACCGGCGGAAGGTTATAAAGTCGATATCACCCAGGTCGCCACAAGGGCAATGCTGGTTGGTGAGCGAATGCTGAGCCTCGAGGATGTTTCGAGTTCGGATCCAAGCCAGGTGATTTCTTTTGTCATCAACGAAGGGGGAAGAACGGTTGCCATCGATCTCAAGAGCAACACAACCCTTCGTGAGCAAATAGAAAAACTGGCAACCGCCGCATTAAGAGATGGAAGACCTGAAGTGAGAGAACGGAATGAACGGGCGATCCAACAACTGGTTGCCCATGAAATGCAGCGGCAAACCGATGAAGCCGGGATGAATCTCGATATCTTTGTTTATCGTGCAGCCGAAAACATGGGCAAGTTCCTCGAAGACTTTGATGCACTGGATGACGCGCTCACAGAATGGGCAAGCTATCCCGGTGCTGTCGGGGCTTTAGGGGGTGATGATGTGATCGTCATCCGGCATCGTGAATTTGGAAGTGAACCCAACTTCACCGTCTCAACCAGCCTTGATAATTATTTCAGTGAAATTTCTCCAGCAAACGAATCGGTATTCGCGATTCCCGGAAAAGATGTGGAAGGTACCATCGGCGGAGCGCCTGAATTCGATGGCGGTGAAGCGGCCATTGGAAACGGTCAGGAACTCTCTGGAGCTCCTGGTGCAGAAGCAGAAGGAATCACGATCCGTTACAACCAGGATACCGATGATGTGATTTACCGTATTTTCAACCGTACTGAAAACCGGATCACCGGTTTGCTTAAACGTCAAAAGGACAACGAATTCCTGGTCGGGGACAGCATCGATGGCTACGTTCACCTGACCCAGAATTCGCTGGCTTTTCAGACCGGACCGAACCAGGGACAACAGAGTAAGGTTTCGGTGAGCAGCGTCGATCCAGAGCAACTTGCACGAGGCGTGGACAACGACAGCAATTTCCGCAGTCTGTCGGATATTGAAGTCCTGAGCGCTGATTCTGCGCAGGATTCGATGCTGATGATCGATGAAGCGATTGACGAGGTTTCCACTTTGCGCGGAAAACTTGGATCTTTTCAGCGGAATTCCCTGGAAGCCAATTTGAACAGTTTACGGATTTCCAAAGAAAATATGGTGGCCTCCGAGTCGATGCTCGCAGACACCGATATGGCCGAGGAGATGAGTGATTTGGTTAAAAATCAAATACTCCTTTCTTCCGGCACCGCCATGCTCGCTCAGGCCAATCAAACTCCACAGTCGGTGATGCAACTGTTGGATGTTGGGGCCTAGGCATGGAACATTTTTTGAAGCACTTGGAAGCTGTTTTTCTACCATTGGGTAGATAAATAGGATCTTGAATAATATCAATGATTTAAATTCCAAGTCAGGGGCAGATTCTGCCTGCTGAACGGGGAAAAAACCGTCGCTTCAAGAAAAAAGAGACTTGGCGGAACTGAATCCAAATGCGATTACCGGGCTCGGCTCGAAGCTGAATACCCAGGAAATCATCGAGCGTTTCATGAAAATCGAGAAACGCCGGTTGAAGCCTGTGGAAGCCCGAAAAGAACAGAAGCTCGAAGAACTCGACGCCTGGAATGCGGTCAAGATGGAACTGCAGAAACTGCAGTCTGCGACCGAAGCCCTGGATAAGGGCGACGTCTGGGAAGCGACCAAGGTCGAAGTCAGTGATCCGAAGGTGCTGGAAGCCAAGGCACGTCGGGATGCTGAACCAGGAAAAACCACCTTAGCAGTGGATTCTATAGCTCTTTCTCATCAACTCATCTGTCAAGGTTATGAACGTGAAGATGTCGTCATCGGCACGGGCAAGGTACGGATCAAAGTCGGAGATGATGAAGATGATACTCCGGTCACGATCAATCTCACTGAAGGCAAAGATACATTGAAGGACCTGATGCAGGCCATCAATGATTCGGATGCTGAAGTCGAGGCATACATTGCCAAGACCCATGGGGATACTCCGTTCAGACTCCTACTCACCAGTGATGTGACTGGTGAAAGAGGCAGGATCTCAATCGAAGTCGACCTCAAAGGAGGAGATGTAGAAGCTCCTGACTACGAGAATTACTACGATGAAACCTCAGAGTGGAAAGGGTTAGATCCCCTGGTACCTGAAGGTGTTGAAAGAAAAGGTGCAGGATCTTCCACTCCGATTACTGGGATCATCGGTACCTTCGAGGGTGAAGAAGACCGTACCTTCACATTCACGGTGGTAAGAGCAGGAACAATCCCTTCCGAGAAAGGGGTGGTCATCGGATGGGAAGACGATCAGGGACGGGCCGGGGAATTTGAGGTCAATATGTACAACTATGTCCCTGGTGAGGGGGTCGATTTTGCGGATGGTCTTCAACTGGCCCTCAGTGATGGGGAGTTGGTAGATGGCGATACGTTCACCGTCCAGGCATATGCCAAGAAATCGGATATGCTCTGGTGGCTCAGTGAAGCCCAGAAGGCAGCAAAAGTAACTCAACCTTCGGATTGGTCGAGTAAAGCTACCACCGGAGGAATCCAGGTAAGTGGACAATATTCTGGAGATGAAGACCAAACCGTCATTTTCAGGGTTGAAGGGAGTGGGCAGGTAGGTGGACCTATTCCGCTTAAATTGCATTATGAGTTCACAGGATCAGGCGAGAGTGGAACCTTAAATATTGGTGAACCCTATCTTGGTGAATCAATTGAAGAAGATTCTTTAAAATCTGCAAAAGCATTCGATTCCAAAGATGGAGAAGAGTTATTTGATCTTCAATTCAACCAAAAGGGAAGTAACAATCCAAAAAAATTACCCATTGCCAATGGGCTGTTTATAGAGATTCAACCAAGCATCCTCAAGGATGGTGATACTGCTGAAATCGATGTGGTCGCCCCGGTTTCAGAAGATATGTGGTGGATCGATGAAAGCATAAGAAACGCTCCTCCAATCATTGACACCATGATCAAGTGGCGTCCTTATTCGGAAGTGGTTGTCGAAGAAGGAGGAGAAGCACCTCCGACAGAACTGAAGGTTGCTGATGGTATCTTGGAAATTAAAACCAATAAGAGTAATGCTCCTATTGCTGTAACCGGACCCTATATCGGTGATGATTCGAAGACCTATACCTTCAAAGTTGAGAAACGTGGGAATGTTGGTATCACCAGAGTATTACAACTCATTTGGGAGGATACTTTCGGGAATACTGGGAAAATAGAGGTGGGTCAGGGGTATGTTCCTGGAACTCCCATCTTTTTTGATTCAGGTTTGAGTTTGGCTTTAGGTGATGGAGAACTTTATAAGAATGATGAGTTTATTAT
This sequence comes from SAR324 cluster bacterium lautmerah10, assembly GCA_001469005.2. Taxonomy (GTDB): domain Bacteria; phylum SAR324; class SAR324; order SAR324; family NAC60-12; genus UBA1014. The sequence continues at coordinate 15,111 of LNZD02000104.1, forward strand.
TGAAACAAGAACTTCCACTGTCCGGAAAGCTCAGGATCTAGTCCTTCGTCTCGGTGCTACAAGAACTGGCGGAGGAATGGAGGTAAGAAGAGATGTGAACAAAGTCAATGATGTCGTGAAGGGCTTGGACCTTGAATTTTTTTCCTCAAGTGAGGAACCCGTCACCATTTCAGTGATAGGTGATACAGGTAAAGCCAAAGAAAAAATTGTCGATTTTGTGGACGCATATAACACCTTCAGCACCACGGCCAAGGAAATGTCCAAGTTCGACAAGGCCACGAATACAGCAGCTCCGCTTTTGAGTGATCGTACTTTGGCCCAGGCAGTCAATGAGATTGCAACCACTTCCATTGCGACGGTCCAGGGACTGCCGCAAACGGATAACATGTTGTTTTCGATAGGTATCCGCCTGAATGATCAAGGGGCAATGACAATTGATCAAAAAAAATTAGGCGAGAAAGTAGAAGAGGATTTTGCAACGGTCGCTAATCTGTTCCGCTCTCATGGAGAATCGGATCAACCAGGAGTAACTTTTGTAGGATCCACGGATGAGACACAGATCAATTCCGACGGATTCAAAATCGATGTGAAACAAGCCTCTGAAAAAGGATATTACTTGGGAACCCCGCTTCCTCCGATGATTACGGTCAATGAGACCAACGATACCATTTCGATCATCAGTGGTGGGAGAAGTTCCGATCCTTTGAAATTGAGACATGATACGTATTCGCCCAACAGTTTGGCCAAGCAGATACAAAACCGAATCAATGATGACAAGGTCCTGGGACGAAGAGGAATTCAGGTACGGGAAGAAGAGGGTCGAATCAAAATTGTTTCCGGAAGTTTTGGTTCTCGAAGCAAAATCGAAATAGAAGCCGGAAAGGATCGTGATATATCCAGTTTGGGATTAACCGACGGTGAATCAGTACCTGGCAAGGATGTGGATGGAACCATTGATGGATTTCAGGCAACGGGAAGGGGGCAATTGTTGGTTGGAACGGAAGAAACCCCGACAGAAGGGTTACGTGTTTTTGTCAATCTGGATGAGAAGGAACTCCTTCCAGAACAGGAAGAAGCAAGAGTCAAACTGACCAAAGGGATTGCAGTCAAACTTGGAGACAAGTTGAAAAGAATGAACAACCCGGTTGATGGCGATGTTAAAAAGGTAACCAACGACATTACTGACCAGATTGGTAATTACGACGAACAACTTGTTCGACTTGGTGAACGGATTGAAGACAAACACCGACATTTGCAAATCAAATTCGCCAAGTTGGATAGCACCATGGGACGTCTAAGATCCCAACAGAATTATGTCAGTCAACAACTGGCCGCATTGAGCAGCAGCCCCAAAGGGGGTGGAGGAAACAAAGATAACTAGGGATTAATGATTCATTCAAAACCATATGAGCAACTTTAGTATTTATCCAAAATTGAACACATGAATTCTTATACCAACCAACAAAATGCTTATCGAAAAGCATCGGTGAATACCTTGGATCAGAATAAGCTGATCGTCATGCTCTACGATGGAGCCATCAAACAAGCAGGTTTTGCTGTTGAGCACATCAAGAAAAATGAAATCGAAAAAGCGCACAATGCATTGGTGAAAGCCAAAAACATTGTTTCTGAATTGATGTCTTCCCTGAATATGGAAAAAGGCGGGGAAGTCGCAAAAAATCTGAAATCCCTTTATGCCTTCATGTTCAGTCAACTGATTGAAGCCAACATGAACAAAGAATCAAAACCGGTTGTCACGGTCATCGGCCTACTCAAGGAACTGCGTGAAGCCTGGATCCATATCGGCAACACCAATAAAGCACCTGCGGTACCTGGGGCCCGGCCACAACAACCCGGAAAAATGAATGAAAAACGCGTTAATTTGAAAGGATAGAACACAGAGCATGCTGAACCCTAAAAATTCTTATAAAGCTTATTCGAAAACAGATGTAAATACTTCGGATCAATTGACCTTGATCATCATGCTTTATGACGGATTATTAAGATTTCTAAAGAAAGCAATGGTCAAGATTGAGGAAAACGATGTAGAGGCTGCGCACAATTATTTTGTCCGCAGTAAAGACATTGTCAATGAATTGCTCTCCACGCTTCATGCAGAAAAGGGGGGAGATATCGGAAATAATCTGCGGGAACTTTATTTGTACATGTTTCGAAGAATCGTTGAAGCAAATTTGAAAAAAGACATTGAGATTACTAAAGATGTTTATCAGGTTGCAAAAACCCTCCATGAGGGATGGATTCAACTGAAATCACGTCAGCAAAATAAAGAAACGCCGAATAAGGTTAAATTGAAATCCGCCTTTCGGGCACAGGGTTAAGGCAGATTGAAAAAATAATTATAACGTGAATGATACCTTTAAAGATTGGATTTACTAGCGAAATGGATGAGTGATATTTATTTGTCACGATAATTCAACCAGATATAACGGTTTGCCCGGTTGAAGAACGAAGTGAGGCCGCCAGCTCCAAGCGAGATGGTGCATTCTGAGGCACTGAAATTCTGAAACCGGGCATTTGAAACCCGATTTCATTAAACGGGATTATTTTTAAAAAATTAGTAACTGTAGGAAATCATTCGATTTCCCAAAATGGACTTTGGGTTCTGATTTCCGTAAACAAGATGAATCGTTTACGGAATTCATGAAGACCCTTGCTGGTTTGTTATTTTTCGTTTTTTTCATGCTTCCAGGGCAAATGCCTGAAGCAGCCGAAATAGGACCAATTAAAGGATTGGTCGAACGTTTAGATCTTCGAAAGAATAAATGGGAAAAGGTCCGTCAAGGGGATTCAATCTTAAAAGATGATCGGATCCGAACAGGCAGAAACTCCAGAGCAGAACTTGTTTTTAAAAACAAAATCTACCTTAGAGCTTCAGCAAATAGTGAAATGAATGTGAGGAGTCTTTTTGGTGACACCAAAGAGCAAGATCTGGATGTTAATTTAATCCGTGGTACCTTGTGGACCAGTGTATTAAGGAAATTGAAAAAGAAGTCCCGGGTAAAGATTCGTACTCCAGTTGCTGTAATGGGTGTGAAAGGAACACAGTTTAATACAGTCTTTCAACCGGTTACCGAACAATTAGAGGTCATTGTAGTGGAGGGAAGAGTAGAAGTGCTTCCACCTTCTCAAATGGAAGGCCCTGGAAAAATCCAAGGTCCAAAAGAAATCCCTGGTCCACGTGAAATAACACGGGAAGAATGGATGGCCCAAGTCTCATCGGGTGAGAAACTGATTCTTAGTCGAAATGATGAAAAACCTTTAATAGGTAAGGCTGGTCCGGACCAACTTGGAAATGACTGGATCCTTTTTAATAGAGAAAGAGACCAGGTCCAAAGAAACGAATAGTTTGTTTTTTTACAAACTTATAAATAGTTCATTTAAAAGTTCTTAGATAATTGAATCTAAATATTAATTCTTTACACTAAGTATAGAATTCTTTTAGATATTTTTTTAAAAGCGGTATTGGTGTCATGACCATACCGCTTTTTTTATGCCTTTTTTTACAATCAAATTTTTTCTATGATTGCTTTTGCTACAAGGCATCTATCTCTAAGAATTTTTCGAAAGCAGTAAATTTTTGTAAAGAGGTTTTCGCTTATTCTTTTGAAAATTGGTCCTTTTTTAAAGGATTCAAAGATATAAGGAACCAATCTGTAAAGTTAAAGAAGTCTATCCATTTATGAAATAGAATAATGTCTTCGACGTTATCTTGATTGACTTTCACAAGTTAGTTCTAATTTAATTACATGGATACGAGTATTTGCAGATTAAATTATGATAAATTGTCATAAATTGATTATTTTATGTAGATGACATTTTCGTGTGATTTCTCATCTACGTTGATAGTTGCCAAATTTCTTTAAGGTTAAATTGTAACCATAACTATATTGCATATACACATTTTTGATCTTTGATATTTAGAATTGTTTACTGTTGTCATTCATTATTTTTTTATGATGCAACTTAAGTATTTAATAGGTGACTTGTACTAGTTTATATATTTATCATTTTATAATTTATTTATTTGTTTTAGAGAATTCAAATACATAT
>LNZD02000105.1 GCA_001469005.2 SAR324 cluster bacterium lautmerah10
TGGGAACTCTCAAGGGATACCAAGGAAAAGGAACTCGCTCAATTGACGGACAACATTGTCAATTTTGAAAAGATGGTTCTGGAACAGGGTGACCTTGAAAAAGATAAACTGGATGCCCTCATCCGCATCCGGGAGAAGTTACGATTCAATTCCGACAACCCTGCGGTTGTGGTGACTACTTCCAGGCAGATTGCTGTCGGAACCGAACTTGAGGTCAGCGGAAAAGTCGGAGATCAGAAAACCCGCCATCAATTCAAGGCGGTGGTGATGTTCAACTCCATCAATTTGATGTATATCAGCCTCAGCGCGCAAAAGGGAAGTGTTCCACCGGTAGCGAAAATGGCTCAATTGACCTTGAGGTTCAAACCTCCGAGACAAAGGACCTATTACCAATGCCGATTGCCCTTTGAGGGAACGGGGCAGGACGGGATGTTCCGATTAGGTCACTCAGACTCAGTGAAGATCACCGAAGAGAGTTGAGTTATTCTTAAATTGGCGCAAAACAATCGGGTTCATTGAATACAGGCCGGTTTACCCTCGAAGAAACAGGCCAGGCCTGAAGTAATTCCTGGAAACAGGGCCTGAGCAAAGATTTCAGATCAAGTTTGGATTGCGGATCCAACCAAATGTTCCTTTCTTTTTCCTGAAGAATGACCGGCATTCGATGATGGATGGGAGCCATCAGTTCATTTGCTTCGCAGGTGAGGATGGCACAGGTTTTCACTGAAAATCCTTCCGGCGATTTCCATTGCTCCCAGATACCCGCGAACACGAGAGGTTGATTCTTACCACTGATGAACCAGGGTTGTTTCCCATTTTCAGTTTTTTCCCACTCATAAAACCCACTGCTGGGAATCAGACAACGTCTTTTTGAAAAAGCATGTCGGAAGCTCGGTTTTTCTGAGACTGTTTCCGAACGCGCGTTGATCATTCCTCTTCCCCCTTCCTTGGCCCAGAACGGGATTAAACCCCACCTTCTTGAATCCAGCACACGTCTGCCATCCTGTTGATGGATAATGGAAATATCCGCACCGGGGGCAATGTTGTAACTGGTTTCAACACTCACTTCACAATGATGCACTGAGAGGCTTTTCATCAATTCTTCTTCCTCCCGGATCTGGGCAAAACGTCCGCACATTTTTATTTCAAACCATTATTTTTGGGAATTTTAGGTTTTCTCCGCTTTCTGCTTTCAGTGAATCACATTGATTCTTCCTGAAGATATTGTTCCAGGAAGTCCTTTTTGAACTTAGAAAAGCGGTTTTCAAGGATCGCTTCTCTCGCGTTCCGCATCAGATTCAGGAAAAAATGGAGATTATGCAGGGTGTTCAAGCGCATCCCGAGGATTTCTCCTGAAAGATAAAGATGTCTGAGATAGGCTCTGCTGTAATGCTGACAGGTTTCACAGAGACAATCCGGGTCAAGAGGCTCCGGATCCTCCCGGTAGCGGGACTGTTTGATGGAAACTTTTCCCCGGCTGGTAAAAAGGGAGCCGTTTCTTGCGTTTCGTGTCGGAAGCACGCAATCGAACATGTCTACCCCTGCTTCGACTCCCTCCAACAGATCCCGGGGTTCTCCTACTCCCATCAGATAGCGTGGGCGGTCTGAAGGCATTTGGGGGGCTATGTGGCGTGTGACCCGATACATATCTTCATTACTCTCACCAACACTTAAGCCTCCGATGGCGTAACCATCGAAGCCGATTTCAAGAAGTTGCTGAAGACTTTCTTCACGAAGATCTTCTTCCCCCCCTCCCTGGATGATGCCGAACAGAGCCTGGTCAGAAGTTCGGGATTCCTTGCATCGTTTTGCCCAGCGTGTTGTGAGTTCTAGAGAGCTTTGGATTCTTTCACGTTTTGCCGGCAATTCCAGGCATTCATCGAAGCACATCATGATGGTGGAGCCAAGATTCTGCTGGATGCCAATCGAGGATTCCGGGGTGATCTTGATTTCCCGGCCGTCGATGTGACTTCGGAAGATCACTCCCTCTTCTTCGCGTTTGAGCAGTTTGGCAAGGGAGAAAACCTGGAATCCTCCGCTGTCGGTAAGAATAGGTCCATCCCAATTCATGAACTGATGTAATCCGCCAAGTTCACGGATCAGTTCATCTCCTGGACGCAAATGAAGATGGTAGGTGTTTCCTAAGAGAATCTGAGTCCCAAGTTTTTTCAGTTCTTCCGGCGTTGCGGCTTTGACCGTTCCCAGGGTACCGACCGGCATGAAGATCGGAGTGAGGATGCTGCCGTGGGGGGAGTCCAATTTTCCTGCACGTGCATTGCCATCCTGATGAAAAACCTGATACTCGATCATGCCGTTGAGGATGGATTCAGGAAGCTTCGTTCCAGTTCATCAGGCGGAGGGTGACTTCACGTTGTTTTTCTTCACGTTCCTGTTTGGTTTCCTTTTGGAGGGGGTGATCCGGGTCCAAACGGAAAAGGGTTTGACCGCGGCTCACATTGACTCCAAGGCTTCCATCCAGGCAGATTTCCCGGATTGTTCCATCACATTCTGCCCGGACTGGATTGAACATCTTCATCACTTCCAGAAGTCCAACGACATCACCTGTTTTTACACGGGATCCAGTGTTCACATAAGATTCTGATTCAGGCGTTTCTCGGGAATAGAATGTCCCTCCAGACCAGGCAATGATTTCATCTCCCTGAGTCGGAGGTGAGGGTACGAGTTCAGAGATCAACTGCTCAAAAGTTTCAGGGTCGTTGAATTTATCCGGAATTTCTACTTCAAGATCAGCAGTTCCTCTCATTTCATAAAACCCTGCTTCTTCACCGATGGCCACTGGTAAGCGAAGGAGGTCCAAGCCGATTTGAAACCCTCTGTGCGGTGCTTCGATCCTTTTCAGAAAATCAGGATTGCTTTCCAACTCTAATTTACTGCTATTTAAATGTTCTACTGAATTTGTTTCATGAGATTGAACGTTTTCTGAATCGAATAATGTTTGTAATTCGAGCCAGTTGATTTCAGATGCGCCGATTCGTTCCTTCAAATTCTGGTAAAATTCTAATCCTTCTTGAAGCAGTTTTTGATCGTCTTCCCAAATTTGCTCAACGGGAGAGGCGTTGGACCGGGGTTCAAGGCGAAGGTAATGGTATAATTCGCTCAGAATTTCGAAGGGATTTCTCAGCATTCGGAATACACCTTCCTGATGATCCCAACGCCGGGGATTCCTAGGAGCCAGCCAACCCATCAGAAGATGAGGGTCTTGGAGCAAAATTCCGATGGGGCGAAGTAGCAGGCTTTTTTTACGCTGAAGAATGATGGATGCTTCTTTCCCAAAATTTTGTTCCGTTTTGTTCATCAATTGATTCCAGACCATTTCCAGGTTGACACGACCTGAAATCCTTGAAAGCTCTCCTGCAAGTGCAAGGTAGGACTGGACAAATCGGGTATTGGGCCTGAGCATGGCGTCCTGCCCCAAAATCCAGTGGATCAGACCATAATGAAAACCGGTGTTCAACTGAAGGTCGACACCGCGGACTTCCATGGTGCGGAGCACTTCCGCCAGTTGTTCCAAACTGTCTTGACGTGAATGACCTTGGGTGATGGAGAGGGCGACATTGGAATCATAGGCTCCGGCCAGATGGTAAGGTTGAAGCAAGCCCGTGTCTGGATTACGTAGGCCGATACCCTGATCATCTCTCAATTCATTAGGGCCGGGTTCTGACCAAAAACGTAATAGGCCTCCTCCATGGGGACGAAGAGCGGCATTGGTTGCATTGATCCGTGCCTCCACCGATGAATTCGTTCTTGGAATCCGCTTGGGTTTAGGGAGGCGGGGACCATGACAGGCAATAAGCAGCATGGCTTCCACGAGGGATTCACAGACAAAAGAATCTTCCGAATTTTCCGGATTTTGAAATTCGAGTCCATAAACCATTTCCGTGATCCGGTGCTCCACCTGGATACGGGTATTGACTTCCATGAAATAATGGGAATCGTTCTCGACTATACACTCGAAAGTGGAAACCGAATCCAGTTCCAAAGCTTCTCCAAAAGCCTGTGCCTGGCTGGACATGGATTGAAGCATGGCAAGATCTTTAGATAAGATATTTGCTTCCTGAGTTTTTCCGGAAGCATGGTACTGATGCATTGCTTCTTCCAGCATTTCTTGGGTTAGAGAAACTTCCAAAAGTTTTTGTTCATGCATCTGTAGGGAGCAATCTCTCCCTCCCAATTCGATGCACCAGGATCCGTTGCCAATCAACTGGATTTCGTTATGCCGTGTGTTCTCGATGTTGACTTCAATCAGGAAATTCTTATTGTCACCTGGGCTGGTGGCCTTGGATTCCAAGAGCACTTCCATCACTGCATCCGATGCTTCTTCAGGATGGTTTATTACACGCTGACCTTTGCCTCCACCCCCGCCGACATGTTTCAAACGGATTCTCCGCCCAGGGAATTCCTGCCATAGTTTTCCAAGTTGAATTTGTGTTTCCTGCTGGATTTCTTCGATGCTGATCAATTCGATCTGCATTGAGGAAGCAGCCTGTATCAGTTCATCGGCCTGCTCTTCCAGAGGTTTCGATTCAAACTGTTTACTGAGTAAAAGTTGGTGTTGTTGAATCCAAGTTTTAAATTGTTCTAAAGGATTTTCTCCTGCTTTGCGGATCAGGGTCAGGGCGCAGATCCTGTCTTCTCCAGGAGTGACTGAAACTCCAAGTTTGCGGGCAAGTTGCTTTGCTTCGTCTTTCGATCCTGCTTTTCGAATGACTCTTGCTGAGGGGCCGACAAACACCACTCCTGCATCTTCCACAGCCTGGATAAAATCTGCATCTTCCGCCATGAAACCATATCCGGCAAAAAGATGGGTGTATGAATGTCTGGAACAGATTCCCAGTATTTCTTCGATTCTGAGTTCCTTTTCTTCCCGTGAGGCCCCCATGTAATCAGCGACATGGTGAACTTTTCCGTTTCTTTTTCCTATCCAACGCAATTCCGGTGCAAGGGTCTGGGGATAAACAATACTGTCTTTTTCGGAAAGCAGGATCCCGTAAGAAGCTCCCATGGATTCGAAGGTCTGCATCGTTTCCAGACGCACCGGCCCGCGGCAGACGATCAGACATTTGACGTCTTCAAAACCAAATGATTTTTGCCAAATGCTTGATTTTGAGTTCCGTTGTTGATTCATAAAAAACATTTGAGTTTCCAAAAAATCTGGAAACCAAGAAATGAACTGTATTTGCTAAATCTGTTGGAAGAAGAGCATTTATAAATTATCTCTAAAAAATGGATAGAGAACGAATTTACAATGCTTTAAGAAGAATTACCAGACCAGGTAATCAGGGAAGAAGTTCTATTTTCTTGATGTAAGCTTTGGAATGTCTTCCATTTTTTGAAGACGTGTTGGTTGCATCGGCATCTATCGCGATCCCGGTAATTGGTGGAGGGTCGAAACCAAATTGGTCTTTGAAAGTATTGGAGATATCCATTTCTGAAATAAATTCACCAACATTTCCATTACAAGAGATGCAAAAATAACGGCCTCCTTTTTGCCAATAATTGGCAAGGTAAGCCTTTCCGGGACGCTCCTTTTCCCCGAGGAATAAGGCTAAAAAATAGGGGATGTCAGGTATGAAAACCGATCCGCTTTCCTGATTTTCATCTCCAAAAAAAATCATTACACCAATTGCGTTCCTGACATTCCTCTTTTCTTCAACCGGACCGGACCAGTCTGCTCCTTCAGGATATTGCTCCACTCCCCAGTTGATACGAATCCTGTTGATCCCCGACAGACGTTTAGATTCAGTGCGGAAATCCTTGAAAAAAACTCCTGAAACAGCATCTTTCGCTTCAATGACCAATGAACCGTTTTCAAATCTTGGATTCATCTTATCCATGTCCACTTGTTCTTCCCAACCGCGTTCCTCAAACCAGTCGAGTGCGTTGCCTTGAATTTGGGTAAAATCAAGTAAATAAGATTCATTGTTTCCCAATAGTTGAAATGGGAGAAGGACAAAGAAAGCTATCGTGAAAAGTCGATCAAACATACAATTTTATTCAGAGATATGAGAAAAACATGAATTTTAAAGAATCAAATACTTCCATTTTTTCAATTATTTAGCAACAGAATTTACGACTTAGAGAGGCTTTTGGTTTTCAGACCTTTCCAATGCGTTGATGATCACGGAAAATGATTATTCACGTGAAATCGTTCCCATACAAACCTTTTCAACAAAAAAATATCAATTTGGAGAAAGGGTGAGGATCGATTTTTTATCACTACTATTTCTTTCATATAAAAAAAATATTTCGTCAGCTGGAGTTGGTAAAGATTGGAAATGGATCTTAATTTTAGCAATTCGAATGAATCATAAGCATTGATACAGTTGGATTCATGTCTATTCCACAAGTGATGTATCGCCTTTTTCTCTGGTTTTTGAGTCTCTTTGTTTTGGGTGTGCTCTTGTTGATTTTGGGGACATCGATTCTGTTTTGGAGGTTGAGTGAAGGCCGCATGTCGATGGCAGAGGTTTCCAAAGGAATTTCCTCGGCGCTGTCTATGCCCGAACGTGAGATATTCATTGATGTCCAATCGGCAAGATTGACCTGGTCAGACTGGGAGAGTCCCTTGGCAGTGATTCTTTACCAAACGGAGTTAAGAACTCCAGGGGGCAACTTGTTACTGCCTGAAATGGAGGTGGGTCTTGATCCCCTGGAACTTATTAGGGCCGAATTGGTCCCCCTAGTGATTCGTCTCGAAAAACCTAAGCTGCGATGGAATCCGAGACATATAGGTTTCCCTGTCTTTGCTGTAGGAGGTTTGAAAAATTTTGAAAACCAAGAAAAGGATTTTTTACTTCCGGAGCAATTTCAAAAATTACAAAAGGTCATTCTTAACGATGCTCAAATTGAAATTTTCAATGAGAACAGTGGCCGAATCATAAAAACGGAAAAAGTAAGGCTGGAAACACAAAGGAGCCAGGAAACGGTTGTTGTCCGGGCAGCTTTTGACCTTTTAGAAGGTAGTAAAACAAGTCAATCCTCCTTTGAGGGTAAATGGAATATTAAAAAGCAAAATGGGATTGGGGAGTTTCGCCTGGGTAAAGTCAGTTGGCCTTTGCTGGCAGAATGGATTCCAGCCGGGAATTGGGTCAGTTGGTCGGATTCCGAAGTTTCAGGAAGCCTGAGCTTCAATGTTGATCAGTATCTCCTCCCTGACTCAATCAGCATGAAACTGAATTTTGCTCCAGGAAATATTCTTCTTCCCGGTTTGGGTAAGCAAAAATTTGAAGGTGCACGGCTGGAAGGATCATGGAATTCCAAAGAAGATCGGTTTGAGATCCAAAGGTTGCGCGGATCCATGAAAAATGGATTGAGAGCCAACGGTTCAGGTTATCTTGATAACCCCGTAGGTTCTCCTGAGGGGAGTTTCTTCATCGAGGTTTATCCTCTTGCACTGGGTTCCTGGATTTCAGATTCGGCCAAAGACGTTTCAGAGGGTTTGAAAATATCCCTCCGGGGAAGCAAGGGAGAAAAACGTTTCGGAAAACTCGAAACGCGGGTGGACCTGATTCCTTCTCAACAAAAAGCTGCGCTTCCGGGTTTGAAAAATGTCTCAGGAAAGATTTCCTTCGAAAATGTCTCGGTAGAATTTGAAAACAAGTCTTTTCCTGATTTCACAGGAGGATTCAAACAGGCCCATGGAGAATTGAAATTTGAGATGAATTCGAAATTGAAGATCAAACAGATGCGTTCACAACTTGATCTACAAGAAGGGAGTCTCTTACTTGGGGAAACTGGATTATCAACACCTCTTAGGAATCTCGAATTTTCAAGCACTTGGAATGGTTCCGAATTAAGCACGGATGATTTTGTTCTTGAATTCGACAATTTGAGTCGAATTGAGGCTCAGGCCGCATTGAAATGGGACGGAACACATTTTCAGACCATCGAACTTCAGGCAAAATCACATAAGGTGGCAGTGGATTCTCTTTCCAGGGTTTGGCATCCGTCCCTTGCTTCAGAAACTCGTCAGTGGCTGGTTGATCGTTTATCCGGTGGAAAAGTTGAAGAAGGAAGCTTGAATCTACTATTGGAGCAAGACCCATCAAAACAGATGCAGTTGAAGTCGCTTGAGAGTGTTTTGCAGGTAAAAGATTCAAACATTCAGTTTTATAAAAACCTGCCCCCAGGGAATGAAGTTGACGCCATTGTAAAAATCATCCCGGATCAGGTAGAGATAAAACTCTCTCGGGGAAGGGTTGGTCAACTCCAACTAACCCATGGAAAACTATTATTTGCTCCTCTCAGGACGGGAAGCCCCCGTGCGAGTATGTATTTAAAAAGTTCGGGGCCTTTGGCCGAAGCCCTGGATCTCCTGGAACACCCAGATCTGGCAATTCTGAAGCAGGAGATGCTCCCCTTCACTGAATCTTCCGGTGATGTCGATTTAGATCTGGGGATGGAGTTTCCTCTTGGAACTAAGGTTGATGATGGTTTCAGGTTCACCGCGAAAGCCAATGTGAAGGAGGTTCGTTTAAGTGGAATGCCTCTCGATTTGGAAATGAGAAATGGCACGGTGGAAGTTGATGCGGATTCGGAAAATGTCCGCGTTTACGGGACAGGTGAACTTTCCGGGGCAGAAGTGGAATTTGATTTCAGAAAAAAAGGTAAAAACCCCTCAAGAACAAAAGTGATTGCGCCTTTATCTGAGGAAATGGCTGACCTCCTGGGACATTTATCCAACTTGGATGTCCGTGGACAGGCCTCCGCAGATCTTTTAATTGCAGAATCTGCAGACTCACAAAACCGTATCGCACTCCAGTTAGGGTTAGATCAAGCCGATATCTCGATTCCCTGGATTGATTTAAAGAAACCTCCAGGAGAAGCAGCGGTTCTTCGGGGTTGGGCCAACATCAGCCAGGGAACAATCGAATCAATCCCTTTCATTGAAATCGATAATCAGAAGTTGAGATTGAAATCGCGTGTGATTCTGGATGAAGAAGGAGCATTCCGTGAAATTGAAATCACTGATTTTCAAGCCCCGGGAACGAATGTGGATCAAATACGGATCTCAAACGAAGAGGATGGTTCGCTGAAAATGATGTTAGAAGGCTCCAAACTGAATCTGGAACCGTTGATGGCATCCAATTCTGGAGCGACTCCCCAAACCGGAAAGGTGTCATTCGAGTTGAATTCCGAAGCAATGAAGATCAACCCGTCGATTTCTCTTTCGGGGACCCTGAAAGGCACGCTGGAGGACAATGGGACTTTCTATGCTGAACATCGTGGAGCATTGTTTCGAGACAACCAGACTTTGCTCAACGATGCGAATTTTACTGTTCTTCACTCAGGAAACATTCCAGAAGTTCAGGGGAATGGGATGATTGGAGAAAATCCTCTGAACTTCCGTTTTGGTTCTGACACCAATGGAAATGGGAAACTTGACCTGGAAGCTAAAAATGCGGGTGAGGTATTCCGTTTTCTGGATCTGACTGAAGCGATTTCCGGAGGGAGGCTAGAGTTGATCAGCAATTTTCAAGGAGACAACCTGAGCATTCATGATTCTGAAATCCGGCTCAGCAATTTCACTCTCAAGGAAGCACCTCTATTGGTCGATGTGTTTTCTCTGATCAGTCCTACGGGTTTACTGGAACAGCTTTTGGGAGATGGGGTTTTCTATGACGAAGGATATGGAAAAGTCAGCGTGTCCGGCAACCGCTATACAATCCATGAAGCCAGTGCGGTAGGTTTTTCCAGTGGGATCGTGTTTTCAGGATGGATTGATTTAGACAAAAATGAACTGGATATCAAGGGCAGTGTGGCTCCAGCTTATATTCTTTCCAGGTTAGTCAGGTGGATTCCCATCTTGGGGACAATTCTTACAGGAACTGATAAAGGAGGGCTGATTGCTCTGGATTTCAGGCTGCAGGGTTCCATTGACAAACCCGAAAAATCCACAAATCCTCTATCGCTGGCTCCAGGAATCCTGAGAGATGTATTCCGTTTTGAATGGCTGAATTTTTTCCGAGGGGATAACAGCACCAAACAGGTGGAACAACCTTCTCTGAATTTGAATGACTCATCAGAATAGGTTGAATCCCGGGATCACCTAAGAATTTGGTATACCTGGAGAAAAAGAAGCCATCCAGGTGCAATCCAGACCGTCAAGGGACATGTGAATCAGGAGACCAAAGCCAAAAATCCTTAATTTTTTGTGAATTAGCATGAGGGCAAAAATGGTGATCGCGATTTCACTATGCAAAGGATGAAAACCAATGCTGCAGCGTTGAGGATCAAAAATTGGATCTGCAATCAAATGATCCAAGTCTACCAGCATGGTGAGCATCAAAAAAATGTAGGAACTTCTCCAATCCTTTCGGTAAAAGATCCATGTAGCGAGTGCAGGAATCAGGAAATGGAGGAAGTTATGAACCAAAGTTCTTTCCAAAACCGAAACATAATCCATTCTGCTTAGATTTCTTCCCAGGAAAAAGTAAGAACCTGAGAAATGTTTTTTGTGCCCGTCAGCCATAGAAGAAGGCGGTCCAGACCAAGTGCCATTCCAGCCGAATGGGGCATTCCTTCCTTAAGACTTTGGAGGAATTTATGGTCTAGTGGGACAGGTTGCTGGGATGTCTTTTCTCTGAGTTCCAAGTCTGATTGAAAGCGTCTTAGTTGTTCTTCGGGATCAGTAAGTTCTCCAAAGCCATTGGCGAGTTCAATGCCATTCACATAGCATTCTGCACGGTCTGCGAATCCTGGAGAATCTGATAGAGGGCGGGCAAGACTTGCCAAAGGCAACGGCCATTCCCAGACCCAAACTGGACATTCTTTACCAAGTTTAGGCTCGATTTGGTCCCACAACCTGAAAAAAACAATTTCATAAGTCAATTCATCAGGATTCGATTCGGTAAGATCTTCAACAGCTGTGCTCATCCCAGAATCATGCGCCTGAGCTAAAAGTTCTTGAGGACTTTCTCTTCCTGATAGTTGAATACCTAACTTGTCCTGAAATAAATCCCTGACCCTTAAAATCGGCCATGATTGGTCGGTCATTTGAAGCGTTCCTGAGACTTTTGTTGAAAGATACC
>LNZD02000106.1 GCA_001469005.2 SAR324 cluster bacterium lautmerah10
CAACTGTGATATCTTTTCATGGACACCTCCAGAATCAAAAAAAGGAGTATACCCACTGACCAAATCAAATATTACACTTATGACATCAATTCAAGATTAATAAACAGTTTCAAGGCAGACCATTTGCTCTTTCTAAGATAGAAATAACTTGACGTAACGACTGAATCTAACTGTTTACAATGAGAATTACCTATCAAGATACTCGGAGAATCTCCATAGAATCCACGGAAGACAGGATGAGTTGTTTAAAGGTGAGCTGAACTGCCCTTTAATACTTGATCCTTAAGTTTAGGGAGAATTTTCAAATTTATAGCCTAAGGGGATCCCATGGGCAAAAAGAGATTCGTTCCAGAACCGAGCAATCCTTGACTTCGAGAAGTAGAAATTCGTTCATCTGAGGAAAAAACCATGGCATAATTCATTCTTCCTCATGAAGTGACTTAGCAAACTTATCATCCTTGGAGAAGAGATATAATGGTTTCAGGCCACATTCTGATCAGCATGTTCCTGCTGCACCTTATCCATGACTCTCGAGGGTGAAGAGAAGTATTCACCTGAGACTAAATTAAAAGGTGAACCAGAATATGGGGGCTGGATAAATGAACTCAAATTGGAAGAGTAGGATTTTGAATCCATTAAAGGGAGAGTGCTGATAAAACAACACTTTTCTGAGAGGAATAGGAAATAAACAGAACTTCATAATAATGAACCCTGTCTGGTTCCAAGATAGTTTTTTTCTAATTAACATTTTTGCCAGAGGTTTTGCAATTGGAGATTTCAACAAAAGAGGATGCAATCCTTATCATACTGAAGGAACTTGATGCGAGTCATGAGAAAGTGATAAGGATGTGGCGACTGATGCAGTCATTGAATTGAAGAATGAAGGAATACGTGAGTTCATCAAATTGATTGTTTCAACTGGTATTTTTGGAGATAAGGACAAGAATTTCACAGATAATTTTGTTCAATCATCAAACTCTGAATTTCTAGATGATTTCATGAAAAAATTCATTGGATCAAACTAATCATGACGACCTCCAAATTACCTCCAATGAAATCAAATCAGATATTAATCATCACGAGCATCATCATACTAATGATTGGAGGATTTTATTATACGATGTCTCCCTATCAAAATTGTATCAGAGCTATAGACAAAAGAATTGAAGACGTGAGAAACCAACTCGCAACAGAGACTGATGTTACAAAAAGGGATGAACTAGAACTTGAAAATAAAAATCTGATAAGTCAAAAAAAATCTGAATGTTCAGACCAATTCAGTTGGTAAAAGACTGGATTAGAAAACTAGTATGTGGCTGAGGTTCGCAATTTTTGGAGCAGTAATCCTAATCGTGGTTTGGATAGTAACAAAACCATGGAGGGACAAACATAATGTCAGAATTGAATACCGACCATTATTCTTAAAATTTTTCCGGCTGATATTTCGTTTTATCTCTCCATTTGTTCTGATTAGATGGCTTCTTAGAATGATAAAATATTTGAGATGAATGGGGACAAAACATTAAAACTTCTTGTAGTATTAATAAATTAAAAGAATGATGATCAGATCTTATGCGAGTCTTTTGAGAAATAAGACCAATGTTTAATGCTATTAAATTTCACCAAATCGACTCGCATGCGATAATATTAATTATAAAATAAACATATTAAAAAAGGATCAATTTAAAAATGGAATACATCTATCACTTTGCACATATCGGTTTAGAGACATGGGAGAAAGAACCCATCAAGGTCATCCTTGGATTTGAGATCTGGTTTCTAGTTTGTCTTCTCGTTGCATGGGGAATCGCATCATGGAGATTGAAGGTCAAAACAACAAGACAGGCTTCATAAAATTTATTCCTTTCGATGAGTCCCTGCACCAAAAACTGTTCTTTGAATACCTCAACCAATATTTGTGAAGGTTGTGGAAGAACACTTGATGAGATTATTGAATGGACCCGAATGACAGATGAAGAAAAACAACAAGTGATGAAAAGATTGTCAGAAACTCAAATTATCTCTTCAAAATGATATGGATTTATCGTATCTGATGAGGAAATTTAAATGAGTTTTGTTTTATTCTCCACTGACACAAAATCACCATTTTCGTAATATCCATTGACTTCACCAGTCTCTAAAGTCCCAACTACATCCCAAGGTTTATTGTCCTTCCACATCCCTTTTGCGATATTTCCGTCTGGAAATTTATACTCCCCTTCACCCTCAATTCTTCCTTCAACGAATTCTCCCTGATAACTCCCACCATCAGGGAAATTACAAATTCCTTTACCATCAAACTCTCCATCTTTAAATTCACCTCTATAGGTTTGACCATCTAAATCAGACCACTCACCAAATCCATTTTCTTCACCATTTTTATATTCCCCCAAGTATTCTCGACCATCAGGATGATTTGTTTTTCCAATTCCTTCTTGAACTCCATTTTTCCAATCACCTTCGTATTTTTTTTGATCAGACCAAATGAATATTCCCTTCCCATGAAATTTCCCTTTTGACCATTGACCGTGATAGTTCGATCCATCTGGATGTGACCAGATGCCTGAACCTTCTCTTAACCCATCAACAAAGTTTCCCGAGAATTCTCCACCGTCTGGATAAGAATAAACTCCTGCACCATTTTCTTTTCCATCTGACCATTGTCCTTTGTACTCTTCTCCGTTGGGATGAGTCCATACTCCATATCCATTAGGCAATTCATTTTCTAGTTCTCCAACATAAACAGATTTATCAGAAAAAATAACTTTCCCACTAGAACTGGATTTGTTCATAAAGTTTTTCTTGAATCAAAAACTGAAACCAAAATTAAAAAAAAATAGATTTGTAGGAGAATATTTATCAACTTTTGCTTCAAAATCTTCCTGACACGATAGATTGCATTCATAATTTCCCTCTAGTTCATAATCAACTGACGGTTCATCAGAAATAATTTTTACAAAATTCAAACTACTGAATAAACCATTAGTATAGAACCAATTAAGACCCAAACCAAAATTATATCCATTCTCTGGATACATTACTGTATAAACTCCTTTTCTTTGGTCATTACTGTTATCTATAATCAATGATTTTGCCTCCCAATCTCTATAAATTAATCCTGTTTGAAAAGATAATTCATCCAAAATGTCGGTTAGATAATATCTCAAATTTGCATATACTGTTCTAGTATCAAAATCTGAATCCTCTCGATTTGAATTGCCATTTGTATTTCTCGACATAGTCCCTTTTATTGTCTGTTGTTCGAGATTAAACCATAAATTATTTTTCAATTTATAACTCAGACCTAATCCTGAGCCTAGATTTGAAAGAATGATTGCCTGAATTTGAAAATTGGTTTTATTTAAAATATTTTTGTTTGTCTCCGAAAAGACATTGTTTGAATAAAATATCAATATATACATACAAACCAGTATTTTAATCATTATTTGAAACATTTTATTTTTATGATCAACCTTCATGCATTCATCTCATTTTTTATTTTTGAATAAAAGGCAATGGTTTCTTTTCATTGATTAATGATTTGCTTTAATGAAAGCATGATTTCATCGGGATTTACTGTTCCAGTTTGAAAAGGTTTCTGAATGGTAACAAATGCTGATAAACATCCAATCAAAGTCGATTGGATCATATCACAACCACTTATCAAACCAATGGATATTCCGGTTAACAAACTATCACCTCCTCCAACCGTATCTTTAGGTTTAACATTCCTAGGAACGGGAATTTGAATTATTTCTTTTTCAGAAAAAACCAAACACCCCTTTGACTCCTGGGAGATCACAATCTTTTTATAGAAACCTTCATCAATTTTTTTTTGAATGATGGGTTGAACCGAATCACCTTCGATGAACAATCCCTTCTGTATTGCCTCATGAATGTTGGTCTTCAAAAACGTATTTGAATATTCGACCTCCTTATTCCGGCAATCACTTATAAAATCCACATTGTTGGCATCAATCACCTCCTGCAAGTTTTTTGGAAATGAGTTCTGATGCAACCCTTTTGTTATTTGTTGATTGATGATGACCAAATCATAATCATTTATATTCTTTTTTAAAGCGTGAATAAGTTTATCTTCTGTATCATTTAGGAGACTATTATTGACTCCGAAATCCATTCTGTTTATTTCATTTCCATTCAGTACCGGTTTTGAATAGGTGTGTGTATTCCAATCAACATTCTGTATCAATAAGTTCTTTGTATTACAATTGATTTGATTCAACTGCCTGGAGAGTTCGTTTCCAAAAGGATCATTTCCTATGACACCATAGACATCAACATTTCCAACACCTAGTGATTTAAGATTGTTTACGATATTTGCCGCCCCACCAGGAAAGTAATTTTGCTTTTCAACATGATTCACGGGCAATCCTGTTTCCAGTGAAAGAGCATTAAAACTGCTATTGATAAACCAATAGGCATCTAGACAAAAATCACCTATCACAGCAACTTTTTTTGATGTTATTTTAGAAAAAACATCTTTTAAATCATTAGTTGATAATTTATGATAAATGTTCATTACCTGAGACGATTCATGTTCCAAAAGCCATACTTGACTCTGATCTCAAAATGTAAGGCACTGATGCAATCTCCAATTGTCCTTCATTAAAAAAGTAGAGAAGGGGATCTGCATCTGGGAATGTATGCGAATTAAAGTTTTATTAAAGTGGTTCCATGCTACCAGTCAATAAAGATTTATTGGCACTGCAGATGAAAAAGGAACGATTAACCCTGAATAAGCAATTGGATTGGCTTAGAGCGAGAACCAACCAAAACCGCTTGGAAAGACTGAAAAAAATAAATGATGAAAACGAAGGGAAGGAAAAACCTGAATCCTCAGATTTCAATTGAAGGTGATATCGAAAACAAGATTGTGGGTGATGAATCCGTCCCCGTCTTGGGGTAATCTGATGGTTTTGCCGTTATCGAGGGAAAGGCTGTAGGAGTTGATTTCATAGGAAAGTTTGATGCCGAAGGATGGCTTTTCCCTTGATTCAAGAGCGAAGGAGTAGCCCCAGTAGATGTTTTTCAGATAACCTCCGTAACGCCGGTTGTCATCATAAAAATGGAAATGGTTTTTAAAGACAATCAGGTCATCGATGAAGTTGAAATTATAACCTGCATATCCATGAATTCCTCCCCAGGCATTGATTCTCAGTTCAGGACCGATGCCGATGATTTCCGCATAATAACTCGAACTGGTTAGGGAGTGTTTGGTCACCAGTCCACGGAATTCAGGACTGAGCACACTCAGGTCCCAATCCGGCCTCCAACCGGCAATGAAATTTGCTTTTTCGGATGATATTGATTCTTTGGCAGTGAGATCTGAGTCTAGTCTGGAAAAATCAAATGTGTCACTTTTCCGGGAGATCCTGGAAAATCCCCCGCCAAAAAAATAGAGCTCTTCTGCCAATGCGGAACCCGCAAAGAAAATCAGAATGATCCAAATGAAATTTTTCATGATTTACCATTATTCATCATCTTCATCGGTAAATCGTTTGAAAACTTGAGGAGATGCAGCAGGATTCAAGCAACCGCGGTGAAGATTTATAGAAGACCGGCTCCTTGATGTCTGATGGGCGTATTCTGTGTTGGGCCAGATGAAGGTTTGATTTTCTCGACTTCAGAGCTGGTTTTTTATCATTTCATCCATTTCCCTTGAACCAACTCCTGATATCAGTCGATTTCAGATTCATGGATCAATTCCTCCATTCTCCGGATCAATCCCAAAATCCTGTTGGAACGTGAATCCTTTTTCTGGTCGAGGGCATATTTCAGTTCCACAAGGTGGTTATAAACGGCATTGAACTCTCGTTGTACTTCTCTTTCGTTGTCTAGAATCATTTCCAGTTATTTTTTTAGGGTGAATCCTATTGATTTAGGTTTTTAATCGCGGTTGTCTTCACACAGGGGTGGTAGACGGACGGGTTCTCCACAAGGCCATAAGGTAGGAAAGCAGTCCCACAAAAACCGTGATGCAGATGATTTTCAGCACCAGATCGTAGCCCCCCCATTCCCATATTTTTGCCGCAAGCAAGGGGGAAAGGGCAAAACCGCTCATGAAGCAAAGGGCGATGGCCCCGCTGATGGCACCAAAATTTTCCTTCCCCAAAAGCCCGGCAGTGACCACAGGGCGGGTGATGCTGGTGACACCGTAACCCGCCCCGTGGAGGATGACAAACAGGAATACCAGTTCCTGACGGGCTCCGGCATAAATCAATGCGCCTATTCCGAGCAGCATACTGATGAAGGTCGTTGCACAGACGGTATACATCGAAACATGCCTTTCGGCAAAAATCATTACCACCCTCCCTACCACCTGCATCGGACCAATCAGTGATGCTGCCGTGATCGCCATTGCACTGGGAATGCTTCTTTCGGCCAAAAGTGGAAGTAGGTGATTGATCAACAGACCATGCCCGACCGAAATGCTGGTAAAACTCATGGCCAGAAGCCAAAAAACCGGGCCTGAAAGAATTTGCCTGAGGCTCAGGTTCGCTTCCTTCTTTGGTTTTGGAGATGGTTTGAAATCGGAAACCGGTTGCTCGGAACGGGTACCTAAGACAAAAAGAGGAACTGCAACGGCGATGATCAGAAAAGCAAAGGTCGCGGTAGATCCTCGCCAGCCATACCATTCCGCAACGATGTTGGCAGTAGGAAAGGAAACACTTCCTGCAAATCCGGCGACAAGGGTGATCATGGTAATCGACTTCTTCGCCTCCATTCCACGGGTGCGGGTAACGAAAGCAAAGCAGGGTTCATAGAGGCATCCGGCCATCATGAACCCGATCACCAGCCAGAGTCCAAAAAAGGTCCAGTAGGATTCTACCCAACTCAAAGAAGCTACGGCCAATCCGCCGAAAAAAGCCGAAGCAGTCAGCAGCGTTCTGCCATAACCAAGATCGATCAATCGCCCTGCCAGGGGGGCCGTAAGCGCGGAAACAATGAGTGCCGTGGTGAAGGTGGCGGAAATTTCGGTTTTGCTCCAGCCGAGGTCGTTTTCCCATTGGAGGATCAAGGCCGGGAAACTATAGAACATTCCCGCCCAGACCAGGGTCTCAGCAATCGCGAGGTACCAGATCGAACGTTGGTTCATGGACAACGAGGTTTCCGGAAAACAGTTGGAAGCAAAGATTACCGGAAAACCGTGGTTTCCGTCCAGCGGCCCTGACGAGCCTTAGCCCAATAAGCCGAAAGAAAGCCCCAACAGGCAAGCTCCGGTGAAAGCAAAGCCGAGATAAGCAAGAAAAACCTGAGGTCTGGCCAGGGCCCAGACTGCGATGGCCGCAGGAATGCTGGAAACCCCGCCGGCCAGCAGAAAGGCCATCCCTGCTCCGGGGGCCATTCCCTGCTCCATCAAACCGGCGACCAGAGGAAGTGCGGCATATCCATTGAGATAGGCCGGAATCCCGACAACCGAGGCCAGCATCACGCTACCCCACCCCCCTTCACCAACCAGGTTGCCGACGGTTTCTGCAGGAATGTAAGAAAGCATCAGACTTTCCAGGAAAAAGGCGATTGCCATCCATTTTCCGAGAAAAACAAGATTATCCAGGGCATTGGCGGAAAAACGGGTTCTTCTTTCCTGCTCAAACCAAAATTTCCACACCACCTGTTTCGGGTTACGGATGACGCTGCCGCCGCATCCTCCAGTACCGACTCCCTCGCGCAACGGATTACTGAAGGCTCCGTTGCGGATCAGGAAATAGGTCCCGTATCCTCCTAGCATGCCGACGGCCACGGCAGAAAAGGTTTTGAACAGGGCAAACTTCATCCCCAGGGTGCCCGCGGTGAGAAAAAACATCGAAGGATCCATCAATGGGGAGGAAAGCCAAAAGGCCATTACCGGCGCCAAGGGAACCCCCATGCTTAAAAGGGCCGCGATCAATGGTATCACCCCGCAGGAACAAAATGGAGAAAGCCCTCCCATCAATGCGGCAAAGAAGATCATCAGCGTCTCTTTTCCCTGAAATGCCCGTGCGATCAGATTATCCGCGCCGGTGGCTTTGGCGTATGCTGTCAGTCCGATGGAAACAAGCAGGTAGGGAGAAAGCCCGATCAACTGATCGATGATGAAATTCAAACTCTCTCCTGCCTGGGATGAATCCAGCCAGGCCAGCAGGATCATCGCCGTCACCAGGACCAATTCCACTTTCCATTTACCCAGTCGGTTCAATCCTTCGTCAAGTACCTGGGCTTTCACATTCATTCCAAAAACACTCATCGCTCAACCTTTCCAAAAAGTTTCCTGTTTAACACATCATGCCGCATCACATTCCGTTTTGGTGTTATCCGATTCTCTTAAACTGAAACTGCAGCACTCCTCCAGGAGAAAATCCGAAACCTCATGCAAACGATCAAAGTTGATGCTGCACCAGAGATTGGTTTTTTCCCGTTTCTGCATCAGCAGGCCAACCCCTTTGAGATGCTTGAGATGATGGGTCAGCGTCGATGCAGGAATCTTCAACTGCCTCTGGATGCTGCCCACCGGGACTCCTGAAGGTCCTGCCTTGACAAGATACCTGACCACTTCCAACCGGGTCGGATTGCCTAACTGGGCCAATGTTTCTGCAGCGTCTTCTAATTTCATTTTCTCTGTATTTAAATATTTCTAGTATAATCGAAATAATAGTTGTTACAAGTTTTTTTGTCTCTCTTTTTGGTTCAATTGAGGTAGGAATGGGTGATGAGTTGTTCACCAGGCCAACCGGCATCTGAACTTTGGTTTTTCGCATTTCTTTCACGAGCCAGGGTAGTTCCCTGCTCAATCACATCGGCGATCACCTCCTCACCCTCAACCATCCCCTGGTCATCTTCATAACCCAGTTCGTCTACCGAAAGCTGATCCATGACGATGTTTTCCAGATTATCCAGCAGGGTTCCCATGCCGAGGTCGAATCTCCAGTCGGGGTTTTCGAACCAGACACCATCGGCAAGCATCGAGAGAAAGACCACCCGGTAAGGATCAATGCCTTTGTATATGTGGATCAGCAAATACACCTTCCTGAAGATCAACATAGGCGTATATATCGAAATGAGAAACATAGGATTCCTGTTGTTCGGTCAACTTCTGATAAATCTCCAGACCTTTTTCATTGGTGATGTAATAATCATCTTCTCCCACCTCGATCCATCCCTGTTTTTCCATTTCCTTCAGAGTCGGTTCCAGTTGATCCTCATCTTTGGAAGCCAGCGAAAGATGAAAACGTCGTGAGTTCACTTCTTCCATTTCACGTTCGACGGCATCCCGGGCACGTTCAGCCTCTTTCAGGTCGTTTTTCGCGTCATGCAGAGCGTCTTCCTCTTCAACAGACTTAAAAAACCCTTTTTTCAAAGAATCCACCTGTGCCTGCAGTTCGATCAGCGTTTTTTCCAAATCCTGTTTCTCCGCATGCAGTTGGTCAAATGCCATCATCCAATCGAGCAAGAGCAGCATCCGCAATTCAACCCGGGATGCTTCATCGAGGGAAGGACGCTGATTGGGATTGGTACTATCTTGTTCCATATTCAATCAATCAGGGGAAATTGGTTGTATTTTGATTGTAAAACTGATAATTCTCATAGACTTGCAAACATTTACGTGTTTGCTCAGTTGTTTGATACTAGCAAATCGCATAGACATGGATAAGTCATAAACCGTATGGAGGCGGAATAAAGTGTCGGATCAAAACAATCGTGAGTATGAACTGAACATCAACGGAAACCGTTTTCAGATTTCGAGTAACTGCGGTGAGGAGCATATTCGGAAAGTGGAACGTTTTCTTGATGAACAGATTTCAGAAGTCAACCGTCAGACCAATGCTTATGGTCCTACGAACCTGGCTTTCCTGGTGGCCTTGAACCTCGCGGATGAACTCTTGAATCTGCGTGGAAGATTGAGCCGTTATGAAGAAGTGGAAGAAGGGTTGTCCCGTCTTTGTGAAAGGCTCGAAAATGTGCTTTCAAGCCCCGCAAACTCGGACCAGAATGGAATGGCCTTACCGGATTTGAGTTCCCGTTTCTGAACTTTGAGTGCTTCTGACGGGGGCCTGATCCATGCATTTTGTGCAGGGATCAGTTCAGGAAAATTCCTGCGGTGTTCGTGATGTTAAACTTTTGCTACCTTATATTTTCTGACAGGGGTTGGTCCCTGAAGAAGGTGTGCAAGCCTTCCATGCTGAAGGAAGCCTGAATTCTTCATACATTTCCCCACCTATTGGGCGAGGTACCAAAAGCCCTCTTTTACACACGGCATTGCGGGAATTATCCGGATCAGGGAAGATCCTGAATTTGATTTCCCGCCTCCAATATTTCATTTCCTACCACCATTCGGTCATTCGACTTATCCAAACGTTTGAGACAGGAACTATTTTCAGAACTGCATCAGGATGAGGCGTGTAAACCGGTGGTTTCCTCTCTGGATGGTTGCGTTTCTTTTGATTTTTGCTGCCGCCTGGGTTTTCACCGGAAAATACATTTATGAAACCGCAGCCTATGTCGACCAGGGATGCTGGGGCAATTTAAGCAATCGGCCTGAAGAATTTCACCCGCGTTACTGGGGAATTGAAACTGGACATGACCTTTCCCCATGGTGGTTCAAGGACTACCGGGAAATGGAGTTGATTCAGGAAAAGGAGGATCTCCGCATCAGTGCCTGGATCCGAGAAGGGGAAACAGGGGCTCCATGGATCCTTTTTGTCCATGGCCTGGGAAGCTGTAAAAACAGCCACACCGTGTTGCTTCCTGCAGCCATGATGGTCCATGAAGGTTACTCGGTGATGTTGCTGGATCTTCGTGAACATGGTGCTTCTTCAAAGATCGATTTGCTTCATACTGCCGGACAGGAAGAGTTGCAGGATGTGCTGAGCGGCTGGCGCTGGATTCATGAAGTGAAAGGAATCGCCGCAGAGAAAATCGGGGTTTACGGGGTTTCACTCGGTGCAGGAGCGGTTGCACTGGCCTTTGCCGAAGAACCCAGAATGGGGGCGATATGGCTCGATTCTCCCTTTGCCGACATGGAAAAAATCGTCCGAAGTGAATTGCTGCGTTTGGGGTACCCAGCATTTCTGTCCGGAGGAGCCAAGATGGCTGGCCAACTTTTCGGGGGTATCGACATCATGGAAAGATCGCCTCTCGAGGGGGCAGGGGCGATCGGCAACCGGCACCTTTTCATTGCCCATGGAAAACAGGATGAGCGGGTCCCTCCGGTTCACGGACAAATGATGTGTGACACTGCAAAAAAATCCCTGAAGCCCCAGGGCTCGGTAGAATGCTGGCAGACCCGGGGGAAAATCTCGGTCGATGAAGGCAGAAAAATCACCGGCCATGCTGTGGGAATGCTCACCGAAATGGAAGATTGGAACCTGCGGATGAAGGAATTTTTCGGCAGGACCCTCCAACTGAAGCCCTAATGCCCTTGATGTAGCTCGATGACCGACTCATCTCCACAGACATCGCAGCCTCTGCTGCAGGAATTTTTGAATCTGCTCCGAGAAAAGAAATACTCGGAAAACAGTCTGCAAAGTCACCGCCTTGACCTGCAGAAATACCTCGACTGGCTTGGAGATGGAGGAGAAGTCCGCTTGGAACAGCTTCAGGTTCTCAAACCGGCAGACATCCAGGATTATGTTGAATACCTTTATCAGGATTACAAACCGAGCACCATTGCCCGCCATCTTTCTTCCCTAAAGCTTTTTCTGAACGATCTTGAACTGAGCGGGAAAATCCGGACCAATCCGGTCCACCGTGTGCGTTACCCGGAAGTGATCGCCGATGCTCCACAGACCCTTTCGGCAGATGAAGTGATCAAACTGCTGGAGACGCCCGATCCGGCGCATTATCTCGGCCTTCGAGACCGTGCGATCCTGGAACTGCTCTATTCCAGCGGGCTGAAGGTCAAGGAACTTTTGAATATGAATGTCGAGGACCTCTTTCTCAACATGAGTTTTCTCAAAGTGCGGGGGAAACGTGAACGGATGGTGCCGATGACGGACAAAGCTGTGGAAGCCCTGGAGGAATACCTGCAAAGTGCCAGGGAGCAGAGGCTGCTCAATAAATCCGATCCCTGTCTTTTTCCCGGACGCAACGGCACCCGCATGAGCCGAATGGGATTTTGGGTGATGATCCGTAAACACGCAAAAAAAGCCGGAATCGAGAATCCCATCAATGGCAGAATCCTCAGACATTCTTTTGCCGCGCACCTGTTGGAAAACGGAATGGATCTTCCGGATATCCAGGACCTTTTCGGTTATGTCAGTCTTGATTCAACCCTGCAGTATGCCCACATCAACCGGCCTGATTACTTCGAGGTCTTCCAACGGTGTCATCCGATGGGCAAAGATTATCCGTTCAACGAAGAAAAGGAAGCAACCGAGGATCACGATCTTGAGGAACAGGAAGTAAGTTCCGGTTTGAAAAGTGAGGATTAGCCTTCCGGAAGTTATTGTTTCTCCAGGATTCCAGCCAGATAAGCCGCAGCTCCTGCGGCACAGACACCACGGAAGGCAAGGCATTTGATCTGCCCCAGCCGGGTTCCATCAGGCGCGTAGACATAGGACCAGAATGTGGTCCAGTCATAGAACGCCAACAATTTACCTTCCACATCGTAAAGCCTGCGGTTCGAAGCCCGTCCAGTCCATTCGTTTTTTTCATCTTTCCTGACAACAAACAGTTCGAATCCGGATTGGGTCTTAACGAAACTGACCCGGCCTTTCGCTGTTCCGTCCAGTTCCATCAACTCGACGTAGTCAATGTAAATATGAGCCAATCCGACTGGGCTGTTTTTCGGTCCGAGAATCTGACTTTTCAGCGGAAGCGCGGATCCACTTGCAGGCAAACCCGCAATGAATATAAGAACCATCCAAAATGCGATTCGGACTGAATTATTCTTCATGGGATGGAGGGATTTTGAATCC
>LNZD02000107.1 GCA_001469005.2 SAR324 cluster bacterium lautmerah10
CTGCTTGGCATCACTCCTCCGGAAAGAATGTGAAGACCTTTAACCATCCAAACGGTTTAAGTTTCATCAGAAATTTAAGCCTGTTGTTTTTGATGATGGTCCTGGGGTTTCAGGCAAATGCGGATTATTTCAAGTGGGAACTCAAAGTTTTTGCAGAAGGTCCGGGAACGAAGATGGAAACGGTTCCTGTCATCGACGGGGAATCACTCTTCAAATGGGGTAAGGACGGGAACTGCAGAATCAGTGATGCCTGGACCCGGTTGGAACCGGAACTGACCATCGAGGGGAAAACCCTTCTTTGTGAAAAAGGAGAAGAGAGAAAGTCTGTCAGTCTCATCTGCCGGGACAACCGATCTGCACGACGCTATAACCGCGCCAAAGAAATCTATCCTGAACCCCTTACTGCCAATCTTTTGCTAGATGAATCCCTAGCACACGAATCAGCCTACCTCCGTTTCCGCTGCTATTTCTGAAGGAAGCATCTCCAGCACCTTCATTACGGAAGCAGCAGCAGCACGTGACGCTTGTTTCAACTGGGAAACGGGGACTCCTTCCGGATGTTCTCCGACCAGGTCACTGACAGATCTTATTGCCAGGAAAGGGATGCAAAACTTTGCTGCCGCCTGGGCAACCGCAGCGCTTTCCATGTCGACCAACTGGGCCTGAAACCGTTTTCTCAACCGATCACCTGTTTTGTGACACTGCAGGAATACATCTCCGCTTAACAAAGTGACGGCCCTTAACTCCGGCATCTTCTTTTCCAATAAACCAACCAGCCAACTTTCAGGAGTGAAAGAAGATTCCCTGGAATCTCCAAGAGGAATTGAACCCGCAGGATAGACTTCGATCTGCTCCTCCTTCAATGTCCCATAATCATGCTGGATCAGACGTTTGCCGTAACAGACATCCGCTAAATTCAGACTTGGATCGAGGGTGCCTGCAATACCGGTGTTCAATAAAAAATCGATCTTGTGCTCACGGATTAGAACCGTACTGGCAATCGCTGCATTGACCTTCCCCAAACCACCAGCACACAAACAAATCTGATGTTTGGGATGATCCATCCGGAACCATGTATTTCCATCAACATCTGAATCCAGCTTTTTCAGATTCGGAAACGGTTTCAATTCTTCTTTGATGGCACTCAGGATACCGATGCGCATGACCAGAAAGTTTCAGAAATATTTTTTGCAGATTCTGGGGAAATCACGTTTTTCACACCATTCGTAAAAAGCTCCGCTTCCAGTCCTGCAGGATGAGGAAATGAGGATCATCAAGAAAAGAGTTCCCCCCAGGATACATCGGGAAAGCCAATTTAGTTTCGGAGATTTTTGTCGATGCAACTGAGTACCATTGCTGAAAGGGCCTGATTTCCGGGACCGGACCAGACCTGATGAAGTTTCTCTCCCATGGGTCCCGGCTTAAAATTGTTGAAAAACTGTTTCCAGTTTTCATCAATTGGTTCTTTAAATAAATCCGGATCGGCCTGAAAAACCGAGTCTTTTTTTACTAGGGCATCCATATTGATTTCCTGATGGGTCCCTGCCATCGGAATTACCAGGGCATCTTTGGCTAAAACCGACAATTCTCCAAGGATTCCCATCCCTGCACGGGTGATGACGAGATCACTTCTTGCCAGCAGATCTCCCATTCCATGTTCAACAAATTCCAGGGGATGGTAATCCGGATGAACCTTGTTTTCACCCGTATGGCCTTTTCCGGTGAGATGGACCACCTGCCAATTTTGAAGCCAGACCGGAAGCCACAGTTCAACCAACCTGTTGAGTTGTCCTGCCCCCTGCCCCCCACCGGTCACGGTCAACAAAGGTTTTTCAGGATCAAGACCCCATTCTGCCTCTGCTCGTTTCGGATCGCTGTTAAGGATGTTGCTTCGAACCACCGGTCCAACCACCTCCCTCTTTTGAATCCCTTTAAAGGTATTCAGGGTCGACTCGAAGTAAAATGCAGCAGCATTACTGCAAGGTTTCATCAACCGGTTCGCCAAACCGGGCCTGACATCCATCTGAAGGATCAGATGGGGAACTCTGAGTATCATCGACGCCCAGGCCACAGGAACACTGGCAAAACTGCCGGCACTGATGACGATCTGCGGACGAAACTTGAGTAAATAAAAAACTCCGTAAAAAAATCCTACTAAAACAAGGAAGGGATCACTCAGATTCTTCCAGTCCCAGTAACGCCTGAGCTTGCCGGCAGGAATGGCTTGATAAGGCATACCAAATTCTTCGACCATCCTTCGCTCAGGCCCTCGGCTTGTTCCAAGAAAAAGAAACTCCATGGAATATTCCTCATGGTCCTTGAGGGTTTCGGCAAGTCCCAGCAAAGGAGTGGTTGGGCCTCCCGATCCTCCCCCGGTGAACATCAGTCTTAATTTCTGTTGCTCCATGAATCCATCGATGATTCGGCTATAAGTTTTTTATGTTACTCATTCTTTCAGTAAAATTCTCGACACTGGATAAAGCTGACGATATGTTTTTGTAAAATCCTAAAAGATTGATAACATCCTAACTTGTATCCAGAAAATTTGAGTAGAACGAAATGGAATCCTGAACTCAGGAAACAAAGAATAACACACCTATGACCGGCAAGACTGTACTTTATGTGGATGATGATCTTTCCAGGGTGGAAAGGTTCGGGAATCTGGTAAAACCGGATTTCGATGTCGAAACAGCCTTCAATGGCTGGGATGGTGTCGGAGCATCCATCATGTATCACCCGGATATCGTGGTTTTCAATCTGGGAGTCTCCGTGATGACCGGTCTTGAAGCAATCCGCCTCATCCGAAGCGAGGATGACCTGAAGGATTTGCCGTTTCTGGGTTTCACCATTCCCCGTGACCCGACTCTTGAACAAATTTGTATGGATTCAGGATGCACGGGTATTTTGGAGGAACTGACTGAAGAACTTTCAAATCAACTCCAGAGATACCTGTGAAAATTTGAATCTCCCCGAATTTGAGAATGTTAAAAAACTGAATTTATCCATCTTCAGCGAGCATTGCTTTTCTGATTTGCTCCAGCCCCCCGGCATCATTTGAAAAAAGCCAGTTGACTCCCCGGTTGAGCTCACGTGACATGCAATTCCGTGAATCCGGGTAACCTGTCCCTACCTTTTGTCCTGCCTCGAGATGTTTTTGGACCAATCGTCCATGGAGCAAAAAGTAATGCCCTAAAACCCCGGCATAATTCTTTTCCAAAGCAATTTCGCTGAGTTTTCCTACATTAAGTTCTGCGACAGGCATTTTCGCATGATCCGGGACACATTCGATCAGTTCCAGCATCTCCGGATCCAGGGAAATCAGATGATAATCTTGACCGGGGATAAGGTTGGATAAAATTGCTTCCAGGATGGTATTTTGATGTTCCGGATTTGGGTAATGCTCGTGCTTGACTTCGATCATGAGATGCATCTTGTTCCCGAATCGTTCGACCACCTGTTGGAGACTGGGCACCGAGGGGCAAAGGCTTTTCAAGGACTCAAAATCGTGTTCCGCGATTTGTACGTCCATTCCGAAAACACGCTCGAGGTCGGGATCATGAACGACAACCGGCACCAAATCCCTGGTCCAGCGAAAATCCAGTTCGATTCCATAGACCCCCTTTTCTTCAGCAAGAACAAAGGCGTCCATCGTGTTTTCCTTGATTTTCCGCTGATCATGAATACCTCGGTGGGAAATGATCAGACAATCCTCTAAAAGTTTTTTTGCAGGCCTTTTTTGGGGAAAGGCTGAAAAAAACTGATCACAAGATGTCATTAGAAATCGTTCGAGCTTGGGATGAAGATTCATCCTAGCAATTCCTCAATGATTTCATCGGATCCATCCAAAAACATCTCATTCCTGAAATTGGGATAATCTTGGAAAAAACTAAGATCAACTGAAAAATCGGTTAAAAAATGAATTTGAAAAATGAAATGTTGGACCGCTCAAAAATATCAGCTGATGCGGTTGATGAACTTCAGCGGTCTCAGGCCTTCCATGATGCGGTGGAATGTTTGCCAGTTGACCGGTTCGAGGCTGATTTTTATGGATGCAAGGTTGCCGGGCAGGGAATGACTGTCGGTATTTTCAATGGCAACATCGGCGGCACTGATGATCTTGATGATTTTCAGCAGAATCCCTTTCCCATCCCGGGCCTGGATGTTGAGGGTGTGTTTCTTCAGTTCTTTCTTTTCAAGGTTCCAATCGACTTCAAGGAGGGTGTCATCCGCCGCCTGTTCGTTGCGTCTTTCACTGAAAATTTCACAGAAGTTCCTGTGGATTTCAATTTCCATCTCACGGTTGACGAAGGCGACAATCTTGTCTCCAGGAATCGGTTGACAGCAAATTGCCATTTTTAAAAGAGGATCTTCCGGATTTTCAATCAGGTAACGTGGATGTTGGGTGCCGAAAAGGTACCAAGGACGACCGTGCATCAACTGCCTCAACCGTCCGATTTTGTCAAAATCCACCAACTGGTATTTTTTCAGAAAAGGCCTGACAAGCCGTTTGCGCAAACCAAGTTCCTGCAGAAATTTGTTTTCCGTCAGGTTTTCATCAATCAATGCCTGTTGGACTGCGTCCTTCGAAAACCAGTCGTCATGACGTTCCCCATACTCTTCCAATTCTTTTACAAGAATATCACGTCCCAATCGCCTGGCTCTGCTGGCATTCTGCAGATTGACCGCCCTCCGTATCTGGACATGACTCTTTGCCGTCACCGTTTGGTCGACCCACTCCCTTGAAGGACGGACTCCGGGATCAGTCAGGATTTTTAGACATTCTCCATGAAATAACTGCCGCTCCCGTGGAACTCTTAAGTTGGTATTCTTATGGGTTTCCCAAGATGGATTGACAAGAGCCCCGATGCAGTGATTGCCTAGATCGGTGTGAATGTAATAAGCAAAATCCAAGACGGTGGCGCCCTTCGGAAGCGCGAAGACATCTCCTTTGGGACTAAATACCTGAAGTTGTTCCGTCTGGGCGTAGTTGAGCACGTCAGCCATCCTCAATTCTTCCGCGTCAGCAATTTGATCCAGTTGCTCCAGGTAGGTCCGGTAATAATCCTCAAGTTCCGAAGTCCTTTCATTCCAGTGGGCAAGAATCCCGTTTCGATTGGATTCTTTCATTTCCCTGGAAATGATTTCCAACTCCACCCTTTCCCCCTCGAGATTCAACTCAGTTTGGATCCCCTGATATCCGTTCCAAAGCGGATTGCTGATATAATCCCTGATCCGTAAAGGAATGGCGCTGAAGTTCGTGTGTAAAATGCCGAGAGTTTGATAGCAATTGAGCGCATCCTTGACCACGATCTGGAACTTTTCAAGGATCCGGTCGACAGGGGAAGGATCCGAAACCTTGGTCGAGGAATGAATTAAAACTGCTTCTGCTTCGACGAACCCGGAAAACTTGGAACTTAAATTCTCCTCAAGTTTTTCGAGCATGTTCCGGATTGCCGGGAGACGATCTTTCTTCAGATTTTCAAGATCCTTAATCGTCTGTTTGTAACGTTTGGGATAGAGGTGTTGAAAACAAAGATCGGTTTGTTCCTGGCTGATTTCTTTCAGTCCCAACCGACGTGCCATCGGCACATAAACATTGAGAGTTTCCTGACTGATCCGTCTTTTTTTCTCAACCGGCATATGATGCATGTCGCGCATATTATCCAGACGGTCAAACATCTTGATGAACAGAACCCGGACATCCTTTGCCAGTGCCACCAGCATGCGTTGGTAGGTCGCTTCCAGTTCCGAACGCATATGGGTTGCATCTGCGTCGTGTTTGACCTTGGTCACTCCCTCAACAATCTGCGCGTACCATGCTCCGTATTTCTGATCAATATGCTCCAGGGTCATCGGGGTATCTTCAACAGCATCATGTAGAAGGGCTGCTACGACGGTGGATGGATCAAGACCGACTTCGCAGATCTGCCAGGCAACCCTCAGGGGGTGGATGATCACCGGCTGTCCTGACCTGCGGGACTGTCCGGAATGAAACGTTTCGATCTCTCCCAGCGCTTTTTGCAGGAGTTTCAATTCAAGCGGACTGCCGTTGGAACGGACGTAGGCACGAATATTTTTCTTCAGTTCACGGATCTGACGCTGATCCTTGTCTGAACCTGATTTTTTTCCCGGGGACGTTTTGGCGCTCTTAGGCTCTTTGACCGAGGATGGGGTTTTGACGGAAGCAGGGACCACTGTATCGGTTTCCAGATTTTCCTGTACGATCAATCCTTGAGGGCTCATTGCGGACGGAAACTCCTCGATTGGGAGTAGCCACTGCAGTATTGCAGGGGAGTAGCAGGCTCCACAGGCTTCCAGCCGACTTCAAAATCTCTATCCCAAAGCGATTCCCTCAGATCCCGGAACAATTCAAAGCTGTCTGAATCTACCCAGAAAAAGAAATAGTATTCTTCGGGAGGGAGACTGCTGGTCAGGTTTTCCAAAGGTCTGCTGCCGCCGCTCAGCTGATGCCACCAAAGTCCTGCACCTGGCTTTGCTTCGAAATAAAGACAATGTGAATTTCCTCCCAGCATTTGGATTTCAACACTGTGGGTGTCAAAAGTCAGCCGTTGCGGTATCGAGGGATCAGGGCCGTGAAGTTGATTTTTGAGTTTTTGATAGTATTCCCCCCGGTCGAGACGAAGCACTCGGTTTTCGCGAATCAGAAACAACATAGCCGTTTTTTGCGAATAATGGCCCCAAGGGATGAGGATTTTATCGGTTTCTTCATTAACCCTGGTATCTGGAGTGGTTTGAGGGCTGAACTCCATAAACGAAATCAAGGCCATAAAAACCGCAAGGATGATCAGAATTCCGACACTGTTGGAGACAATGTCCACCAGTGAGTCAAGATTCAGGGTCACACCACCGTCATGCAGCAATTTTCGCTTGGAAAACATGACCCGTGAACCCTCAATATGAAAAACCAGTTAATGGAATAGAATCTGGGAAAAATTTATTTCGCCTCTTCAGCCGAATGCTGTGCCGCCAATTCTAATGCAGCCTTTCGTTTCTGATTTTCAAGGTGCTGGTTGAACCATTTTGAGACTTTTTCAGCGAGTTCTGGGCGATCGATGCGTTGGCAGAAATCTGACATTTTGACCATGATTTCATGCTTTGGACTGATGCGGATGGCCTGCTCATAGTATCCCACAGCAGCCTTGTAATTCCCTTTTTTCTCTGCTTCTTCGGCAAGACTGATTTTTTCCTGGACCATCTGGTTAGAATCCTTTTCCAACATTTGTTTCAGCATCCGTTCCAGTTGGTTCGCCCGCGTTTCATTTTTCAACATTTTGTTGATGTCTATTCCCCTTTGCATCAACTTTGGATTTTTGACAATCCCGATTGCTTTCTCAAAAGCTTTTGCTGCATCTTCGTAATCATGCTTTTTCACCGCATTATCCAACTGCATCAGGAACTTTTGATGCAACTGCTTCAGCCCCTCCCGGGCTTCTGCATTTTTTACATCGATTTTGAGAACCCTTCGAAAAGTTTGGACTGCTTCATCTAGCTTTGAGAAGAGGAGTTGGAGTTTACCGATCCGGTTCAACAGATTTGGAGCATTGATCTCTTCATAGAGAGGTTCATACAGTTCGAGGGCCTTTTTCCCCCGATCTTCATTAAAATGCTCTTCTGCACGGTTTAAAATTCGTTCGATGTGATAATAACCTCCTGAACGTTCCAGCAACTTGTAGGTGATGAAAAAATAGGTTCTGGCCTTCATCGTCTTTCCTGATTTCTGGAAGAGATAACCAAGGTTGACGTTGCTGTATCGGTGGAAAGGATGTTCGATCAGTATTTTCTGCAGGGAATCGATGGCTTTACCTGTATTCCCCTCTAATCCATTGGCCAATACCAGAAAACACTGAAAATCAATTTGTTCAGGATGAAGTTGAACCAGTTTTTGGAAAGAGTTTACGGCGATTTCAGGATGGTAATGCGTCAAACAATAGAGCCCCAACGCATTGAGGAGTTCCGATGTTTCTTTCTGCTGATCATCATGATTTTCTGAAATCATTTGAAAACAGGCTTCAGGGTCAATTTCGACTTTCCGTTCTTTTTCCTGGGATTCTGAAGAGGATTCCGAAGATGTTTCTTTCTTTTCCTGAATGTCGTTGGCTTGAGGTTCTTCCACCTTTTCCCCATCCAGGTGATCCTCCAGAAAATCCATCAGGCTTTCATCTTTTACTTCTGCTGTTTCTCCTTCCGCTGAAATTTCCTCATTTCTTATAACCTCCCCTTGAATGGCGTAAAGTTTCTCTTCTCCATCACTGTTATCCGGAAGTTGGTAATGATTCAGGCTTTCAAATTCTGCAATCGCGGAAACGGCGGTCCCGTCATAAACTTCGGCTCGAGCCAAGGTGGCCGCCAGATTGTAACTGGCATTTTTGAAATAAGGATCCCTTTTCAGACATCGTTGATACATGCTTTTGGCGGCATTGTAATCCCCCTTTTTGCGATAGGTATTACCCAGCATGTTCGCCATCTCAATGTTGTCAGGATTATGCTGAAGGATGTTGATTCCAAGGGCGATCATTGCATCAGGATTCGAACCCTGCATCTCCATGTATAAATCTACGATCAGTTCTGACGCGAATTCTTTGTCGAGGGAAAGAGCCTTGTTGAACTCCACTGATGCACGGTCATAAAAATGACTTTCCATCAGGTTTTTACCTGCGTCGAACAGATCCCAAATTTCCTGCTTGTCGTCCTGTTTGGAACTTAAAAATCGATCCAGAACACCCATAGGTTCATTCCTGCTGAAGGCTAATGAAAATTGATACGTTTCCCCTTGATGATCTAAGCAATGTTGCCAAGGAATAACTTCATATAATACTTATGCAAAAAAGTTTCCGAATTTCTTTTTTTTATTTAGTTTCTAAAGATTACTTAATTCTAGTAATTGCAGGGATGAATTGCACTACGAAATCAAAACCTTACTTGTAAATTACGAATCCTATACAAACCCTGATCATCTTGCAACAAACGACGTTTCACTATAGCCTCGAAAAAAAGAATATATTTGGCATCAGTTCTGCTTTGACTGAAGTGATCGCCACCTTATCAAACCAGATTGCGCGAAAAGACAATGATTTTGCAGGCACCTTCACTCCGAGGAATTTCTGATGGCAGCTGATGAGACAATTTTAGAAGAGGAGCAGGAAGCGCTGAGTGATGATCTTCAGGCCGAATTGGAAGATGACATGTTCTTTGGTGAAGAAGATCAACCGGGTGAAGAACTGACTGATTCCGAAGATTTTCTTTCCGAAGAAGAATTGACCGATACCGGAGCCGACGAATTGCTTGAAGATGATGTCGCCGGAGATGCTGACCTGGAAGACGTTCTCGGTGAGGCTGATGAAGCCTCGAGTGAAGAAAGCCTGACGGAGGATACCCTGGAAATGGAAGAAGGTGATCTGGAGGAAGCTTTGGACGAAGAACTTTCTTCCGAAGCAGACTTGGAGACCGAGGACTTAGCCGAAATCCAGGATGACGAACTTCCTCCTCTGGAAGAAGGAGATCTTGGAGAGATCGCGGAAGCTTCTGATTCCGAAGAGGGCGATGCCGAGATGGAAGAACTTCCTCCGTTGGCAGAAGGAGAATTGAGCGATAGCGAATCAGAAACTCCGGAACCGGAAGATTCAGCAGCATCTGACGCGGAAGAAATTCCAGAAGAGCCTGAAGCAAATCAGGAAGCCGAAGACCCTTCAGAGCCTGAGGAAACCGTTGAAGATTCGGCAGAAGTGAACGAACCCCCTGAGGAAGAGGCTGTTGAAGAAACAGCCGAACCCGAGGCAGAACTGACCCTGGATGAGGAACTTCCGGAAACAGAACCCGAAACCACCCCCGAACCTGAAACGGAAGTTCCGGAAGAAACTATCGTGGCAGCCCCTGTGGAGGAAAACGCAACAGACCTATCGGAGAACGAAATGACCAATGAAACGGTGGCTGAAGCCACTGCAGCTGCCGGGACGGCCTCGGACATGTTGCTGCATTTTCAACATGAAGTCCGTGTCGAAGTGGCACGTACCCGTCTGACAGGAAAAGAAATCACCCAAATTACCAGCGGCAGCATCATCGAACTCGACAAAGCTGCTGGAGAACCGGTGGAACTGGTTCTCGACGACCGGACCATCGCCCAGGGGGAAGTGGTGATGATCAACAAAGACAAACTGGGAATCCGAATCATTGGAATCATTCAAAATTAATAAGCGATGCTTCATCCGGATGAATCACAACTTGAAATAGAAAACCATTCCCTGGTTGAAGCCCAACTCAGTTCGGGACGTTACCGGTGGTTGGATCTGGTTGCCCGGCGTTGGGCCATTCTGCTGGAAGATACGCTCTATTCAGAGTTGAGGATGATGAGCACCACCGAAAGCAGACCGGTGGTTTGGACACGGTTCGAAGACCTCTGTGACCCCGCGATGGAACGACCGATCTTTATCTTTGAAACCCAGCAAAAAGGGAAAGCCCTGCTGTTGCTGGAGTCAGATTTTGTCCGATCCGTCACCTCCTCTGAAGACTCCGAGGACCAGGGTGACCCGCTGGAAGAAGTGATGAAGAATCATCAGAAAAAAATCCTTGCCATGGTTCGTCCGTTCATCAAGGATTTTGAACGGAGCTGGACGAAAATCGGTGAATATCCCCTGGAATTGAAACGGATCACCACCCATCCCAAAAGAGCACAGGTGATGCTTCCCTTTGAGCGCTGCCTTGTCTTTCAGGTGGAACTTCACATAGGAGAAATGAATACCGCCTTAACCCTGGGAATTCCCTTTTCCGAACTTCATACCAACCTGTCCGATTTTGAAAACTGCCGAGTACTTCCTCCTGAATCCCTCGATCATTATCACGAAAACAACGAGCAGGAACTCCTTCAGGTTCTGGAAGAAAGCAAGCATTCTGTCACTGCAAAACTCGGCACCCTGAAACTCGGTAAAGGAATTGCGAAACTGGAAGAGGGAGAGGTGCTTCCGATCGAGTCCGATGGACAGGTCACTTTGGAAATCAACGGGATCCCCTGTTTTCAGGGCTCTTTGGGCTCCACAGGACCTAAATATTCAGTCCAGGTTCAAAACAGAATTCAGAACCAATCCCGCTCCCCTCTGAGTCAGGACGGTGAATTCAAGACCATTGAGTGGTCACAGTCCTGAGTCCAAGCCATTTTTCCCACTTTTCTCAGCCAATCACAAAACGCAGCATTCCCCTGCTGATCTGGCTGATCCAACTGAAAAAACTGAATCCCGGAATCACCACACTCAGCAGGACCAGCCCGAGCAGTGCCTGGTAACCGAATCGTGCATTCCATTCTTCATATTTCCACTTCAATTCACGTCTGAGAAAACCGCTCAGCACGTAACTCCCATCCAGTGGGCCAAGAGGGATCAGATTAAAAAGACAAAGGTTGAAGTTGATGAGAATGAATAAAGTCAGGAATTTCACCAGCGGGAAGCCTTCCCAGTAAAGCCAGCCGGTGAAATGAAAAAGATGAATCAGTCCGCCTCCCACGATACCAAGGATCAGATTCATCAGCGGGCCTGCCGCCGCCACAAACGCATCGGCCCGGGGATGACGGAAATTTCTGGGATTGACCGGAACCGGCTTGGCATATCCGAATCCTGCCACCAACACCATCAGGCTTCCGAAAACATCCAGGTGAACCATCGGATTCACCGTCAAACGTCCTGCCATCCTGGCCGTCGGATCACCAAAACGGTCGGCAACATAGGCATGGGCAAATTCATGAAAACTCAACGCGAAAACCAGAGAAAATGCCAGAAGGACCAGTATTTGAGGTTCCAGACTGAATAACATCAATGCTCCTGAAATTGAAAAAACTTAGAGATTTAGTTTGGCAGTTGAGTAGGGCAACAGCAAATCTCGGATTTTTGATCTGATTCAATGAGCCAGCCTTCAAAAAAAAGAATTTTCCATAGATTTTTTGCTGCTTCTCTTGATTTTGAAGAGTCGTTTTATTAATATATTAGACCTTACCCCCGTGTAGTTTTAGAAAAGGAGCAGGGCAATCTTGGTTTTCAACTCCTCCCTAAAAAAAAGTTGAAAGTTTCATGTACCAGGAAAATCGATGCAGGCTCCTGCCGGAAGATGTCTGAACCTTTTCCAGGCTACACGGGCACCCAAACGTTCAAAAAACCCTGAATTGATCTGAAGTC
Organism: SAR324 cluster bacterium lautmerah10; assembly: GCA_001469005.2. Classification (GTDB taxonomy): domain Bacteria; phylum SAR324; class SAR324; order SAR324; family NAC60-12; genus UBA1014. The sequence goes on from LNZD02000107.1 coordinate 12,177, forward strand.
CGGACAAGGACATCATCACCCATTTAACGTCATGGCTTTTCGATGTTTTTTTGACGTTGATGGAGTTGTGCTTGATTTTGAAAGCAGCTTCATCAAAGTCGTCGGCGATTATTTCAAACTCGAGGTGCCGGAAAATTATCAGCCTGGAAATTGGTTTTTTTCAGACTTACTGACTTGGGAACAAGTCGAAGAAGGCTGGGAATATTTCCTGAAGAGTCCGGATTTTGAAAACATCCCGCCACTGGTTGATCCAGAGCGGTTCAACGACATTTTTGGGGCATATCCTGTGCATTTCGTAACCAACATACCCCCGGATTGTCTGGAACGTCGCCAACGAAATCTGGAAAAAGTTGGTTACCGTTTCTCCTCAGCCCATTGTGCGGGATTGGTTCAATACGATGGCCATCCTGCCCAAACCAAAGCCGAACTGATCCAGGATTTGTTGGAAGACAATGAAGGGTTTATGTTTGTCGACGATCATCCGGACAATTGCATCAATGTTCATGAAAACTTTCCGGATGCGGAAGTCTGGTTGATGTCCAGAGCTCACAACCAGGATTTCAACCATTCGGTGATACGCAGGGCACTCCATTGGGATGACATTATGAAACACCCAAGGGAGGTTTAATCAAAGCTTTTTAACTTCGACTGCACAGGCCAGATATATTCCATGAGATCTCCTCTCTTTCTGGTACTGCTTTTCATTTTCATCCTTTTCCAAATCAATTATTTATCCGCCCAGGAAGCAGCACCTGCAGGACCGAGCGGCGGCCCTGTATTGCGTCTCGGATTCTATGAGATGCTGCATCAGACCTACTGGACCGAAGAGGACAACACCTTTTACCAGATGACGGGAACCAACCGTTTCCGCGGAGGTAAAGGCTACCAGGGAATACCATCAGGCGATATCACCGACATTCAAATCCCTGACGGGATTTCGGCCAACGTGAACACGAAAAAATCAGCTGATGGAAACGAACATTCAAAGGTTGACAGTGCCCTCGGAAGGATCACCGATTGGCTTCCGAGCTTTTCCCTGGAATATATTGTTCCCACGAATTACCTGGTCGGAGCAGGATTGGGATTTCATTACACCAACACCTGGCTGGATGACACCAGTGTTCGTGCGGCAACGACCGGATCGGACCCGTCCTACGACACACCGTTGATCCGCATGTTCACGCGTTTTTACATGTTTTCAGGTTCGGTCTATTTTCCCGGTACACCGACCCCCAAGGGAATCGATTTTTTCTTCGGGTTCGGATTGGCCTTTGTTGAATCCACCTACACCTGGGGCATCCGTCCCAACCCTGAAATTTATAATACTTATGGAGAAGCTTTCTTTCTCCAAAAATCCTATTTACGTTCTTCAGGCATTTTGCCTATGCAGCGTTTTGGCTTGGCATCAGCGTCGGATTCCTTTGGCTTCATGCTGGAATTCATCCGCCTCCCCCAGAGGGATGTTCTGGAGAATCCCTTCAAAAATCAGAGTTTCATCAGTTCTGAAGCCTATGATGCCGCCTACAATGATCGCGGTGGAGAACTGCCCGGCAAGGTGGGTATGGGAGGGATGATCACCCGCGCGAGTTGGACCTATTCCTTCTGGTAAATTCCAAACTCAATCACTCAACAATTGCATCACCTCTCCGGCGAGGTAAAAAGAACCGCAGACCACCAAAGGATTTTCCTTGGATTCTGCTGCAAGTCCCAACGCTTCTTTAGCGCCGCGAACGGTTCTGGTTTTTGGAAGCTTTTCAGAACCAATCTCCACATGGAGAAAACGGAGTAGTTCCTTCGGCTTCACAGAGCGTGGAGAGTCAAAGGGGCAGGCAATCAGCAGCGCACAACTTCGAAAGATTTTTTCCAGCATCGGAATCAGCACAGGCTGAAGTTTGTCGCCTGACATTCCCAGGATCACGGTCGTGTTTGTGAATTGCCAATTTTCCAACTGAAGGGCAAGGGCTTCTAAGGCATCCGCATTGTGCCCCCCGTCGAGAACCAAAGAACTGAAATGATGTCCATTCCATTCCACGTTTTTCCGGTATTCAAGCCGGGCCGGGAGTTTCACTGAACTGAGTATTTCCAAATTTTCTCCTCTTGAATCAATTGCTTGCGGAAACATCATTTCAAACGCAGTCCAAGCAGTCCTCATGCACTCCAGCCAGGGTAAACTCAGGAACTGACCTCTTGGAAGTTTTAATTTTGTATCATCCTTCCATTTGATCCCCCAAATTCCGTTAAAAGGCCGATCCGTTTGAGTTTCACCATTTTGGATGAAATCGATTTCATTTTCTGCTTCAACAAATGGAACCGATCGCTGATTGAGTTCAGTCCGCATCCACTGCATCAATTCAGGCTTTTGCCGGGCAATCACGGTTGGAATGCCTGGACGGGTGATCCCCATTTTTTCGGAAGCGATTTGCTGGAGGCTGTCGCCTAAAACTTCCTGATGGTCCATCCCGATGGGAGTCAGGATACAAAGTTCCTTGGGGGTGACATTCGTCGAATCCGCTTTCCCCCCCAGGCCGGTTTCCAGGATGACCCACTGCATTCCCTTTTCCAGAAAAGCAAGCAGGGCAACTGCAGTCAAAAGATCAAAATAGGACAGATACGGTTTCCCCTGAAAAGAATGGGCTTGATCCAAAACCCTTTCTGCATAGAGCGCGAAATCTTCCTTCTCGATCCATTTTCCTTTAATCCTGATCCGTTCCCGAATATCCGTCAAATGAGGGGACGTGTAGATGCCGCAGGATTTACCTTCTGACCGAATCAGACTGCCCAACATCAATGACGTGAGACCTTTCCCGTTGGTTCCTGCAACATGAACGACCCGCAGGTTGTTTTGAGGATCCCCGAGTTCGTTCAGAAGCAGACGGATTCCTTCGAGGCGGCTGATGTCTCTCGGCCGGGCAGTATTTTCATAACTGCCCCAATGCTCGAGTTCTTTCAGTACACCGTCATAGGAGGGCATACTTTATTTTAATGAATCAAAAAACTGCAGCAGCTGTTCAAGCTGCATCGGTAGGATTATTTAATGTGTTTAAAAAACGGCCGTTCCGCGCTGAGAAGCATCGTTGTGTCTTCCTGAAGCGTCTCACGATAAACATCATGAGAACGGAGAAAGGCAAAGAAATCAGGATCTTTGCTGTAGGCATCGGCATAGGTTTTGGTGGCCTTTGCATCCGCCTCACCCCGGACTTCCTCGGCAATCCGGTTGGCTTCCGAAAGGATCTTGATCCGGTCACGGTCTGCGGCGGAGCGTATTTCCAAAGCCCTTTCATTTCCCTCTGAACGGTAACGCTTTGCCTCACGCTTTCGCTCTGCTTCCATCCGTCCATAGACTGCAAGGCTGTTCGACTGGGGAAGATCGGCCCGTTTGATCCGGACATCGATCACCTCGATTCCAAATTTTTCCGCATTCTTGCGGGAATTGATGGTAATGGTTTCACGAATTTCTTTCCGGTTTCCGGAAACGATTTCCACCAGGGTATGCTTTCCGAGTATTTCCCGGGTTTGTGAATAGATGATATCGTCCAATCTTGCCAGGGCTCCGCTCACCGTTCTCACCGTCTGGTAAAATTTCAAAGGATCCTCAACTCTCCATTTGGAGTAGGTATCGACGATCATCTCCTTCTTGTCCTTGGTAAAGACTGAACCTGGATCTGCGTCAAAATCCTGAATCCGGTTTTCCACATAAAAAATTCGGGTAATGAAGGGCACTTTGAATTCGAGTCCTGGTTCCGTCACGGTATCGACTGCATCCCCCAAACGAATCTCTATGGCATACTGGGTTTTGTCAACAATGTAGGTCCCAAGGTAAAAAACTCCAGAGACTGCGATCACCAAACCAACCAACAGATTGACAGTATTCAGTTTCATTGATTCAATTTATGAAGATTTCCTGAGAGGCAAGGCATATCACTTGCGTTGATCCTTGAAATGCATATGAAATTTTTGAGAATTCACCCATTGATGTCAAGTTGATTCCCACCAATTGAAATGATCAAATCCATCAGCCGCAACCTGAAATTATCTAAATCTCCACGGCATAATGAACAGATCCTGGCACTTGCCATGCGGCAGATTGAAAAGATGCTCCAGGAAATGCAGAACGAGGGCAAGGACCTTTCCGGACTGAAGCTGAAAAAATTCCAGAAGACGCATCATATCGATTGCCGATGCGGCATGTGCGCAGAAGCCAAAAAAAAGAACGATCCCCGCAAACGGGGATTGCTTGAAGATGGATTCAAGGTTTACATCGAAGGCGGTGGAACTTCCTGAAAACAGCAGCTCCGTTTGACGTCGCCTGAATTGTCTGAAAAACCCTCAGGCCCCAAGGATACTCCCGGAAGCCCTTCGCATAGCCATTACTGGACCCTTCAATGCCAGGTTGAATCCGGGTGGGAAGAGCTCTGGGAATGGTACTGTTTTGAACACGGTGCACTTGGAACCGAACAACGCTCTGCTCCTGAAGGATTTCAATCCGTCGCATATTTTCCTGAAGATCCTTCCATTTCCCTAAAAAACCTTCACCAACAGTTTAACGCTTCGATTGCGGGGAATCTTGAAGCAGTCCGGATCCATGCGCTGAACTTCAGGGAAGAAGAAGATTGGCAATCAAACTGGAAGCCTTTTTTTAAACCGGTTCAAATCGGCAACACCCTTGAAGTACTGCCTCCCTGGCTGAGTTCCACAGAAAGCAGCCGTAAAAACAGAATCCTCATTGATCCCGGACAGGGTTTTGGTACCGGACATCACACCAGCACTGCACTGGCACTCGAGTTGTTGGAACAATGTCTCGAAAGCTGCCCTGTCAAACCCCACTGGATGTTGGATTTCGGAAGCGGTTCGGGTATCCTCTCGATCGGTGCCTGCCTGATGGGTTGTGAAAAATGCATCGCCCTTGAACTGGAGGGTGATGCATTAAAAGATGTTATCAGCAACAGTGAGCTGAATCAGTTGCAACACAGAATCATGCCGTTGAGGGCGGATAAAAACTGTTTCCAAAAAACCTTTCCTTTAGTCATCAGCAATATGCTGCTCAGTGAACTGAAGCAATCTTCCACAGATTTAGCCTCTTCCGTCGCAGAAGAGGGCCGTCTGCTGCTGAGCGGAATTCTGGAAAATCAAGTTTCGGAATTGGAAAGGATTTTCACGGTTTTGGGATTTGTTCCTTCAAATAAAATAACAAGGGACAGTTGGTCTGCTTTGGAACTTAGTCGCTGAAACAAAACGCTTTTTTCAGATTCCTGCCCAATCATGACAGAAACTTCCAAGGTTGATTCCAGCATTGATCAGAATCAGGAAGATATCTGGAATTTCGCCTTCGGCTCAAACCTCCATCCTGAAAAATTAAAAGGACGGGCCAACCTGAAGGTCAAGGAATGCTTTCCGGGGAAATTGAAAGACTGGCGTCTCGCATTCAACCTGAGGGGAATTTCCTGGCTCGAACCTTCGATGGCCGGCGTCGAACCTGCCCCCGGGGATGAAGTTCATGGAGTACTCCTGAGGATGAGTCCCGAGGAGTTCCGGAAACTCGTACTCAGTGAGGGAGAAAACCATGCCTACCGCCAAGTGGAAGTGGAAGTGGAAACGTATCACGGAACCAAACAAAAGGCTCTTGCATTCAGCGCCCTCGATTCGAGAAAAATGCCCGAGGATAAACCCCCAACTCTGCGCTACCTGGAGTTGATCCGGACGGGTGCGCGCCTGAGAGGCCTGGCTCCTGATTATATCTCCCGGTTGGATTCGCTAGAGCATTTTGAAAAAGGGCCTCTGACTCAACTCATTTCACATTTACTGTTCGACATGATGATGTTTTTCGGAAGCATCGGAAAACCTCAGATTGCTTCCAGATTATTCCGTACGCTCCGATGGATCGACGGAAGTTTTTTCCCTGGAAGCTTGAAATGGCTTCTCAACATCACCATTTTAACTCCCGCTTTGATCCTCGCCGCCATTCTCAGTCTGCGTCATCAACTCCGGCCAAAGTCCTGATCTTCCTGGTTAAGGATTGATCCCATCCATTATGAATTTGCGGATTCATGACACGGATGGAAGGATGATCCAAACATTCTGAACCAATTCGAATCCGCCATGTCTGAAATCGCTGAATCACATTCTTCTAACTCAAAATCCACCAACTACAAATACGTGGGTCAACGGGTTCCGCTTCATGATGGAACTCAAAGGATCTTGGGGGAAATGCCCTACACCGGAGACCTTGCTTTTGCAGGAATGCTTCACCTGCGCCTGGTGATCAGCCCTCATGCTCATGCCAAAATCCTCTCGATCGATTTGAGTCAAGCCGAGAAAGTCCCGGGAGTGGTCGGAGTCTTCCGTGCAGAGGATCTCCCTAGCAGGAATCAGGTCATCAACTCCAGAACCAGTGCAATCCTGGCCAAAGAGCGTGTGCTATTCAACGGACAGCCTGTGGTCGCGGTGGCTGGAGAAACAGTTCAGGCAGCGGAAGACGGTGCAGAAAAGGTCGAAATCGAATATGAACTGCTGGATCCGGTACTTGATCTGGAAACGGCCGTTCTTCCTGATTCAAACGTAATCTGGCCTGAGGGAATCCCGGATTCGGATGTGGACATGGCCGCAGATCATGGTGGAGACCAGGCAGAAAAACAGGATACCAAAGGCCCACAAACGAACATCAACCAGGGGGATGTCTACCAGCGTGGAGATCTGGAACAGGGATTCAAGTCCGCAGATGTGATCATCGAACGAACCTACCGCACAGCATTTGTCCACCAGTCCTACCTCGAGCCCCAGGTCTGTGTGGTAAACCCTGAAATCGGCGGAAGCTTGAGCGTTTACGTCAGTACTCAGGGGCCACGCAGCGTCAGGAACGAAGTCGCCAGGCTGATGTCACTTCCCATCAGTAAAGTCAATGTCATCCCGATGGCCGTTGGAGGAGGTTTCGGGGGAAAACACGGACTGATCGAACCCCTGACCGCAGCAGTTGCCTTGAAAATGAAACGCGCGGTCCGCTTGGAATTGAGCCGTGGTGAAGATTTCATGGGAGGCATGCCTTCTCCTGCCTGTCATGTCACCCTGAAAACCGGAGCAACGCGGGACGGACAATTCTGTGCTCTCGATGCAACCGTTCTGATGGACAACGGGATTTTCGCTTCTCCCTGGGGCAACCTGCTCGCCACCCTGCTTGGAAGCACCTACAACGTCCCCAATGCCCGGGTCGAGTATTCCGAAATCAACACCAACAAACCGATGGGAGGCCCCTACCGTGCCCCATCAGCCCCCCTCGCCGCCTACGTGCTGGAATCCAATGTCGACCTGATGGCCAAAGATCTCAAACTGGACCCGCTTGAGTTCCGTCTGCAAAATGCTGCTGAAACCGGGGATGAGATGATCAATGGAACCCAGTGGCCCAGTGTCAACATCAAAGCCTGCCTCGAGCGCCTGAAGGCCCATCCTTTGTATCAGGAATCTTCGCAGGAGGAAAACACCGGAAGCGGATTCGCGGTAGGAATTTGGCGTTGTAATGTTTCACCAGCAGGGGCCAACTGCCGGATGCTTGAGGACGGCACCCTTCAGCTTTATCTGGGAACCTCGGATATTTCCGGAATCCATACCGGATTTGCCCAGGTGGTTGCGGAAACCCTGGATCTTCCTTTGGAATCCATCGAGGTCCTCCAGCAGGACACCCAATCAGGTCCCATCGCACCGGTCAGCGGGGGAAGTATGGTCAGTTACAGTGTCATCCCGGCCATCCGTGAAGCCTCCGAAGAGGTCCGTGAACGTTTACTGAAACTTGCCTCAGACCATTTCGAGGCCTCCATCGATGACCTCGAACTGCATCAGGGGACGGTCCGTGTCAAAGGCGTCCCGACCAAAACCGTGTCCATGGCAAATTTGGTCAAGAAAGCTCAGTCAACCCGTGGAGGTGAAGGCCCGGTGATGGGGAGTGGGAACTGTTCGCTTCCGGAAAATGCTCCTGCAGCATCCGTCCACTGGGTCAAGATCCGGGTCGATCCGGAAACCGGGGAAGTCGTTCCTCTGCATTATCTTGCCATCCAGGATGTCGGATTTGCTCTCAATCCAATGCTCATCGAAGGGCAGATCCACGGCGGAGTCGTCCAGGGGCTTGGATGGGGAATGCGGGAGGGGATGGAGTTCGATGAACAGGGGCTTCTGCTGAATCCAAGTTTTATGGATTATGCTCTATTCCGTGCCGATGAAATCCCTCCGGTTGACATCGAACTGATTGAAGAACCCTCTCCTCATGGCCCCTTCGGCATCCGTGGAGTTGGGGAACCTCCCATCGTTCCGGGTGCGGCGGCCCTGGCCAGTGCGATTCAGAATACGGTCGGAATCCGGTTTTGTGAATTGCCGGTCCGTTCCGAAAATGTCTGGCAGGCCATGAAAAAGGCTTAATCCCAAAAAAGTTAGGATTGATTCGTTGAATTCGTAACTTTTTGCGGATACGGTTTTAGGCAGAGGCATTCGGTAAAACGCTATTTTGAATGAAAGAAAACCAGGAATTGGAAGAACCTAACGGACTCAGCAACGAATCTCTCGAAAAAGCACTGGGGGCATCCCTCACCCTGCTTTTTGTTCTCGCCACGGCCGACCTGCTGATGTACCACTTTGCAGGAACAGCCGCCCTGACGGTCATTGCCCATATCCTCTCCCTGCTGCTCTACCTGAAACACCAACTCCGCTTGGATCTGGTGAAGATCCTTGAAATGGTCGCCCTGGTGATCGACGGTGTGCTGATTGTGAAAGAGGGGTACGCCTTGGCCTGTCCGATTTCAACCCTGATTGTGATCATTTACATCGGGTTGAACCGGGAGCGCCACCTGTTGCGGATGAAAGAGGATCTCCAGAAGGTTTTTGCCGCCAAGCAAAAATAACAGGATGCCGGGCAGGAGGAATTTCCTGCCCTGTTTAATCCAGCCGGCTTAGGCCAGCGCCTCGGAAAGTTCGGAACTCTCGTTCACCACCCAGGACAATCCCAGACTTTCCAGCTTTGCCCGATTCGGATATCCCGTTTCCAGATCCCAGTCATTCAGACGGTAGTAATCATCAAGGGCCTGGTCCCACTCGCTCCGGTCGATGTGATAACCGTCTGACCGGCCTCCTTCCAAGGGACGGTCGAACATCTTCTTCGGAAGCTTGTCTTCGGCACGTCCGATTCCTTCCCGGGCATTGAAGAGCCGCATCATGTTGAGACGCCGTTCTCCGACCTGGAGCACTTCCTGGACATCCACATCCCATCCGGTTACCGCCCGGATCAGTTCGACCAACTGATCGGTTCCATAAAGCTGCCAGGCCGGTCCGTAAACGAACTGGCAGACATTGACACTGTCCAAGGCGCTATACAGATGCTGGGTGACGGTGGCAAAACGCATCATCTCCTCATTCAATGCCAGTTTGGGCTGCGGGTTGTCCAAGCCGATGTAGGACATGCGCTCCGGGTAGGATTTGTAACTCGGGTCGTGTTCGCTGGACATATGATCGGCGCCGAACGGATTCGCCGCGTAAATGATGCTCAAACTACGTTTGACCTGGGGCATATGCGCCGGGGCTTCCTGGCCTTTGCTGGTGATCAGGTAATCCTCGGTACCGCGTCCTATCTTTTTT
>LNZD02000108.1 GCA_001469005.2 SAR324 cluster bacterium lautmerah10
GGGGTTGAAAGAGGAGATTGTAATAGTGCTTTGGCAAGTTCTTGAACTCTGGAAGAATCAGCACCTCCGCTCTCTGCAAGGTCATAAAACTTTTTTAAGAGATCCTCATCCTTCAAAGGCCATTCCGGATCTCCTTTAGCATTTGCAATCTTAACTGTCTTCTTTTTTCCATTTGAATTCATAACTTTTACAGCTGAACCAAAGTGGTTTGGATAGGCTTGGGTAAAAATTGGATCCTCGCAAATCCTAACGTTTTTTCGAAGCGCTTCAATCTGAGAATCATGAAGCCGGTTTTCTGTAAAATCTGATGATGATACATCTCCTTTCAACAATCCCACAGAGACACAGTGTTGTAATGAAAAGCGGCCCTGGGCAGGAGTAACGGGTATTGGTCTATCACAAAAATCTATTGCATCAGAGTAAGTTTGAACAACCACTTGGCAAGCTTCATCCTGATCAAAATCTTTGTGCAGTGCTATTGCTGCATCAATTGCAGCATGGCAGTGACGGCAGGCAGGCCATGGTTTAAAACTGACTTGATGGATTAACCATTCTTTATTTTGGATCATTTCCTTTGGAAGTAAATTTTCAGACAGGACCTCCAACCAGCCCTGGGGACCTTCAATGATTTCGCTGGAGCCAGTGAAGCCCATTTCGGCCATCTCTGCAGCATGCCTCCCGGTATTCACTGCATGGAGTAAATTCCATTGTTTCGTTGAAACATCATGATGCCGCATATGCCATAACCCTCCTGATACAGAAAGAGCATTGGATAGGGCTGAAACCGTCTGAGAAGCATTTAAATTGCGGAGGCTTGAGGCCGTAATTGATGCTGCTGCAACACCTACTGTTGTGGTTGGATGCCAGCGTGAATAGTGGAATTGATCCAGCAAAACACCGAGTCTGGCCGCTGCTTCATACCCTTTAATGATGCCCAGTAACGTCTCTTTCCAAGATAGTTTAAGTTCTAATCCAGTATAAATTGCAGTTGGAACAACGACTGGCCCAGGATGCACCAGTGCTGCACGGACAAGGTCATCCATCTCAAGAAGATTTCCCAGAGAAACCGCGTAAGTCCTCGCAGATTTCGCGTCTAAAGGTCCTATGCCAAAACTGGGAAACTGTCCTGAGTTTTTCGCGACCAAAGAACTGATTTGCTGGGCTAAAGGCTCTCTGGCAGCTCCCAACACACAACCAACCCAGTCCAGAACATGGGATCTTGCTCTTTCAAAAGTAGCTTCTGGGACTGCCCTGTTAAGGCTTGATACCAGTTGCTCCGCAAGAGTCATAAGGAATTGGTCAAACTTCCATGTTCATCCAACTCTGGAGCGATTGTGGAAACACTCCCTGGCTCGTTCTTAAATTTGATCGGGGATCCAAAAACTTTTTGTCCTTTTGGGCCTTCAATCAACATTTGACGGAAAATCAACTGCGGCTCTGAAAATCCTTCAACAAAATCTAGAACGGGGGCAAAACAGACATCCTTGTCCTTGAACCAATTCACCCATTCATCCCGACTCCGAGTTACAAAGGTCTCCTGCAAAAAAATTTTAGCCGGATTCTGGGATGGTCCGGGAGGGCCAAGACAAAGGTCTATCAAGTCCTCTCGTTTCAATGCTTTCAAGAGGTTTTTAACAAACTTGGATTCCCTGCCGCCTAAAACAATGTGTCGATCATCCTTGGTTTTGTAGACATTATAAAATGCCGATCCACCCAATGACCTTTGGGTTGCCGAATGGACCGCCTCTCCATGAGCTAGCGAGGGTCCTGCAAAATGCCCACACCAGGGAAGCAGACTGTCATACATGGCAATATCTAGATAATCGCCAATTCCTGTCCGCTCTCGTCCAATGAGAGCCATTAAAATTCCGGAGAGTGCCACAAGTGAGGCCGAAGCGTCTGCTGCAGGAAAAGCGGGAACCACGGGTTCACCATCACCCTTATCATTGACACTCATGAAGCCGGCAAAAGCCTCCACTGCAAGATCATGTGCAGGATGATGAGCTAACGGCCCATCCTGTCCAAAAGCAGAAATGGAGCAGTATATGATCATAGGATTAATCGCTGACAATGTTTCATAATCGATTTCGAGGCGATTAGCGACTCCTGGCCGGAAGGCTTCTACAAAAATGTCTGATTCTTCTACGAGTCCGTAGAGTTTTTGAAGATTGTCCTTTTGTTTGAGATCCAGGACGACTGATTGTTTCCCACGATTGATGTTTCTGAACCACACCGACTGCCCTTCTTCAAAGGGTTCCATCTGGCGAGCCGGATCTCCTCCAGGAGGTTCAATTTTAATTATTTCTGCACCATGATCCGCCAGCATCGAAGTCATCATCGGACCAGGTAAAAATAAAGAAAGATCGACCACTCGGATCCCTGAAAGTTTGCTCATACATCTCCCTCAGCCTGCAATTCCGATATTTCAGCTTCAGAAAATCCGAATTCCTTCAGAATGGCTTGGGTATTTTCGCTAACATTATGAGGTCCAGGATGAGATGTCATCCGTTCCTGATTCCATTTGATGGGATTGGAGAGTACTTGCATTTCAGGTTTGGTTGGATGATCAATTTTTTGAATCATTCCCTGTTTCCGGATAAATGGATTCTCTAATGCTTGCCTCAGATCATTTATCGGAGCAACTGGAATTTTCCCCTGAAACCGTTCCAACCATTCTTCGGTGGTGTGTTTTAAAAATATTTGAACTAACTCTTCGCTGATTTGTTCACGTCGGCGACGACGATCAGCCATAGTTTGATATTCAGAATTCTCAGTCAGCGAGGGTTCGTCCATTAATTCAC
>LNZD02000109.1 GCA_001469005.2 SAR324 cluster bacterium lautmerah10
CCGAGAGAACGTGCGGCTCTTCTAGTCACGGTCTCTACTGAATCAAGACCTCCTCTGAATACAAACGCCATAAGAGAACTGCAGTAAATGGTTAAAACGACTGTGCCTGCCTCGAATGCATCCAGATAGATTCCTATCAATGGGAAAAAATTGTAAAAAAGTATGATTTGTATGATTAAGGGAATACTTCGGAAAATATCTAAAAAGAGTCCAAGTGTAGCAGCCCCTTTCCATTTAGAAACATGAAGGACCCAACCAAATAATATGCCTAAAATCGTTCCTAGAATGATGGAAACACACGAAATCAGTAAGGTGTTGAATGCTGCGTCTAATATGTAAAAGAAATCAGACGATTGAAAAGAGGTGAAAAATTGAATAGAACTGGAATTTGAGTCCATCTTAATCCAATTCCTCTCTGAAAAAATAAAATGAAATAAGTTTTGAAGAACCCAAAATTAATTTCACTATGATGTAGTAGATGACAGCGGTAACCATAAAAAACTCAAAAATCCTATATGTTTTAGATGCAAGGAATTGAGTTTCTCCAGATAACTCCCGAAATCCCACTAACATTCCTAATGAACTCATCAAAACAGACCAAACCATCTGGTTAGTCATCGGATAGTAGACAATTCTTAAAACCTGTGGGATCAAAATTCTTGTGTAGGACTGCCAGAGTGACATTCCTAAAGATCGGGCAGCACGTATTTGGGTTTTGGGGATGGCTTCAAATCCACCACGAAAGGTCTCAGCTAAATATCCTGCGTTGTTAAAAGAAAGTCCAAGAAGAATGATAAATAAAGGGTCAAGATGTAACCCAAATGCTCCTAAGCCAAAACCAAAAAAGAAAAGTTGAAGTAAGGCAGGGGTATTACGTGCAATTTCAATCCAACTGATGGAAAACCATCTATAAATGAACCATTTTGATTGTTTTAAATAGTTGAGAATTAAACCGATAATAATACCGAAAATCATAGCGATCACGGCAACTTTTAAAGTTTCTAAACCCGCTTCTAATAAATTTGGCAATTTATTAAAAACAGGTCGCCAATGAAACGTATAATCCAATGTGACTTGATAGGGAGGGGATCAAAGAGGCTGAAATTTAACAACCTCTTTGATTAAAAAAAGTGTTTTAATACATTACGCCTGGAATACGCAACTCCGGAGCTTCACCTCCAACAAATCGTCCCCACAATTCTAGGTAATTTAACCAACCGTATTCTTTCCTTGAGGCGACCACCGATGTGTAGTCCGTTGTCCAAGGCATTCTTGGACCTGCAATGATGGTATCGTACTTCTCAACAATGGGTTTAACCGCAGTATTCGTTGTGATCCCGGCATCAGCCTTTCCTTGTGCAACTGCAAGAAACACCTCATTTTCACTTTGATATCCTTGATAAAGATTTTTCGTTCCCCACTTTTCTGCATATTTCAGAAACTCAATTTCAGGAACGGTACCCACAGCAGCCGCTATGCGTTTGCCTTTCATATCTTCAAAAGTTTTGATTCCTGAATTTTTTCCAACCACTGCTTGAGCATAATATATTGCATAAGGGATCGTAAAACCGACTGTTTTTGCACGTTCAAGAGTATCTGAAGTTGCTCCAAATACCACATCTGCCCGATTTGTTACGATAACAGGCAGTCTTTCTGCCCAGGTCAGAGGTAAAATTTCAAGTTCGACTTCAAGAACTTTCGCAAGGTCTTTACAGTACTCTACATCAAAACCAGCAGGCTCATTGTTTGAATCCCTATAACCAATTGGTGGGAAATCTAGAACCACTCCACAACGCAGCTTCCCAGAATTGATTACATCATCAAGTTTATCTGCAAAGCCCTGATTAAGTCCTGTTAAGAGGAAAACTAAGGTGCTCGAAATAAATAAAAATTTCTTCATAAGATCTCCAGAAAGAGGATTAAGAAAGAGGCGAATCCTATCATTTGGTATCTTGTATGTCAAACGAGTGAAGCCAAGAAATACCATTTTAAAAATGTCTTCGTTCTCATTAAAGAATTGGTATACTTTCAGTTTTTTGAACCAGCAAAAATAGATATTTTCTTTGTTTAGAAACTGAAAATACGTTTAGAAAATGAATCAACAACACGCATTTTACGGTTGTATTCCTGCGCTGATGACACCCTGTAGTGAATCAGGAACTCCGGATTTTAATGCTCTGGTCCGGAAGGGGAAGGAACTGATTGGGCAGGGAATGAGCTCGGTGGTTTATTGCGGATCAATGGGAGACTGGCCATTGCTTTCCGAGGAACAGCGTCAGCAGGGAGTTGCGGCTCTGGTCGATGCCGGTGTTCCGGTCATTGTCGGTACTGGAGCCCAAAACACCCAAAACGCGGTTTCCCATGCAGCACATGCAAAATCCTGCGGGGCCAGGGGATTGATGATCATTCCCAGGGTCCTTTCGAGAGGAACTTCACCGTTGGCCCAGAAGTCACATCTGGCCGCAGTTTTGGAAGCAGGTGTTGATCTTCCTTCGGTGATTTACAACAGTCCCTATTATGGATTTGAGACGAAGGCAGAACTGTTTTTTGAGCTGCGTAAAGATCATCCGAATTTGGTTGGCTTCAAGGAATTCGGAGGGGCACAGGCTTTGAGCTATGCTGCCGAGCATATTACCAGCGGGGATGAGCAACTGGCCCTTCTGGTGGGTGTTGACACTCAGGTTTGCCATGGGATGCTCCGATGCGGTGCCATCGGACTGATTACCGGAATAGGAAATGTTCTTCCTCAACCGGTGCTGAAGTTGTTCGAACTCTGCCTTATGGCTCTGAACGGAGATGCCCAAGCAAAAAGTTACGCCAATCAACTTGACGATGCGCTGATGGTCTTATCCACTTTTGATGAAGGACCGGACCTTGTTCTCTACTACAAATACCTTCTCTTCCTCAAAGGTGAATCCGAATATGAATTCCATTTCAATGCCTTCGATGAATTGAGCCCGAGCCAGAAAAGTTTTGCAGAAAATCATTTGAAATTGTTTGAAAGATGGTGGGATGGATGGGAAGGTAAAAACCATCAGACGAATTAGTTTCCAATTTTTGGAAAAATTTATGATTGAGAGTAAATCAGCATTTTTACCCAAATTTCATGAATTAAGTTCTTCAAGATTTGGAATGATGCTCTCAGCATTTTTAAACTCTTCCTCAGGATTGAATAAGAGCGGGTAATACGATCCCCTCATTTTTTCACCGACTGGAATCGCAGGATAGTTTTTGGTTCCTGGAGCATTAACCGTATCGAAATCCAGGTTGGAGACCACACCGTCCCCAAAAACATTGATCACCGTGGCTCGTCTTTGTGACGGCGAACGGTTTTCAAAAGATCCATGCATCAGAACCGGGTGATGGAAACTGGCATATCCTGCCTTCATCACGATGGGTGTCTTTTTCTCAAAATCCCGAATTTGTTCTGGAGTCAACAAATCTTGTACTGCATCCATTTCTCCCGCTAGGTCGAGTTTGTCAATCAACCCCCACCGGTGACTTCCGGGAACGTAATGCAGGCATCCGTTTTCTTCATTGGAATCATCGAGGCCGATCCAACAGGTCAGGTGATTCATCGGCTTGGTCCAGGTCCAGTAGGAATAATCCTGGTGCCAGGAAACGACACTTCCATGGTTTGCAGGTTTACAAAAAAGCTGATCGTGGAAAAATCGGATTCCCTTTCCCAGTAACTGATAGGCTGGAATCAGGAAAGCAGGATTCCAAAGGAGATCATGGAAAGCTTTCCGAACCCTCCACGCTCCCAGAGCATGGAACAGGACGGTTTCAGGATGGGTGGATTCATTGGAATGGTATTCATAAAAATATTCTCTTCCTTCATGATCAGGAATCACCATTTCCTCCAACGCTTGACGAAGTCCTTGAATCTGGTCCTCGTTGAGTAATTGAATACCGTGGATGAATCCGTTCTGCTGAAACTCATGGAGTTGTTCTTCCGACAAGGCGTACGAAGCCCATTCATCGATACTTTCAGGTTGTGGAAAGAGGTCCGTGATGGGTTGACTGATCAGTCCTAGATCTTCATTCATGATTTTTTTCTCCTCAATCAAAGCACATCATCAGAGTTCTGAGGATTTACATTTCCAGATTTATAATATTCCAAGGTGTTGGCAATCCCGGTTCTTAAGGGTGTAGGTTCATGATTTTTACTCAGGGACCACGAG
>LNZD02000110.1:0-568 GCA_001469005.2 SAR324 cluster bacterium lautmerah10
GCCTTGCCCTTCGAAACGGGTTAAGCCGGGAAGAGGCAAAACTAAGAATTTCTTCCCAAATTTCTTCAGAAGAACGGTTGAGCCATGCTGATTTGGTGCTGGAAAACAATGGCGCCGAGAGTGAACTTGAGGAAAAACTTAAAGAGGCTCTGGAAGATCTTCAGACCCTGGAGGATTAAAAAATGTTCAGACTTGAACAGGAGATTAATCCTTGAGATAGATAACGAATCCTGATTAAAAAAAGGAGGCTTTAAGGTTAAGGATATAAATTTTTAAAAAATCGATAATTGGGTTAGGTTTAAAATTTAATCAAACTCTACTTTGCATTCTTTAACATAATCTGTTCAAAAAAATCACAGGCATCCTCCGCACATCCTGATTCTGCAAAAGTTATTGCAGAGTGTAAACATTCCCAACAATATATTATATTTAAACATTTTTTATAGATAGATGTGTACATAATTATTTTTGATTTATGGAAAGAATAAAAATTATTCAGCTAAAACAGTTTCGGTTTTATTATTTTTTGCTGTCCACATGGATTTTGTAATCATAAATGCTCCTGTAC
>LNZD02000110.1:589-39155 GCA_001469005.2 SAR324 cluster bacterium lautmerah10
CATAAATGCTCCTGTACCCAACGCAACACACATCATGATGAAACTTAAATCTTTAAGAAAAATATTGATAGAATCATTGATTGTGATCAGCTCTAATTCACTTAGATAACTTGGGATGATGATTCCCCTACTCAATGCGACTAACAGCATTATGGTTCCCATCACTTTCTTGATATAATTTTGGTTGACAAAAGTTGTTCCATAAGCACCAATTTGGACGCCAAATAATGAACCTGCCAAAATAATGACTGTTAATCTGATATCAATAAGTCCCATCATCCCCCATTTGATGGAACCTATTAATCCCATACTGAATGCCACCACAAGTTCTGTTGCTGAGGCGACGAGGCTTGATGCCCCTACCACAAAAATCATTCCTGGGACTCCTATAAA
Source organism: SAR324 cluster bacterium lautmerah10 (assembly GCA_001469005.2). GTDB lineage: Bacteria > SAR324 > SAR324 > SAR324 > NAC60-12 > UBA1014. The sequence continues at coordinate 983 of LNZD02000110.1, forward strand.
CCCTCCAACGGCGATTGTTGCAGCAAGCATTCCTGTCAAAAATCCAATAGGAATTATAAACCATACAGAAATTTTACTTTCTGCTATTGAAAGTTGAACCAGGGGAGGAAGTTTTATTTTTTGTAAAAATATGGAAAGTTTTGATTTTTTTTCTATGCCTCCTGATTTCTGCGTTCTAAACGCATCATAAAAGACATAACTTCCTATTGTGGTCAATACGATTACATAAGCCAGACTTACGTATAAATCAGAACCCAAGTTCCCGAAAGTAATGTTGATTTTATGTTGGATTTCAATCCCAATCAGTACTCCAAGAACAGCAGATGAAGCCATGATAAGCCCTAATTTTAAATCCACCTGACCGTATTTATACCTTTTGTATGCGCCTACTAATGCTTTTGGGAATTTGTGGCACATATTTGATGCGATCGCTACGAGCCCATCCACGCCTAGACTCATCATCCCTGGAGTTAATACAAAAGCTCCTCCTGAACCAATGAAACCACTAACAAGTCCTCCAATGAATCCTACCAGTAATAGGAAACCGATATTCAAAAAATTGAGTTCAATAAATGTAATAATTTTTTTAAAGATAACTGTTTTATTTCCTGAAACTAATTCTAATGTGCCGTTCGATTTGTTTATTTCAACATAGATCTGATCTTGATCATTTTCATAATAATATTTCTCGTCTTCGAGGATTAAATGGTGTTTTATGTTATTGTTTTCAATATATAAAATTTGATTTTTCTCATCTAAATATATTTCTAAATTGTTTTTGCCATTAGTGCTTTCCCATTTGCCTAATAAAGGATTCCCTCCTTTCGCACCATATGCGTTCAAAGAAAACAATAACAGTAATGATAAGATTATAAATTTTTTCACAATTTACTTTTTGTTTCTTTCTTTTTGAATTCTATTAAAATATTCAATAACATAGTTGGAAAATGAACCGTAAACTATTGAAATTAAAAAAGCTGTACTTATCGGTAAAAGAGCATGCCATGAGCCCAATACAAAATAATGCATCACCATTTCTTCATAATAAAATATCAAAAAATAAGAAATGAATGATATTGATCCGAATAAAAAAATTTTCTGTTTTATTGGGTCCATGATTTAAGTTGATTATAAAAATCTTTTGTTGTAACTTTTAATTAGGTTACTTTAGTTTTTTTTGATTTTTATGATATCAGATATATATAAAAAATGAAACGCCCATTGCATCTCATTTTGGACAGTCATTTAAATCCCGGGGTTTCCTTATTCTGGTGGAAGCATGGATTGAGGGTGATGGAACAACTGGTGCCCGCCGAATTTGCTTCTACCAGTAACCGTCAGCCATTGGAAAAACTCCTGGAACAGTCGGTCTGGTCAGGATGGAAAAAAGTCATTCTGATCGGCAGTCCAGCCTCGGTCCAGCGTGGATTCAATATCTTGATGCAAGCCAATGATGCCTGCCGGAACAGTTTGGAGGTGGGATTCTGGCCACTCAAATGGAGTGATCTTCCGTTTCAGATGATCCCCCAGATTTCTCAACTCGGCTCGATCCTTCAGGTGTTCAAGGCAGGGCACACATTACCGGTGGATGTCATCAAACTGCAGTACCTGAGTCCTGAGTTGGAAACGAGTTATTTTTGGAAAGGTTTGAGTATCAGAAGCCGTAATGCAGGTGCAGATACGAGATTTTATCTGGATGATCAGAACCTACATGAGGAGGGAACTTTTGACTGTAGGATTGAATTTCACAAGGAGGAACTCAGTTCACTGATGATGATTCCGGACAAACCCGGTAAAGCCTTGCAGATGAGTGTTTATCTCACTCGAAAAAATCAGGCTTCATCAAAAAGCAGTGTGCGCCATTGGATCCCATCCAGATATCAGCCTGAACAGATTTTGGGTTCAGGACGGCAAATTGAAATCGAGGGCAATTGGGCCAATCTGGAATTGAATGATCCAGAAGTCCGTGAACCGGTTCAGTCTCTTCATGTGGAAATCATACGCCGGGCACTGCCATTAATCATTCCTGCCATTCCGATTCGTAGTCGTGAAACCTTGAAGTCCAAATTATTTCAACTGGAACCACGCGGATCGGTTGCAACTCAACGTCAAAACGCTTCCAGCGCAAAGCGAAATCGTCTCCGATTTAGAAACCACAAACTCGATACACGTGGCTCCTGATTAAAAAAATATTTTTAGACGATAAAATGTAGGGAGGATGCTCGGGAATTAAGAAAGGTCAGGAAGCTTTTTCAGTGATTTTTGCGTCATCACCTGACTGAGCCTTTTCAGGCTTTGTTGATGGATTTTCTTCAGTATCCCCTTGTTTTACGGGATCCTTTGCCTGTTTCAGACCAGAGGCATTGATCCATGGAGGCATGACTTTATTGATTTCCTCTTTGCTGGTGGTCAGACATTGTCCTTCGACGATCCCGCCTTCGTGAATGATGAGGGATCCCGGGAGATTGGTGAGGTTTCCCTGGATCCTCCCCTGGGAGAGGACCTCCATGCGTGCCGAAGCAAAAAGGTCTCCTTTGACCTGGCCGTTGATTTTGATCGTTGCCGCCTTGATGGTCGCTTCAATCTTTGCCGTCGGACCAATTACAACTTCAGATTCACATTCAATACTGCCTTTAAGTTCTCCATCCATCCAGATGGGTTTTCTGCCGATGATTTTTCCATCGATTTTCATTCCTCCGCCTAGGTATGTCGGAGCGCTGCCCTTTGTTTCAGTTGAGTTTTTTTTTCCAAACAAGAATCACTCCGGTGAAAGAATCGTTGCTATCAAATCCTGGAAAGGAACAATAAATCTTAAGGTTTTGAAACAAAAAGGAGCAAGGCATTTGTCTTTTCAACTTTGCTCCTGAAAGGTTGTTTTGAGTCAATGCGAGATTTAATGCAATCTCGTAGCCTAAAAGAGCTTGTCAAAAACAGAGCGAATCAATATTTTTTACATGCTGCGAAAATACTGAATCCTAATGCCCATACAACTATTTTCAAATATCTGCGTTAATAATTTCTGAATGGCAAAAAATATAACACCCCGTAAAGAAAACTATTCCCAGTGGTATCTGGATGTGATTTCCGCGGGAAAGCTTGCGGATTATGCTCCGGTCAAAGGCTGCATGGTGATTCGTCCCAGCGGATTCGCCATCTGGGAGGCGATGCAGGCACGGCTTGACCGGATGTTCAAGGAAACAGGGCATGTCAATGCCTACTTCCCGTTGTTGATTCCCAAGCATTTTATGGAAAAGGAAGCTGAGCATGTTGAGGGTTTCAGTCCGGAATGTGCAGTAGTCACCCACGGTGGAGGGAAAGAACTGGAAGAACCGTTGATGATCAGGCCGACTTCGGAAACAGTCATCGGCCACATGTATTCCCAGTGGATTCAAAGTTACCGTGATCTTCCTGTTTTGATCAACCAGTGGTGTAACGTCCTGCGTTGGGAGATGCGGACAAGATTGTTTTTGAGAACTTCAGAATTCCTTTGGCAGGAAGGGCATACGGCCCATGAAACCGAGGAAGAGGCCCAGGAAGAAACGATGCGGATGCTGGAAATCTACCGTCGTTTCCAGGAAGAAGACCTTGCCATCCCGGTGATTCCCGGACTCAAAACCGAATCAGAAAAATTTCCAGGAGCGATTGCGACTTACTGCATTGAGGCAATGATGCAGGACGGCAAAGCACTTCAGGCTGGAACTTCCCATAATTTGGGACAAAATTTTGCCAAGGCATTCGACATCACCTTCCTGGACCGTAAGAATGAGCAGTCCCATGCCTGGACCACAAGCTGGGGAGTTTCCACGAGGATGATTGGAGGATTGATCATGACTCACGGAGATGATGACGGTTTGATCATCCCACCCAGAATTGCTCCGGTGCAGGTGGTGATCATCCCGATTTTCACCAATGATTCGGAACGTGCGGAAACCAAGGCTTTTGCCGAATCAATTGCTGAACGTCTCCACAGTCGGTTGGACCGCCTGAAAGTGGTCATCGATCACAGGGATGATCTCAGACCTGCTGAGAAATTTTTTCACTGGCTTCAACAGGGAATCCCCGTAAGGATTGAAGTAGGGCCTAGGGATGTGGCCAAGCAATGCGGTATGGTCGCACGAAGGGATGTGCGGGAAAAGGAGTCGGTTGAGTTGGAATCCATTACTGCCCATGTCTGTGATCTTCTCGAAAAAATACAGGAAAATCTCTTCCAGCGTGCACTTGAGTTTAGAGAGCAAAACACCCGTCGTGCAAAAAACTATGAAGAGTTTTGTGAGATCATGAAAAAAGAGGGAGGTTTCGTGATGGCTCATTGGAATGGTTCGCCGGAAGTGGAAGCCAAAATCAAGGGAGATACCAAAGCTACCATCCGCTGTATCCCCCTTGATCCAGATCCTGTTCCAGGGAAATGCATGGTCACCGGAGAGCCCTCTGAAAGAGAAGTGGTCTTTGCCGTGGCTTATTGAACAGAACCCTTATTTGATGAATTTAAAACCAATCAGGGTGAAACAGGAGTGAGCAGCCCTATCGTTGTATCGAATGTGAGTGATGCCTCATTTGCGATTGGTGTCGCGCATGCGTGTTTGCAACCATACGATATTGCAGACATGATTTCACTCAAGTCCTTCGTCAACAGTGAATTCTGTCCCCGGTTCATGCAGGATGATGTAAGTGAGTTGAATCTCGGACATGGCCTGGACGGTAAATCCGTTTATATCATTTCTACCCATTCTCCCCATCTTTCAAGGAATGAATTGGCGATGCGGAACTTCCTGATTGCTTCCGCAGCCAAAGAAAATGGAGCAAAATTTGTAGCCTTGGTTGAGCCTGATCTCTATTACTCCGCCCAGGATCGCGGACCCAGGACCCTGGATCATCCTCAAGTGACGGATTTTGCCTCGAGAGAAAAATTTGTCGGTCAGCCCTGCTCCGCGGAACTCTACGCGAACCTGTTGAAAAATTCAGGGGTTGATGCGGTGATGACCGTGCATAATCACAAACCGGATGTGATGAAAGGAATTTATGAGAAGGTTTACGGACCTTCCGATGAAAACAGGCTGCCTCCTTTCATCAACCTGGATATTTCTCCCATCATTGCCAATTACATCCTTCGCTCAGGACTGGTACGACTTTGGAATTATGGAGAGCATGTTGGTTTTGTTGCACCCGATGATGGTGCCGCGGAATTCGTTCAGAGGGTGAGAGAATTTACCGGGCTTCATAATTCGGCCCTCGTGACGTTCAAAAAGAAACGCATCGGTCAGCGAGAAGTCAATCTTGATTTGAATGAAGAAGTTGAGATTTTAAAAAATCGGGATGTGTTTATTTTAGATGATATGGTCCGGACCGGGGGAACTCTGGCGGCAAATATCCGTGCTCTGGCAGAATCAGAACGCTGCCGTCCGGCAAATATGTTCTTTTACTGCACCCATACCTACATTTCCCCGGAAGCCCGGGAAAATCTGAATTCCCCCTTTCTCAATCAGTTCATCACCTCCAACACCATCACCAGTGTCCTCAATCGGGACGATCAGGGCCGTTTACGGAAAAAATTTGTGGTCCTGAAAATTGAACGCTGGATAGGTCATGCAATCCGCCAATGCCTGGAATTTGGACAAAAACCGGAAACCATTTATGACACCTCATATGTTCCGGAAGCTGACAGTTTTTATGAAATTGATATTTCTAGCAAAAACCCTCTTCACAGTCAGTCGCGTTACGAGCAATACGAACTGACGATCTAAACTTCATCAGGGCAAGGAAATGCTCCGCATTAATAAACGCCCACCGAAATGAGTTACCTCAAATCCATTTTATGATCCGTGATGGGATCGAAGCTTGAAAACATCCTGATTCTCGGTATTGGAGGCGTAGGAANNNNTTAAAGGGCAATTCGATGAGTCTCAGCAGTTGGAGAGCCGCGGAGGCGGAGAGCATGGAATTGATGATCGCAGCCACCAATGACGATGCGACGAACATGCTTTCAGCATTGATTGCGGACCGCTTCGGTATCGAACGAAAAATCGTCCGGGTTCGGTCCCTCGATTTTGAGCCTGGCAGTGTGTTGCCTCCGGAAGAATTAAAAATCGACCTGATGGTTCATCCGGAAGAACTGCTTGCGCAGGAAATCTATCGTCTGGTTAAACGGGCTGCCTGCAATGACCTGATCGATATCGGAAACGGATGGATGCAGGTTTTGGCACTTAGGGTGGATGATCAATCTCCTTTGGTGTTCAAATCACCAAGAGAACTTTCGGCCATCCATGATCAGTACCATTTCCGTGTCGTGGCATTGGCCCGAGGAATTTCCACCATCATCCCCCAGGCAGATGAGACGATTCGTCCGCAGGATCAGGTGTTCATCCTTGCAAGACGGGATGACATGGAACAACTGATGAAACAGATGCGTATCCGGGACCAGGGCATCAGCAGGATGATGATCCTTGGAGGCGGGCTTGTCGGAAGGCGGGTGGCTCAATTACTGGAAAAAGAAATCGAAATCACTTTGATAGAAAATAAACACGAACGCGCGGAGGAACTTGCGGTCAATTTAGAGAAAACCCAGGTCATCGAAGGGGACGGGACTGATGCCAATGTGCTGGTGATGGCGGGTATGGACCGGATGGAAAGTTTTGTTGCAACTACTGGGGACAATGAAACGAATATCATCACCTGCTTGCTCGCCAAACACTTGATGAACCGCGGTAACCGTGAAATTCAGGGAGCCCAAGGCAAAACCATAGCCCTTGTTGATAAGGAGGATCATCTGGTTCTCTCGTCAACCATCGGACTGGATGTAGTTCTGAATGCCAAGATATCGGCGGCTAATGAAATTCTGAAGTTCATCCGCAGAAGTGAGCTGCTTTCAGTCGCTCATCTTCATGGTGTTGATGCAGAAGTGGTGGAGGTGGTTGCGTCACCTGGTTCCGAAATAACCAGGAAACCCTTGAAAAAACTTGCGTCCTATTTGAAAAAATATGAAATCATCATCGGTGGTATTCATCAGAACGGGACTTGGGAAATAGCAGTTGGTGCGAGTGAAGTCCAGCCTGGTGCAAGAGTCGTCCTGGTTTGTTCATCACGAAATTTGCGAAACGTACATAAACTTTTTTAAAATAGTTCAAAAATTGAGTTTAACCCCGAATTGAACTTGGAGGTTTTTTTATCAAAACATTCTTCCAGTTCGATTGGATTAGCCGAAAATAGAAACGATGATTTTTTCATGGATTACCCCTCATTTTTTTTAACCTCCAATTTTTTCAAATTTTTCATTTTCCTGGGACTCATCCTGTTTGCCAGTGCATGTTCAGTCCCGACACGGGAATATTCATATCCTGATGTGAACACCCTTGAACAACAGCGATTGTGTCAACTGGTATCCTTTCGAAAAACAAATCAGTACCTCGTCGCGGATAGGAAGATCATGCCGATGAAAAAAGATGAAATCATGGCTCCGGTTCAAGATACTGAAAGTGATTTACCAAAAGGGGTTTATTTTTGTGGAATCTTTCAGGCTCGTCATTATGACTGTTCACCTTACCAAACCAGCAGATTGGATGGTAAAAAATGCAGGTATCAATGATGAGTCATGACCATTTCAATGTTCTGGGTTTCAACAAAAATTTTATTTTAATCATATCTTGAAAATGCTTTTTTTCGTCAAATCACTCATAAAATTCGGTTTTTTTGAAAAAATAATGAATTTGGGGTTGACAAATTTTGTCACAACAAGTAATGATTACATTTAAATTTAAATTCGGTATAAAAATGCACGTTGTACCGAAATGAGTTTTACATGGATGTAGGACAAAAAAACCTTCCGAATTAGTAACTTCACCATCAAATAATTCCCTATCGGGATGGGGATAACACCCCAGTGAGGAGCATGGATGCCGTCACGCACTAAACACAATCACCTGACCGTTGGACTCGATATTGGGACAACCAAGATCTGTGCGATCGCGGTTGAAAGTGACAGCAAGGAAACTCTAAATGTTGTAGGAGTTGGCACGGCGAAATCCGAAGGACTCCGTAAGGGGGTTGTTGTCAATATCGAAAAAACGGTGAAGTCGATCAAAAAAGCTGTTGAAGAATGCGAACTGATGTGCGGTGAGCAAATCAACAGTGTCTACGCGGGCATCGCCGGTCACCACATAAAAGGGCAAAACAGCCGGGGCATGGTCACGGTGTATCACAACCGCACCGTTACTGAAGAAGATATCCGAAGAGTGATCGATGCTGCTCAGGTCCTGATTCCAAACGATCGTGAAGTTCTCCACATTCTACCTTCAGAATTCATTGTCGATGATCAGGATGGAGTTCAAAACCCCTTGGGAATGGCAGCTGCCAGGCTTGAGGTGAATGTCCATATTGTGACAGGATCTGTTACATCCGCGCAAAATATCATCAAATGTTGCAACCAGGCCGGACTGGACGTCGAAGATATTGTTTTGGAACCATTAGCTTCGAGCCAGGCCGTGTTGAGCCCGGATGAGCAGGAAGTCGGGGTGGTACTGGTGGATATTGGTGGAGGTACTACAGACATTACCATTTATTCAGAAGGGAGCATTGTCCACACTGCGGTCCTTGCATTAGGAGGGAATCACCTGACCCACGACATCGCTATCGGGCTTGGAACCCCTCTCCAGGAGGCTGAGGAAATCAAACACAGTGACGGTATCGCTCTTTCGGACATGACGGACGAGAACGAAATGATCGCAGTCCCCAGCGTAGGTGGGAGGAACAACCGCCAAATGAAAAAACTGGTCCTTGCTGGAATCATTGAAGACCGTTTCCGTGAAATTTTTGAACTGATTGGCCGTGAAATTGAAAAAACTCATTACCATAAATTGATGGCATCCGGGGTGGTCATTACCGGAGGCTCCTGTATCATGCCCGGGGTGGATCAATTGGCCCATCAAGTCCTGAATATGCCGGTCAGGGTTGGATTCCCCGAGCATATATCAGGGCTGAAAGAGCTGATCTATTCTCCAAAATATGCAACTAGTGTCGGATTGGTCCGTTACGGAATCACGAGCAATCAGGGAAAACTGAATTTTGTCGGAGATGAAACCAACCTTTTTCACAAGGTTTCCAGAAGAATGAAAGACTGGATGCAGGATTTTTTTTAGCGTTTAAATTGGGAATTGTTTTAAGAAATTTCGAATTGAATCTGATCAAAGACAACCATGTTACAAGCACCGCAGCAAATGGACGCGGATAATTCCAATCTATCTGAAGGAGAAGGCAGGATGCTGAATTTCTCAAACATTCAAACAGTGAGCGATGATACTCCGAACATAAAAGTGATTGGAGTTGGAGGAGGTGGTGGAAATGCAATCAATCGGATGATTGAATTGGACGTAAAGGGGGTTGAGTTCATAAGCGCCAATACCGACCTTCAAGATCTGCGTAAATCGAATGCCAGCATCAAGCTCCAACTGGGAGCTGAATCGACCCGTGGACTGGGTGCCGGTGCGAAACCGGAAATCGGTCAGACCGCTGCAATGGAAAGCATTGATCAGGTACGGGACACCATCCAGGGTGCTGACATGGTATTCATAACTGCCGGAATGGGTGGAGGTACTGGAACAGGCGGTGCCCCGGTGATAGCCAAGGCCGCAAGGGAAGCACAAGCATTGACTGTGGGTGTGGTCACAATGCCCTTTGGTTTCGAGGCAAAACGTCGACGAAAGGCGGCAGAAGAAGGAATCGAGGAACTGCGAAAAAATGTTGACACTCTGATCGTGATTCCCAATGACAATCTTCTTGGGGTAATCGATAAACGAACACCGATGATAGAAGCCTTTGGTTTTGCAGATGATGTCTTGCGTCAGGGGATCCAGGGGATATCCGACCTCATTACCCGAGATGGGATGGTCAATCTTGATTTTGCTGATGTCCGAACGGTGATGGAAGATCAGGGTAAGGCAGTAATGGGCACCGGTATTGCCTCAGGAGAAAACCGCGCAAGGACAGCAGCGGAACATGCGATTCATAGTCCTCTATTAAGTGACAGTAAAATTGATGGTGCCCGTGGAATCCTGATCAACGTAGTAGGCAGCGAATCAATGAGCCTTCACGAGGTCACGGAAGCATCCAACTATATCCAGGAACAGGGTCATGAAGATGCCATTATCATCTGGGGAGCATCCATCAATCCGGAACTCCAGGATCAAATTATGATTACCGTGATTGCCACTGGATTTGAGGAACGTGAAGAAGAGCCTTCACAAACTGCAGCCCATAGTCAGGGTAAAGTATTCTCTTTTGCTGAGCAGAAAGCTCCGGAAACAAATGAAACTTCTGAAGAAACTGCTAAAGAGTTGACGGCAGCACAAGCATCCACAAATGCTCCGGCATACCTATCATTAGCTGAAGCTTCAGCCGCGAGTATTTCTACAGAGCGTTGGGATCATTTTCCTGAAGCCAAATCAGAATCTACAGATATTTCTGAAACCATGGAATTTCGAGATGATCCTCCTTCAGTTTCGGAAGAGGTGCCGGAATTCCGAACTTCCAACTCTGATGCCGATCCGGGATGGACTTATTCGGATTCAACCGGATCCTCGGAAAACCATCCTGAGGTTGAAGAAGCGGAATTAAATGCATCTCCTGAAACTGAGTCAAAGGAGGAGTTTCAATCAGATTCCTGGAAGCCAGCCTTTATGCCGATTTCCGCAACGGAAGAGAAACCGGTTGAAGAATCGAGGGAAGAGTCATTAGAAGGGCTCTCGGTTCACACCAACCCGAATTATTCTTCTGAATCGGTTCCGGAGGAAGGTCCATTTTTCCCGGATTGGGCGGATAAAAGAAACGATCCTGAATTCAAACACAATCTCGACATCCCTGCATTCATCAGGCGCCGAGGGGCATAGAAGAGGACTTTTCTGTAAAAAATTTTAAAAAAGGGGCTGGACAATTTTTTTTTATGCCGTCCTTTGATGATATAAGAATTCCCATCCTGCCAAAATCAGTCTAGAAAACAGCTTCGCCCAAAAAAATCTTCAGATAATTTCAGTAAGATTTTAATCTTATCCAAGTTGCTGAACAAAAATCTTGAGCTTTCTTCATCTTTAACAGAAGCTCATTTTGAATTGAAACATCTTGTTTCAATGACTCCGTTTTTCTGAATAGTGGTAACGAGTTCGTCTTAGATCCTTCAATCCTTTCGAGTCACACTGAATACCGGATTGATAAAAAGGAAACGGAAAACTATTTGATATACAACTGCAGTTAGTGACAAAAGTATGAAATCAAGCCGACTGGCATTTTCTATAGCCCTGGGTCTTACCACTGGGCTTTTGATTTGGTCTCTTCTTCAGTTGTTGAGATTTTTTGCAGAGGGCAATCCTCTGCCCGGAATGGATTCTTTCATCTATGAAGGAGCATTGATCGGTTTAGTTCTCGGAGGAGTTCTCCCAGTTCGTCACGCACTATGGAACCATCATGCTCCATCACTGATCCTTTCCCCTTTAGCCCTTGGAGCGGTTTTGGGAATTGTAGCCGGATTGTTGTGTTTTGGTTTGGGGCAAAGTTTACTTGGCTTTCAGTTCTCTCCTGAATGGGTGCGATTGTTCAGTTTCGCGTTCCTGGGAATTTGTCTGGGTGGCATTATTTTATATGTTCACCCTTCTTCCGATTGGCCGATAACCAGGATTCTTTTATGTGGGATCGGGGGTTTGGTCATTGGAGTAGTTATCGAATTATCCGTAATGTACCAGTTGATGATACCTTGGCAATTGAGTGGGTTGCTGTTGGGAGGAGCTATTTGGTTCCTATTGTTGGGTATTTTGGAAAATTATTATGTCGATTCATACCTGCGAATTTTAACTGGCAGGCAAGAGGGACATGTCTATCTTCTTGACCAACAAAGGCATTCCATCGGTTACGGGAAGACCAACGATCTTATTCTTACAGGTCATTCTGAAGTGTGTAAAGTCCATGCAAAGGTTTTTAAACAGGATGGGCAATTGCACCTTGAAAATGAAGATCCGGATGGGAATCTTTCTGTCAATTACAGATTCGTCAGTCAACAGTCCGTAAAAAAAGGCGATATCATCAAACTGGGTTCAGCATTACTGCAGTACCATGAAGTTTGATGTCTTTTTTAAAAAATTGGTTGCTGGGTTTGATCCTGGCAATACCACTGCTTTGCAGTGCATGGATTGTTGAAACCCTTCAAGCTAAGGGTCGCCTCAGTGCCATCAATATCGATTCGGGCCGTTGGGCAGGAGAACACCAACTCTTTCTCAAGTTAGGTCGTAATCCTGCTGGAGACAAAGACTATTTCAGCAGTGATGATCTAGTTTTATCGATTAATGGTGAGCCTGAGCATGAGTTCCGGCTTGTTCCGATTGGCCCCCAGAACCCCCTTCAGATCAGGATTCTCCTTCCATTTGGGAATTCTTCTGAGTTCCTAAGTTCTGAGATTCTAGAGTCCATTTCCAACAGTTTTTTTCAAAAAACTTCCTTCATCGATTTAGACTTCTGGAAAAGCGAGGAAGAGATAATCAAATTTTCGGAATTAGAATCTCTTCCCAAAACTTCTTTTTCTTCAGAGACCATCCAAGATTCAGACTTATCCCAAAGGTTGGTTGAAGCCATTCGGGATTTTGAAACAGGGAAGGATCTGAAAGTAATGGTGATGTTCCTCCCTTCATTAAAAGCAGGAGAGGAACAAGAGAACTTATTTTCTACTCAGCAGATGGATCAGTTAAGGAGAAAACAAATCCTTCCCTGGTTCATCACTTCTTCAGTTCCTCCGGAAACAATAACCCGTGAGCTTGAAAGCCTTGGGGGTGGGGTTATTCAACTGGTCCCCGGAGAAGTCAACGAATCGATTGAAACCCTCCGAAACGAACTGCTAAGTCATTATGTGCTAACTCATCAACCTGGTTGGATTGGGAACGTGCCCTATCTGCTGGAATTGAAATTTCGAAATGAACAGAAACCTGTCATCAGGCAGGTAATTGATTCAGGTAAAATCATGCAACAATTATCAGAACCTTATCCGTTATACATTATTCTTCCCATATTCATTCTGTCGCTATTACTTCTTGTTCTGCTTTGGTGGTTAAGACGTCCACGTCTCTCGACAACAGGAAGAACAGGGTTTGTGATTCTCAACCCTGAAGAAAACTTCCGTTTTCTCGAAATGCCCGAAGGAGTCAAAAACCTTGAATTTCTCAACAACCTCCAAACCAATCGCGAATTGCGTCTTTCTTCAAATTTAAATCGGGTCAATCTCATCAAACAACAAAAAACTTTTTTGATTGAAGACAAAAATTACAAGAATGCTTTATTGATCAATCGTAGACGTTCCCACCGAACTTTGCTTTGCAACAATGATGTTTTGGATGTAGGTGAATTGGTCCTGCTTTACAAAAATCCTGAAGCACCTCCTCAACAAAACCGAAAGGCTCCTGTTCGGGATAAAGTCACTCCTGTACCAGGAGATAAGCCTAAAGGCCCCCTCCGACGCGATACTCCTGTATTGAATTTCAATGGTTCAAGGCAAGAATTCCCCCTGGTGCGAAACATCACCACCATAGGCTCCTCCTCTGTAAATGACATGGTTTTGAACAGTGAAGAAGTTGCTCCGAAACATGCAAGAATCAGCAGAATCGGAGGACGATGGCAACTTCAAAACCTAAGTATGCAGGAATTTACCATGCTTAACGGAAGAAGGATTGAACAGCGGTTTCTGAGGGATGGTGATGAAATCACGATAGGAGATGCTGTCTGCCGGTTTAAACTCGTCCGGACTCAACCTGCTTCAAAAACACAGAAAAAAAAGGAACCTGTTACCAAGGCAGGTTGAAGCGATTGAGGGAGGAAATTGGATTGTTCTTTCGTAAATCTATCAACCGCTTTTAAGAAGGTAGTGAAAAAACTGGAAGCTTCCTCCGATTCCCTCGATAAAACCGGTTTCGTCTGAAATTCGAAGATAGAGAGTGTCAGTCCCATCCGGCACTTTATAATTAAAACTGAACCGTCTGATATTGGAAAGACGGTAACTCTTGACAACTTCGAGCTTTTCATCAAGAAGGCTGATGATCGGCCTCAAATTGGTTTTTCCAATCCTGAACCACCGGAACTCAAGCACCTCTGAGGATTTGAGGGTTTCCAACCGAAAGGTCGTACTGTCCCCTCGATTTTTGATGTGGTCATAAACCACAGAGCGTTGAGGAAGAACATAGGTGCTGGTGCTTTTCCGGAGTGGGACACTCAATTCTGGTTGAGGAGCTGACCTGGAAATCTCATCATCCAACATTAAATATTCTTCTACTTCCTTTTTGGGAGCATAGGCTTCTAAAAATCCTGAACCCTCCAACCAGCGCACATCGACAAGCAGTGTCTCTGAGTCTTCCCAGCGGATCGATTTTTCCTGGAAGGTACTTCCCAGTCTTTTTCTTAAATTATGGGCAGTATTTTTTTTCAGGCCAGAATACTTTGCTTTGTAAACAGAAGTATTCTGCTTAAACGAATAGAGAACAGGATTCTGCCATTCAGGATGGTTGGTAAAAACTTGTTTGATTAGGGTCTTTTCCTTAAGAGGGTTGTTCAGACCGCTTATTTTGATTCTGACTTCTTTCCCTTTTTTTTGGGTTGTCGGAATTTTCCTGAGTACTTGATGCCACTCAAGCATCAACTGATCAAGCATCTCCGGGATCAGTTTTTCAGGAGAAGCCGAGGCGTAATCCATGCTGACCTGAATCTTGGCCAGCCCGACCGGATTGATAGCATCCCATAACTGCAACATGATTGAAGCGTTTCCTTGATCTGCAGATAAATTTTCTGAAACCGGAGTCAATTTCAAAGAAATGACCAGTGGCACCTGATGGATTGTTTGATTGTTTGAATTCTTTTTTGTCTTTGTTTGTTTAGCCTCACTTTGTTCTTTGAAATAACCTCCAATACTTTGGGGATCAAGAGATCTTTCCCATTTCATCAGTGAACCGATTTCAATCCAATAGGGTTTCAATCTTTTCTGTAGTTCCGATCTGAAAAAATTAATTTCACTGGCAGTGCTAAATTGTATATCGGTCACGTAAATCAAACGTGCTTTCCGGGGAGGAAAACGTTTTGATTGATGCATTAATCCAAGTGGGCGGAGGGCCATCATAAGGCGTGAGCGGAAGATTCTGCCTTCCAACACAATTTTGAACTCTTTACGGTCTTCGGAGGTTTCTTCTTCAATCACCCTGATCGAATCAATCAAACGATCGGTATCTTTGAGGAGATGCTGTTCAAAAACATTTTTGAGTATGACCATCGAATCATCGTCAAGAAAACGTGCCATGGCGTTTTCGACCAACCTTCTTTTACCTTTTGCTAGAGCTTCTTTTTTAGCTTGGTCAAGATTTTCACGTTTGACTTCAACAGACTGACTGATCTGGTCAATGATCAGGTTTTGTGCCTGGGTTTGATTGGAAATCCCAATGGAAAGGATCATCAATGAAGCCAAGAAATGAAATGTGACACCCTTAAACCGGATGTGACTCAGCTTAGGGAGCAATGGGTACAAATTAAATGCTTGGAAAAATTTTGGCTGAAGCTTCAAACGTATGGGACTCATATGATTTGTCAAATAAACAGGAAAGCTCTGTTTGAAGGATTATTTTATCCGGACTGTTGCTGGAATTCTTGAAGTTCCTGTTTGATTCGTTTCAGCTTGTCTTCCAGTACCGGCATTTCATCACCATTGAGATTGAAATAAAATTTTATTTTGGGTTCGGTCCCTGATGGACGTGCAATGATGCGATTCCCTTTTTCCATTTCCAGTATAAGAACATTGGATGAAGGCAAACCTGGACCTGGCTTTTCGGATTTGGTTAACAAATCTGTTTCAATATTGTTCAAAACATCAACTCTTTTAAGGCACCTTAGCCCGCCAAATGCGGAGGGAGGGTTTTGCCGCAAGTCTTCAATCATCCTGAATATCTTCTGCTTCCCCTCTTCTCCTGGATGGCTGATGGTAAAAAGGGAGTCCAAGTGGTTCCCATGACGTTGATAAATCAAGTCAAGTTGATCAAAAGCCAGACTCCGTCTTTATCTCCAGTGTGGTTTCCGCAGAGGTAACCATGGCTTTCTTCCATACCGAAAATAAATTGTTTCCCGGATTGTTCTGCACGTAAAGCAGCATCCCTGATCCATTTAAAACCAGTCAGGGTTTGAATCACTTCTAGTCCATAAAATCTTGCCACTTTAGTCATAAGCGGAGAAGTGACGATGGTGGTCACTAGAACTCCATTAGGTGGTAAACCGCCTGTCTTTTGCAGTGAGGAAAGCATTTGATCCAGCAAAAGTACCCCGATTAGATTCCCGTTAAGCCACTGCCAATCACGGTTTTTTCCCCTGACCATGACGCCAAGCCGGTCTGCGTCAGGGTCATTGGTAAGGATCATGTCATCATCATCATTTGCCTTCTCCAAAGCCAATCCAAAGGCTTTTGGATCTTCAGGATTCGGGGAAGGTAGTGTGGGAAAATCACCGTTAGGAACCATTTGTTCCGAAACGGTTTTCAAACGTTCAAAATTTCTCAGTTCAAGAAGTTTTGGAACCATTCTCCCTCCAGTGCCATGGAATGGAGAATAAATCACTCCAAGTTTCTTGTTGGCATCTTTGCTGCCCAAGGCCATGGGTGCTACTAGGTCGATGTAATATTGATCGGATTCTTCTCCAATATACTGCAATAGACCTGTTTTTTTTGCCTCACTCAATTCCATGTAAGGAATCTCTTCAATTCTGCTGATTTTCTTGACCTCCTGAATAATGGCCTCATCAACTGGAGGAATGATTTGTCCCCCATGCGACCAGTATACCTTGTAGCCGTTATCAGATGGGGGATTATGGCTGGCTGTGATGATGACCGCTGCCTGTGCTGATTGCCGAATCAGCTCACATGAAACCAAAGGGGTCGGAGCAATTTCAGAAAACAGAAATACCTGGATTTTGTGGGCACATAAAACTTCTGCGGCTGCTTCTGCAAATTGTTTCGATTGGTTACGGGAATCATATCCAATCACTACACCTGCATAGGAATTCCCATTTTTAGATCCCGAACCCTGCGCTTCGATCACTCTCGCAAGTCCTTCCGTTGCCTGCATTACCGTGTAACGGTTCATCCGATTGGTACCAATTCCCATCGGGCCCCGCAATCCCCCTGTGCCGAATTCAAGCACACTATTAAAGCATTCTTCGATTTCCTTTTGATTATTTTCTTGGAGCATCCTTTTAGCATGATCTCGAGTCTCAGAATCAAAACATTGATGTTCAGACCAGTAACGGACTTTATCAAGAAGTTGGGTGCTCATGTTTATTTTAAGAAAAAAAGGAGGGTTGATTGCGAAGGTTCTTGAAAACCCTGTTCAATTGGGGATCATCTGTAACATTTTCGAATCATCGGCATGGATCGTCAAAGCTTCCTTACTTTCAGGATGAGTAAATGTGATCTCCATTGCATGAAGTAGCTGTCGTGAAACTGGGAAATTAAGTTGGTCGAGGTAGCTTTGTCCTTCTTCCAGCCAATTCAGAAAGCCATCATCCGCCAATCCATAAAGTTTATCTCCTGTAACAGGACAACCGATGTAGTGAGCGTGGACTCTTATCTGATGCGTCCTACCTGTCATGGGGCGAATTCCAACCAGACATCTTTTGTCCAGGTTTTTGAGAAGATGAAAGTGAGTCGTACATGGTCTCCCTTCAAATTGAACCCCCTGCTTGATCCGGATCGAACTTTTCGGATCAGAACCTATCGGCATGGACACAATAACATCATCTGCAGGCAGGCTGTTTTCAAGTATGGCTTTGTAAAATTTACGGGTTTGTTGTTCTCTGAACATTTCTGCCATTTTTTGGGCAGTCTTTTTTTGTTTTGCAAAAAGGATGACTCCGCTGGTTTCCCGGTCCAAGCGATGGAGGGTGAAGAGTTTTTTCCAGCCGTACTTTTTTTTTGCGAGATTGACCAGGGTGTTTTTGTAATACTTCCCGGAAGGGCTGGTAGGAAGATTTCCAGGTTTGTTGAAAGCTACCAGGAAATCGTCTTCAAAAATCTTGTCAAAGCTGCTGTCAACCTCGGGCTCAAGAAAATCAGGCCGCAAATAGAGGATTTTCTGGTGATCTTTCAGTAACTGGAAGGGATCAGCATTACGACCATCGACGGTCAATCGTTTTTCACGGATGTTTTCGAGCCACTCTTCGCGGTCAAGATAACGAAATTTACGGAGTAGGAAATCGAGGAGCTTTTCTTTACGGCCCTCGATGCGCATATAACGGAAAGACAATTCTGTATGATTTTCCGTCATGCGGAGAGCCATCTTAGTCCTCTTTCAATAAATCCGCCTTTTTCTTCAAAAGATCTTTCGCTTCCCAGGATCTGATTTCGAACAAGCGCCCTCCAACTTTTTGATTAAAGCGCTCCATTTCTTTTCTCGAGTCAGGACTATCGGCTTCAATCTGAATTGACATTCGCAGACTCATGACATGATTCCCTTCAGGATTTTCATTTTCACCAATTTGAAGGGCATAGATTTTCCCATCTGCCAGCGTTGCCTCTAAGTTGGTCAACTGAGTTCTCCCTGTCGAATTGTCTGAAAGCTCTCCTGTTAAGATTTTTGTAAAACTCAATTCCTGAAGTCTTTTCAGAATATCATTGATTTCATCTTCTTTTAATTCTGCCTCTGGAGAATCAGACATGCTCCAACTGTTGCTTTGATTATCGTAACTAAGGGTGAAATCCGAATCCGAACTGTTTTGGAAGTCTAATTTCTGAATCATCTTCTCATCGAGACTCGTAAGCTCTTTGTTGAGCCAATCATTTGGATCCGTGTCAATGTCGAGTGTGTCCGGTAACAGATAAACCTCGTCTGAATCGGCATAACGAAGATATTGTCCGCTTCCCTGTTCCCTGCTTTTTCCAAGCAGGATTTCAAGCAGACTGGAATCATCTCCGCGAAGAAGACTCACAGCTACAGCATGTTTTTCATCTTCCCATTGTTCCTTGGACTCAGGGGGGGATAAAAGCTGAAATAAAGCATGACGCTCGGGGTTATCCGTCACCAGATCCCCAAGCCGGAGATCGGTCAATTCCAGAAGAAATTCCTGAATTTTTTCCCCGGAGAGAGGATAGTCCAAGCCGGTTTCTTGCCATCCTTGTTGGGACTGATGAAGTTCAAGTAAACCTTCTGAGGAACGAACTTGGATTTTGTTCAGGTTTTTCGTGTCAAGTTGTTTGAGCAGTATTTGTCCGCTTAATTTTTCCGTGCCTTGCTCTGCACCTTGTTCATAGAAATAAAGAGCAATTCCTAATCCGCACAAAATGACGGCTATCAGACTAAGTGGTTTAATCATAATTTTTTCGTAATGTAATTGATTCGGCCTAAGGCTTAATTGTATTTATTTTCTTTCAGATTTGTCTCTTTGGAGGTCAACCTTTTCCCTCGCAGATCATTAAGAATAATATTGAAGCGACTGTTTTTATACAGGATTTTATCCAATTGCTCAAGAAAATTCAGAAACTGAACCGATTTCATGAATGGTACAAATGGAGGTACAGGGACAGGCTTCAGCTTTGATGAGAAGCCAGCAGTTTTTTCATCTCTTCGAGGAGCGGTTTTTTAAACTCCGATCGTTCCATGGCGACTTTAATTGAGGAGACGAGGTATCCCAGAGGTTCTCCGAGGTCATAACGGGTTCCTTCGAACTGAAGTGCCGAAACCTTTCCTTTTGCAGCCATCAAGTTTATGGCTTCGGTTTGAGTGAATTCTCCCTGGTGTTTATGACGGGTGTCGCTTGAACGCAGGGCATCGAAGATATCGGGTGTGTAGAGATAACGGCCATAGGTCGCAAAAGAACTTGGTTCTGTGCCGCTTTCAGGTTTTTCCACCATAGAACGAACTTTCATTCTTTTCCCAGTATTTTCAGGATCGATGATCCCGTATCTTTGAAGTTCATTCTTAGGCAACTCCTTAACGGTCAGTATCGTATCCCCACAAGCTTTCCAAGCATCGATCAACTGTTGAGTCAGGGGAGGATCACCAAAAACAATATCATCAGGATAGGCGACCACGAATGGTTCATTGTTGACGAAGGGTTCAACAAGCATCAGTGCATTGCCAGTACCCATCATGTATTGCTGGCGCAGTGTGAAGATGTTGGCCGTGGTAGGTTTGATCAGTTCCAGTTTTTTATGCTGATGGGATTCTTCAAAGGCAGAAGAGAGTTCGACTTCCCGGTCAAAATAATCTTCAAGAACTTTTTTCCGCCTTGAGGAAACAAGCAGGATGTCCTGAATCCCTGAATCGACCATTTCCTGGACAATGAAATCAATCGCGGGGCGATCGATCAAGGGAAACATTTCTTTGGGGATCGTCTTCGAGGCAGGTAAAAATCGAGTGGCATAACCCGCGGCAAGAATGACACCTTTCATCGGTTTACTCCTAAAATAATCAAATTGCTCTGCTGTTGATTGAGCTTTGTAGGTAATGAAGAAAAATACATGGACAAAATCATTTCAGAGGAGATCATGGATTTCAACCAAGTTCCTTGGAAACCTCGATTTCATCCAAGACTTGAATTCCGAGGGTTCTTGCTTTTTCCAGTTTGGATCCTGCATTTTCTCCTGCAAGGAGGAAATCCGTTTTGCTGGAAACACTTCCTGTCACTTTTGCGCCTGCGGCTTCAATCCTTTCTTTCCAGACTTCTCGGGCCTCAGAAAGCGTTCCGGTAATGACGAACACTTTGCCTTCAAAAAAAGGAATCCCGGAACCTTCCAAAGGGAACCGTGCTTATTCGCCAAAACCGAGGCTGTTTTCTCGCCGACATGGGGGATTCCCAGGGCGTGGATCAATTGTCCCAACTTGCAGTCTTTAGAATGTTCGATGGCATTCAGCACATTTTCCGCAGATTTGGTCCCCATTCGTTCAAGTTCTTCCAGATCGGAGATATGAAGGCGATAAAGGTCTGCAGGATGGCGAAGCTTCTTTTTCAAAGTAAGCTGTTCAATCAGTGCCGGTCCCACGGTGTCTATGTTCATTGCTTTTCGTGATACAAAATGAAGCAATCGCTCGTTAAGTTGGGCGGGACAGTCTATATTCGTGCAGCGCCAGTCAACTTCTCCTGGTAATTGGGAGACTTCTGAATCGCAGACCGGACAGCTTTCAGGATAGCGAATGGGCCATCCTTTTTCCGGCCCCCGTTCGGATTTTACGATTTTGGGAATAATCTCCCCTCCTTTTTCCAGGATGACTCGGTCCCCAAGATGCAAGTTGAGCCGGTCAACCTGATCATAGTTGTGGAGGGTCGCACGGGAAACGATGGTTCCGTTTAGTTTTACGGGATCTACCAGGGCCACAGGAGTGAGTACTCCACTTCGACCGACTCCGGTCTCTAAGGAACGAATGATCGAAAATGCCTGTTCAGCAGAAAATTTGACTGCAGTTGCCCAGCGAGGAGATTTTGCTGTAAAACCGAGTTTTTGTTGGAGCTGAATATCATCGACTTTGACCACTATCCCATCAATTTCGTAAGGCAGTTCGTCTTTATGAAGTTCCCAATACCTGCAGAATTCAATGACTTCATCGATGTTTTTACAGGTTTTGGTTTCAGGATTGACGGGGAACTGCAGATCCTTCAGTAGCTGTAGGTTTTCCGAATGCTTCGGTTTCAATGGCCCATCCGCAAGCAAGTAAACAAAAAGGTCCAATTTTCTTCGCCGAACTTCATTGCTGTCTAACATTCTCACAGAACCTGCAGCAGCATTTCTTGGATTTTTAAATTCAGGTTCCTGAGTAAGTTGTCTTCGTTGATTCAGTTCTGAAAAATGTTTTTTTGACAGGTAAACCTCCCCCCGGACTTCAAGATCAAGCGGGCTCTTCAACTTCAGTGGGAGTTTGGAAAGTGTCTTCAGGTTTGGAGTGATTTCGTCACCCTGGCTTCCGTCTCCGCGAGTTACTCCTGCCTGGAGTTCACCCTTTTCATAAAGGATGGAAAGAGCCAGTCCATCGATTTTCAGCTCACAAACATATTCAAGTTTTTCATCGTTGAGGAGTTTTTGCAGACCTCTTTCCCAGTCCCTCAATTCTTCCATCGAATAAACATTGCCGAGGCTTAACATTGGGCTTCGGTGAGTCCGGGTAGGAAATGATTCCTGGGGTTTCGCCTGGACCCGGATCAACGGAGAGTCGTCCAGGATCAGTTCAGGAAATTCAAATTCCAGTTTTTGTAACTCTTCTTTAAGCTGATCATATTCTTCATCTTCGATTTGTGAGTTGCCGCAGTAGTAGGCTTGTCTGAAGCGTTGGAGTTGACCGCTCAAATCTATGACGCGTTTTTTAGGCTGGAATTCTGTCATTTCATTTCGAATATCTTGAGCAAAGGAAATCAAACCCGAAAAAATGAACCTTGATGGATTAAGAACGGAAGAATTGGACTTTAAATTTAACTCAGGACTTTTGAATTTTGAAAAAATGAGTGATGCTTGGACGGCTTATCGAGAATTAGTATTAATCCACAAATCTAGTGGAGGCCCTCTCAAAAAACCATCCAAAATTACAGATTATAACTGGGATTTTTAATAAAGTACGAGGATGATTAAAGCACAATTTTTATTCTGAAATCCTTCCATGATTCTAACCTGCCTCGACCTTGAAGGGGTTTTGATTCCTGAAATTTGGATCAATCTTGCGGAAAAGATGGGAATTGAGGAACTCAAACTGACTACCCGCGATATTCCGGATTATGATGATTTAATGCAATATCGAATCGGAATCTGTAACAAACACCAGATTCGTCTCGATGACATTCATGAAGTGGTTCAACAGTTGGATCCATTGGATGGCGCAGTAGAATTTCTCTCATGGTTAAGAGAAGAAAGTGAAGTGGTGATTCTTTCCGACACCTTTCGTGAATTTGCCAAGCCGATGATGAGCAAACTCAATCATCCGACTCTGTTCTGTCACAATATCGAAATCGACTCCAACCGTCAGATTTCAGGGTATCGTCTCCGGCTCAAGGATCAAAAGAGGCACGCAGTTAAATCATTCAAAAGTCTCAACTTCACGGTGAATGCTGTTGGGGATTCTTATAATGACCTTCCGATGCTTGAAGAAGCGGATCATTCGATATTGTTCAGACCTCCGGCTCGCCTGCTAGATGAAAAACCGGAATATCAGGTGGTCCATTCTCATGAAGAACTCAAGAGCGAATTACAAAATATTTTCTCCAACCATGGTTCTTGAGTGATGCATAGAAAAGCTCGACGCCATCAAAAAAATCATGAAATTCTCTTTGGAGTGCATCCTGTTCGTGAAGCAATTCTGCAGAAAAAAAGAAACTTTCAAAAACTCTATTTGAATAAAACCAAAGGAGCCAACAAACGCTTGCAGGAAATTCATGATCTCGCCGGAAGACAAAAGATCCTTATCGAAGAAGCAGGAAATGAGCTATTGGAACAATTAACCGGGCGGACTTCTCATCAGGGAACTGCACTCCAGTGTTCTCCTCTTCCTGAATCAAGCTGGGAATCTTTAAAGTCTGAGAAAAGAGAATCCCTAGATACCCTTGTGGTTTTGGACCAAATCGAAGATCCCCAGAATCTAGGAGCGATCATAAGGAGTTGCGGATTTTTTAAAATGAAAGCACTGGTTCTTCCGAAGGACCATTCCTGCTCCATTTCCCCTGTAGTTTCAAAAGCTTCTGCAGGAGTTGCGGAGTGGTTCCCTGTGATCAGAGAAACCAACATCAACCGCATGCTTGAGAAGAAGAAAAAAGAAGGTTATTGGGTGCTGGGGCTTGATGCCCAAGCGGATGATGAAATTGATAGCCTCAAGGTTGATCGTCCTTTTGTCCTTGTACTTGGTAATGAGGGGCAGGGCCTGAGGCCCCTTGTCCAAAAAAACTGTGACTTGATGTATCGTATCGGAGGGAATTCTGATGTCGATTCACTCAATGTGAGTAATGCTGCAGCCATTGCCTTGCACAAATTCTATACATCCAGTACCAATTTGGGTCTGGTTCCTGAATTGCAAAGCTCCAAAACTTAACCTGAATCGTTCTGAATTTCCGATACCATGCCCCGTTTTCGCCTAGAAACTGCTCTCAAAGTCCGAGAAAGGCTTGAAAAATTGTACCAGAAGGCATTGGCGGAGCAGGTGCAGATCCAACAGGAACTGCGTGATCACAAAAAATTGATGGAAGGTGCGTTGGAAACTCATGATCTGAATCTCAACCAATCTAAAAAATCTGGATTTACGGTCATGCAGCTGCAGATGAGTGATCATTTTAAGGAGCGTTTGGGTCTTCAAATGGAAGTCAACCAGAATCAGTTGAAAGAACAGGAGCAGGTTATTGAACTGAAACGCCAGGAATTGACCCGGGCAACTCAAAAAAAGAGAGTTCTTGAAATTCTTAAAGAAAAACAGCAGCAGCGTTTTGAAGAAGAAATGGACCGACAGGAACGTCAGGAAGCGGATGAAATTGCCCAGGGTTTGCGTAGGTACTCGGTTCAGTGATTCGAAAATGGAAAATATACTTCTACTGGACCATCATTCTGTTTCCTAAAACATTAAAGATTTATGAATCGTGTTTTGAAAAAAATTAAAAATATCAGTCTATTATGCTTCTTCTTTATGCTGATAATGCAGGTACGGCCCGCTTATAGCATACCCTCCTCCCTTGAAGAGTTTCAGCAGATGTTTGGAAATCTCTGCTATGAATACGGGTTGGATTTTTGTGCAAGTCCTCCAAAATCTGAAGAAGAGGGGAATAAGCGCAAAGAGTTCACAGAAACCGAAAAACAGATCCTAACCCGGCTTTCCCGTCAGCAGTCAAGAATGCAGGAACGGGAAATGGATATGGATCGAAGGGAACAGCAACTTAAAGCTCTGCAGGAAGATGTTCAAAGACAGATCAGTCAACTGGAAAAACTTCAGCAGGAAATTGAAAGAGACATTGAAAGCAAGAAAACACAGGATGATGCGCTCCTCGATAAAGCGGTCAGTTTTTATGCTAAAATGGATGCAGCAACAGCTGCACAGTCGATCAATCAGCTTGAAACCAAAGTTGCTGTGTCCATCTTGATGCGGATGAAAGAAAAACAGGCAGCGGATGTACTTTCTAACATCCCTCCTGACCAATCAGCAAAATTGATTGCTGAAATAGCAAAGAAAAAATAAACGAATTTGAGAGTGATTGGGTTGCTAAAGAACCCGACAGTTTATCAAATAACTTAAGAATAAGTTTATTTTTATGAAATTATAATTGTTTTGTTCAGGAAGAACAGAACGTATTCAGTTCAATTCGGTTTAACTCACTGGAACAGCAAAGTTGCTGAAAACCATGCGGTGATAAAAACCAAACCAAGGAACGGTTAAACCACCATGATTGCAGTAAATCAGGTACTTACACCGAAAGTAACCCAAGGAACGGTTGCTGATGAAGCAGTTGCAGATCCTGAGATTCCTTTTTCCAATACTCTTGATGAGTTGCTTGAAGATTCCATGACGGAATTTGAAGCAGAGGATCTTTTACTGGGTGAACTTGAGGAGGGTCAACTTATGGCTGAGCAAGGGCTTGGAGAAGAAGCAATTCTTGTTGAGGAAAATATCCTTGAAACCTTGACGGATGATGAAAATCAGATTGCTCTAGCAGTTCCCATGGCTCCTGAATTTGTTCCAGATTCTCAGACTAGAACTCAAACCCAAAATGGAGAATCGATCCATCAGCAGTCAGGCCTGTCCAGACTTGAAGTCCTTCAGCAGGGCAAACAACTGAGTGAAGAGTTTTTGTTGGTTCCTGAACAAAGGGTTGATAACAAGGCACCAGATAAAAACATACTTGCAAATCTGCAGAATTCCCAGGAAGTGGAACGGCCTTTTGCAGAACTTATTTCTGAATCAAAATCTGTTTCAAAAGTCAATCTTGACGAATCTTCATCAGCACATCCTTTTACCAACATGAAGGATGTTTTTCAGAAAACTGAACCAGTGGCTGAGGTCGGAGACAAGTTGGATCAGATGCAGGCGGTTTTAAAACAACAGTTCCGGGCAGAAAATATTGATGATGTTCAAGCAGAAACTCAGCAGGAACAGATCCTCAATGCAGGACTGATCAAACCCGGAGAACAAGTTCAGGCTGCAGCTACAAGGGTTCCAATTGAAAGCAGAATACGCATCGGCTCAGAGCAGACGGAAAGTGCGTTCAGCCTGAAATCAGGCTTGGAGCCTGTTCCAGGACTGGAACCTGTAACAGCGAGCAGCAATTTTCAATCCCAACTCATTTCAAAAGTTGAAGGGGCACAACAGACCCAAAACAATGTCCAGGCTCCTGAACTTCCATTTGATGTGGAACAGGTGATGGGGAGGGTCAGGGTATTACGTGAGAACGACTCCCAGCAAATCACTTTGAGGCTGCAACCGGACCATCTGGGTCAGGTCACCATGAAAGTCCGGCAGACGGGTGGTGAGCTTCAGGTTGATATGCGAGTGGACAACATGATGGCAAAACAGATCATCGAAGCCGGTTTCGACACCCTGAAATCCCGATTTCTAGATCAGGAACTTGCCTATGATCAGCTTTCTCTCAACATTGAGGTCGATCAGCGTTCGGCGTCTCAATACGATCGAGATCAGCAAAATTCTGGATTTGGTGAGGAAAATGCATCGCGGTCACGCGGAGAAACGGAGCAGGAAACAATTCCTGATCCGATGAATTCAAGGCCAATCGTGAATAACGATAGTGCTCTAAACATTTACGTCTGAAAAAGGTTTTCATGACTCCAAGCTCTGTTAATCAAGCCATCCAAATCAATAAAACCGGGTTGAGGAATGCTTCAGCCACCAACAGTATGGGTGGTAAAGAGCTTGGCAAACAGGATTTCCTGAACCTGCTGATGACACAGATGGCGAATCAGGATCCTTTGGACCCGATGAAGTCCGAAAATATGATGCAACAACTGGCGGCGATGGGCACTGTTGAACAGCTACAGAACCTCAATAACCAGACAGCACAGTTGATGGCGCTGCAACAGGATATTTCCCGGGCCACTTCAGCAAACCTACTTGGTAAAGACGTTGAGATCGGGTCCCAGTCTCTTGGCATCACGGAAGGTAAAATTTCTCCCGCAGCTTACAGACTCAGTGGAGATGCGAACCGGGTGCAGGTGATGGTTCATGACGCTCAAGGTGAGGTCATACGTAAATACAACATAGAAAATCTTGCACAGGGATCACACTCATTTGTTTGGGACGGACGTGATGACGATGGTGACTTAATGCCGGATGGCAGTTACCACTATAATGTGTATGCCAAAACCGAAAGTGGTGAAGATATCAGTGTCTCGTATTCCAAGACCGGGCAAGTCGGAAGAATTCGCTTTGAAGGAGCTAAACCGATGGTTGAGGTCAACGGTGAATGGTTGCCCGGCAATGACATCTTAGGAATTGATGATCTTTCTTCCAGTCGATACGGGAATGCATTGCCATTGCCCATACGTCAGGAATTGGATAGCAGAAAGCCTAATTTTGAAATGTTGGATCAGGTTAAGCCGGTCCAACTGGATTAGTCTGTGTTTTTATGATCAGAAACGATCAATTATTTAATTCATACGATTCAGATTTTTTCTGGAAAAGGGATTTTTAGAATCAACTGAAAATAAACTTTATTTAATATCACGGAGAATCACGAATGGCGTTACTTGGATCATTGGCTACAGGAGCCAGCGGTGTTAAAACCCAGGGCAAATCGATGCAGGTCATCGGTAACAACATTGCCAACGTCAACACCTTCGGCTTTAAGCGCAATAATGTTGCGTTTGAAGATCTGATGGGGAATCAGTATCCCCAAGGTGGATCTTTCACCCAGGTCAGTAACGGGGTTAAGATCGGCAGTGTGGAGATGGAATTTTCTCAAGGTGCATTTGAGACCACCGCGCTTGCGACCGATATGGCGATTGGAGGCGGTGGCTTTTTCACCGTTATCGATCCAGCTACTGGTGCCGAAGCCTATACCCGTAACGGACAGTTTTCCTATGATGTTGAAGGATTCCTTTCAACCGCTCGGGGAATGCGGGTCCAGGCACTTGAAGTGGACCGCAATACCGGTGAAAGTAAGGGGCTGCCTGGTTCCTTGAAAGTGCTGGGATTGGTAGATCCGCCAAGTGCTTCTGGAAATGGTGCGAATGGAACAGGTGTCCGGGTTGCAGCAAACCTGGATGCCAATGCAAGTGTCAAAGATGTGCCGGTCGATCCGACCAACATGCTTGACACGATGTACAATTTTGCAACCTCGACCACCGTTTATGATCCCTACGGAAATACGCACACCGCTACCATTGCTTTCCGCAAACGTCCTGACCTGCCAGAGCAGGTAGATGCCGCGACAGGACTGCCTATCCCTGGAACAGGTGTCCGAAACCAGTGGGAATATTACATGATGTTAGATGGCGCTTCCTTAGGACAGGTTCCGGGAACCCAAATTGCGGTTGGAGGCGGATTCCTGCAATTCACCGATGATGGAAAACTCATTGCTGCTACCAGCGGAAGTTTTGAAGCCCAACCAGGAGGAACTGGGCCAGATGGTCAACCACTTCCTGCGGGACCTCCCAGGCTTGTTCCACAACCAGTTGATCCGGCCAGTGGTGTGCCTCAGTTTGCAGTTCCGTTCAACGGTGAAGAACCGATTATCTTAGGAGTCCATCTGGGAGATGGTTTCAATCCGGATGATCCTACCGATCCACGGACCGGACTTGACGGCATCACGCAGTTTGCAGGTCGTTACAATGTATTGCGTACTTCCGCAGATGGAAATCCCTCAGGTTCCCTAGACAACATCTATGTTGAGAGTGATGGAACCGTGACCGGTGTTTTTGATTCTGGTTATACCCGGCCGATTGGTAGAATCGTTCTTACCAAATTTGACAATTCTGGAAAATTGGCCCAAATCGGCGACAACCTTCTCCAGGAAACCCTGGGTTCAGGTAAAAAAGTTACAGGTGAACCGGGAACCGCCGGTTTTGGGGAAGTCCGAAGCATGAGCCTTGAACAGTCGAATGTCGATCTTTCCCAGGAATTTGTGAAGATGATTGAATCGCAGCGTGCCTTCCAGGCGAACGCCAAAACGGTCAGCACCTCAGATGAGATGATTTCTGACCTGATCAACATGAAGCGTTAATCAGATTGAGGAGGCTGGCTTCCGCCAGCCTTTATCCCTCCTTTTTCCCC
Organism: SAR324 cluster bacterium lautmerah10; assembly: GCA_001469005.2. GTDB lineage: Bacteria > SAR324 > SAR324 > SAR324 > NAC60-12 > UBA1014. Next base: position 30,199 of record LNZD02000110.1, read on the forward strand.
TCCTGTCTGCTTGAAAGCAGAAATTCAAAAAAGATATCTTAGTTATTCTTATCTGCGTAAGCTGGATGAATGTCTACCTTTTTCAGCCAGTTGATGATGTGGTTTTCAAGAATTTTCATGCATTCATCAATATTATTTTTTTTAAGGGCTTCCAGAATGCTTTCATGCTGTTCATGTGATTGTTGAGGTTGTGTCTCGACTTCTCCGGAAATGTAGTTCCTCAAAGCCGCGACCCGCGCATTGATCATCCGGTAGGTGTCTTTCATGTAACGGTTTTCGCAGTGATTGAAAAACGACTTGTGGAATTGATCATCCAATTCCAGGTATTTCATCTGATTTTCTTTTTTTTGGTTTTTTCTCATCAATTTGAATAGTCTTTCCAGATCCTTGAGGAAGGGTTCTCTGTTTCTCTCATGAGAATATCTCAAGGCAAGTGATTCCAAGGCAAAACGTAGTTCGCATAGTTCAATGATCTCCGGCTTTTCCATGGAAAAGACAAAAGTCCCTTTCTGGGGTACGATGTTGACCAGTCCCTCCATGTTGAGAAGTGAAAGGGCCTCCCGGATGGGGGTCTTGCTGACCTGGAGATTCTGCGCCAGAAAATTTTCGGACAAAGACTCCCCCATTTTAAGACGGCCTTCAACAATAGCCTCGCGGATTCGCTCTGCTGCAATTTCTTTCAAAGATTGTGGTCGATTGATTTCTTCCATAAACTTACTCCAAACAATTAAAATCTTATATATAAGTTTGATATATGATCTAGAATAGAAAATCAAATTTTCTTTAAAGCCATTTGAGAATGAAAAAGATTGTATTGGAAAAATTAATGCCGATTAATTTATGGTTATAACAAATTTATGAAATATCGATTCCAGTTAATACAAATCAATTGTCTTTGATTTTATTAAAGAAAAAAATGATTGATGAAGTAAATAAAATGGAAAAAAAGTAAAAAATATTTGGTAAAAAATAAAATCTTATATAGAGGAAAATCAGTGAATAAAATTTCGGTCCTGGCAATCGATTTAGGAGGAGAATCCGGGCGGGTCATAAAAATGGATTTCGATGGGGTTAAATTTTACCTGGAAGAAATTCACCGTTTCCCCAATCTTTCTGTCGAAGCATCAGGCACCACCTATTGGGATGTGCTTTCTCTATGGCGTGAGATCCAATCGGGGATTGCGAAATCGAGTTCTGTCAATTCTCTTGGGATCGACAGTTGGGGGGTGGATTTTGCCTTGCTCGATTGTCATGGAAAGCTGCTTAGTAATCCGCTTCACTACCGTGATAAATGCTCAGAAGGGATGATGGAATGGGTTTTTCAACGTGTCTCCAGAAAAACACTTTTTGCAAGAACTGGGAACCAATCCATTTTACTCAATGGCCTCTACCGGCTTGCATACCTGGCAAAGATGAAGAGTCCGGTTTTAGAGGCCTGCGATACTTTTTTGACAATTGCCGACCTTTTCAATTACTGGTTGACTGGAAACAAATCCTGCGAATATACCCATGTTACGACGCAACAGCTTTACAATCCGAACAAGCAGGATTGGGATTTTGAAACCATGGAAGCCCTAGGAATTCCCGATAAAATTTTCCCGGATGTCCTGAAGCCTGGAACAAAAATCGGGAATTACCAAAAGATTCCCGTAATCCTACCTGCCTGTCATGACACGGCTAGTGCAGTAGTTTCAGTGCCATCGAACACACGGGATTCTGCATTCCTCTCAAGCGGAACCTGGAGTTTGCTCGGGATCGAACTGGATGAACTGATTCTCAATGATCAGGCTCTTGAAGCGAACCTCACCAATGAGGGAGGTTACGGAGGGACCAATCGTTTCCTGCAAAATATCGCTGGATTGTGGCTTGTACAGCAATCGGTAAAAACCTGGGCCGAAGAGGGGAACCCCGTGAGTTACGAGCAAACCGTTTTCATGGCGGAATCCGCAGCTCCTTTCAAAGCCTTCATTGATCCTGACCTTCCAGAGTTTCATCCCCCGGGAGATATGCCTTTGAGGATAAGAGAATTCTGCCGTCAATCAGGACAGTATGTCCCGGAAAGCAGGGAAGAAATACTTCGTGTCATTTATGAGAGCCTGGCTCTGAAGTACCGCTATTTTCTTGAAATTTTGATCAAGGTCTCCGGGGTGGAAGTAAAAACCCTGCATGTGCTCGGAGGCGGATCAAAGAACCGTTTGCTCAATCAGTTCTGCTCCAATGCCATGCAGATTCCAGTTGTCGCAGGTCCTGCCGAGGCGACCTCCATCGGTAATGCCATGGTCCAATTGATGGCTCTTGGCGAGATAGGAAATCACGAGCAAGCCAGGAGGATCATCGCAGAATCAGCGGACCTGGAATACTTTGAGCCAAATCAGGGAGGAATCTGGAATGAACAATTTGAAAAATATAACGAGGTGATCATTGGAACGATGAAAACGTACCATGACATGAGATGATCCGACTTGGAATGACCTCTCATACTTTAGATGATTGAGGTGTCCTGAATTGAAAATTTCCAGGCTTTCTAGAAATTCTTCATTTAAATTTTTTGATGCATTTACTTCTAAATCATAGATCATGGATGAAACTGAACTAAATATTCGTGAGGAAATCATTCGTACCGGAATCAGGATGAATGAGTTGGATATCAACCAGGGAACCTCAGGAAATATCAGTGTAAGATGGAAAGAGGGGATTCTCCTGACTCCAACGGGGATCCCTTATGAGGAACTTCAACCGGAGGATATTTGTCACCAAAGTTGGAATGGAAAGGTAGAAGGGAAGTTGGAAATTTCGAGCGAATGGAGATTTCATTTGGCTATCCAGAAAAACCGTAAGGATGTTAATGCTGTCGTTCATACCCACTCCAATCATGCAACCGCATTGGCCATCCAGGAAATGGAAATCCCTGCCATTCACTACATGGTGGCAGCCGGAGGGGGGCCGAACATTCGTTGTGCGCCCTATGCTACTTTTGGAACTGAAGAATTATCCCAGCATGCTTTGAAAGCCCTGGAAAACCGGAAATGCTGTCTGCTTGCCCATCATGGAGTGATTGCAACGGGGGCGAGCCTTGGGAAGGCCCTTTGGCTTGCAGGGGAGGTGGAAACCCTGGCCAAACAGTATTTGCTGATTCTGTCCACGGGAAGAGAAGCAAAGCTACTTTCCGGGGATGAAATCGAAAGGGTTCGGCTAAAAATGTCGGATTATGGTTTGAAAACTGGGAAAGCCAAAGAACAGGTAAAATAGAACAGGGAGTTGATTGGTCCAAATTCATTCAAAAAATGAATGGAATGATTTCACTTTAATTTTGAAAAATTGAGGAACACAAATGAATCAAATTGATCTGAATGAAAAGGTTGCTGTTATCACAGGAGGCGCCCAGGGAATCGGCCTGGCAATTGCGGAAAGAATGCTCGATTCCGGAGCTTCGGTTTCCCTCTGGGACCGTGACCAAAAACTGGTTGAGGAAACAGCCCGCTCACTTGAATCAAGGGGCAAGGCAGAGGCGGTTGTGGTTGATGTTACCGACTTGGATTCGGTTAAGTCGGCTACCGAAAAAACAAAAACTTCTATGGGATCGATTGATATTTTGGTCTGCAATGCCGGAATTGCCGGTCCCACGGTCAAAGTCTGGGAATATCCTCCGGAAGAATGGCAACAGGTGATTGACATCGACCTGACCGGAGTTTTCTATTGCCTGCATACTGTATCCCCGGTAATGATCGAGCAAAACTACGGCAGGATCGTCAATGTCGCCTCGGTTGCCGGAAAAGATGGGAATCCCAATGCTGCACCTTATAGTGCCGCCAAAGCAGGAGTCATCGCCCTGACCAAATCATTGGGAAAGGAATTGGCGTCCTATGACATCGCGGTGAACTGCATCACTCCTGCAGCAGCAAAAACAAGGATTTTTGATCAAATCAGTCAGCAACACATCGATTACATGTTGAGCAAGATTCCGCGTAATCGTTTTCTCAAAGTCGAGGAGGCGGCGTCGATGGTGACCTGGCTCTGTTCAGCAGAGAATTCATTCACCACCGGCGGGGTTTTCGATCTCAGTGGTGGACGCTCTACCTATTAAACCTACTTATTCCGGTTCCTTAAGAATCAGAATTTTCAATGAGCTCAGATCCGCTGCTTCAGCCATACCGCATCAAGCACCTTGAGTTACGCAACCGGATCATGTCCACCGCCCATGAACCGGCGTATTCCGAGGATGGGTTGCCCAAGGAACGTTATCGGCTTTACCACGCGGAAAAAGCCAAAGGCGGACTGGCGCTGACGATGACTGCAGGATCAGCGGTGGTTTCTGCTGACAGTCCGGAAGCTTTCGGGAACCTCCATGCATTCCGGGACGAAATCGTCCCTTGGCTTCAGGAATTGTCCGATGCGGTTCATCAAGAAGGGGCGGCAGTGATGATGCAGATCACCCACCTCGGACGAAGAACGAACTGGAACAAGGAGCATTGGCTTCCTGTGCTTTCCGCCTCTCCGGTCCGTGAGCCTGCTCACCGTTCTTTTCCCAAGGAGGCTGAGGATTGGGATCTGGAACGCATCATCCGTGATTACGGCTCTGCTGCCGAACGGATGCAGGCCGGGGGGCTTGATGGAATCGAGATTGAGGCTTACGGTCATCTCTTCGACAGTTTCTGGTCCCCTGCCACCAACCAGCGTGAGGATGAATGGGGAGGCTCTCTGGACAATCGTCTTCGATTCACCTGGAGGGTCTTGGAATCCATCCGTGAACGGGTCGGGCCTGATTTCATCGTCGGCTTGCGTATGGTTGCCGATGAAGACTGGAAACTTGGTCTTTCCCGGGAAGAAGGGGTCGAAATTGCCCGCAGGCTGGTGCAGAGCGGAAAGGTGGATTTTCTCAATCTCATTCGAGGACATATTGAAACGGACTCAGTCCTTTCCAAGGTGATTCCGATTCAGGGCATGGCTGCTTCACCCCATCTTGATTTCTGTGGGGAAGTTCGCAGTGAAGTGAAGATCCCGATCCTACACGCAGCCCGAATCCAGGATGTCGCAACTGCGAGGCATGCGATTGCGGAAGGCAAACTGGACATGGTCGGAATGACCCGTGCTCATATCGCCGATCCTCACATCGTTCGTAAAATCATCGAAAAACGTGAGGATGAAATCCGACCCTGTGTCGGTGCCACCTATTGCCTGGATCGGATCTACGAAGGGCATGAGGCACTCTGCATCCACAACCCGGCGACAGGGCGTGAAAAAACAATGCCTCAAGTGATCACCAGCAAGGCACAACAATCCTACAAAGCAGTTATTGTCGGAGCAGGACCTGCCGGTCTTGAAGCAGCCCGAGTGCTGGGAGAGCGAGGGCATGAGGTGGTTCTTTTTGAAGCATCGGATGAGCCAGGGGGGCAAGTCCGGCTCGCATCACGGGTTCCCCGACGTAATGAATTGTCCGGTATCATCGATTGGCGTGTTTCCATGTGTGAAAAAGCGGGAGTGGAAATCCGCTTCAACCGCTTTGCGGAAAAACAGGATGTTCTTTCAGAAAATCCCGAAATCGTGATCATTGCAACAGGAGGCCTGCCGAATACGGACATCCTTGAAGGAGCGGACTTCGTTCAAAACACCTGGGACCTTTTGGGAGGGAGCATCAAACCTGCAGAAAAGGTCCTTCTTTATGATGACAATGCCGCTCATCCTGGCCTGGCCGCTGCGGAATGGATTGCGGATTCCGGGGCTGAATTGGAAATCATCACCCCTGAACGTTTTTTCGGAGCGGACATTGGCGGTCTCAATCATGTTGCTTATGCGGAAGTGTTCGACCGCTGCGGTGTTAAAATTACCATCAGTAAAAGATTGAAGGCGGTTCGACGGGACGGATCAGGATTAGTAGCGCATATCGGTTCGGACTTTTCTTCAAGGATCGAAGAGAGGCGAGTCGATCAGGTCGTTGTGGAACATGGCACCCTGCCCTTGGATGATCTTTATTTTGAACTGAAACCCGAAAGCCTCAATCTGGGAGAAGTGGATTATGCTGCTCTTATTGATGGAAAACCTCAGGAACTCAGGACTAATCCTAAAGGCGCCTTTCGGCTCTTCCGCATCGGTGACGCGGTTTCTTCAAGAAATATCCATGCTGCGATTTATGATGCTCTGAGACTCTGCATGACTTTATGAATTCAACTTCAACCTTTTCACGCCTTTTTTCACCGGTTGATCTAAGAGGGAAAACCCTCCGCAACCGTATCGTTTTCGGAGCCCATACAGCCAACATGGCTGATCAGGGGATTCCCGGTGAACGGCATTTGGGTTATTACCGCGAAAGGGCGATGGGCGGAGCGGCAATGTTGGTCATCGAACCGGTACCGGTTCATGCGGCCGCAGTGCTGACACGTGGCAATTTCAAGCATAGCTCCGACGAGGTGATTCCCCATTTCAGAAAAATCACAGATGCCGTTCACGAGGAGGGGGCACTGATCCTACAGCAATTGTATCATGTGGGTCAGCATGGAGATGCGGACAATTCCTATCATCCGAATTGGTCCCCCTCGGGAATGCCGAGTTATCATGATTCCGACGGGAGTCACTCCATGACTGAGGCAGAAATTGAGGAAACCATTGAGGGCTTTGTTCAAGCAGCACGGCGATGCTGGGAATCCGGATTCGACGGGGTCGAAGTCTGGGCCGCCTATCACGGAATTGTAGACCAATTCTGGACCCCCTGGTCCAATCGGCGGGACGACCAATGGGGAGGTACGCTGGAAAACCGGACCCGTTTTTCAAGGGAAATCATCACCCGTATCCGAAAGCTTTGCGGAGACGATTTCATCATCGGTATTTCCGTCAGCGATGAACCTGATTTTGAAGTTGCTCTGCAGCGGGAATCCCTGGCAGAGCTCATCGCCCTCCATGACCGTGATCAACTCATCGATTATGTCAGTTGCGGAACCGGAAGTTATTTTGATTTCTACAAGCTGATGCCGACTTTCCTTTACCCGGAAAGACTGGCCACCGAGTTGTCACAGACCCTGAAAAGTGCTGTTAGTCATGCCCTGGTGACCATGGAAAGCCATGTCCGTACCCCTGAAAATGCGGAAGCGGTGCTTTCAGCCGATCAGGCTGATCTGGTTTCCATCGTCCGCGGACAAATAGCCGACCCTCACCTCGCCAATAAGGCAAAGGAGGGACGGCCTGAAGATATTCGGCCCTGCCTTTCCTGCAACCAGATGTGCTGGGGAAGGCGTTACCGTGACTACTGGATCTCCTGCCTGGTCAATCCATCCACCGGACGTGAATTTGAATGGGGGGGAGACCGTTTTGAGAAAACAGCATTTCCCCAAAAAGTTCTAGTGGTCGGAGGGGGGCCTGCAGGCCTTGAAGCTGCCCGTGTGGCTGCGGAACAGGGACACAAAGTGACGTTGACCGAGGCATCAGACCGGCTAGGTGGACAGTTTAGGCTCGCAGGGATGCAGCCCAGACGGGGGCAAATCCTGGATCTTCTCGACTGGTATGCCCGCCAGTTGGAGCAGCTTGGGGTTGAAGTCAGGTTGAACACTTTTATGGAAGCGGGAGAAATTTCGTCTTTTTCAGCAGACCTCATCCTGCTTGCCACCGGATCCTATCCTCCTGATACCGGTTTTCAGAAAGCCATTCCCCATATAGAACAACTTCCGGGAATTGAGGATGGAGGTTTCTTTTCCGCAGAAGACGTAATGGCCCGCCGTGCCAGACTGGGAAAGCGTGTGCTGATTTTGGATGAAGGCGGAAACTGGAAAGGATGCGGAACCGCGCTCAAAATGGCGGAGGAGGGACATCAGGTGGTCTTGATAACGCCTGATCCACTGGTGGGTAAGGAACTTCAACGGACCGCCGCCGACTATCCTCTTCGACAGAAATTGGCTCAGCTGGGGGTTCGTTTCATCCTAGAATCGGCGATCACCCGCTGGACTCCACAAGGTGCCGAGATCTTGTCATTCCTGGATGGAAGCACCTCTTTTGTGGAAGCCGATTCCCTTGTTTTCGCCACGCCCAATCTTGCTGAGGATACCCTCGCCAGGGAGTTGGAAGACTCCGGATTAAAATTCCTTAATATTGGAGACAGCGCAGGACCGCGCCAGGCCCCCTTTGTTATTTCGGAAGCTCGCCGTGTAGCCCTGGAAATATAGACTTTTTCCAGAAAGCAGTCCGAACCTACTCTCAAACATTCCAATCTTTTTTCCATAGGTTTTATCCGATTCAGGAAGAATAGCTATATCAATAGCTTAGCATTTCTTTGCCGAAGGTTAAGTGCCTTTGGATAACCGTTTCGATAACAGCCGAGGTTCAAGTTCCAGGGGCCTCGAACCGGAACTGCTGAAAGTGTTTAACGGTCAGCTTTGGACTTCCAGCGAAAGGGGGTGTGGGTGATTGAAAAAGGACCTGCGTCCATGGGACTTGTTTCTTTGGAGGGTTCGAAGCGGCACTGAGTTGGTGTTTTGTTTGATCAGCGGGATCATAACTCGCGTGTCGGGGTTCGAATGTTCTCTTCGCTAGCATTTTTTCTAGCAACACAATATGACCTGATTTAGTCTTGAATTGGTTTATTTCTTGACCAGTCAAATGTTCCTTCATCCCGTTCTAGGACTGCCTGCTTCCAGCCGACTTGCTCCACGCGGGCTTTGAAGTTCAAGCCCTCGGGTGAATGGCGGGTGATGCCGTCAAACACGGTGGCAAGGCGCTGTGTCTGGTTGATCTTTTCCTCGACAGCGGAATTGATCACCATCTTCTGCATGGCCAGTTGGTTGATGGGAACGGTCGCCATGCGCGTTGCCAGTGCCTCGACTTCATCATTCAGTTGGTCATCGGGCACGGATTTCAACACCAGCCCTATCTCGGCGGCCTCAATCCCGCTGATCTTATCACCTGTAAACATCATGCGCTTGGCCTTTTCAGGTCCGATCCGATGCACCCACATTGCAGTCGTCGGACAGCCCCAG
>LNZD02000111.1 GCA_001469005.2 SAR324 cluster bacterium lautmerah10
ATGTGTGATTCCCAAAAAACCTGATGGAGCAAATAATTTGAGAAAATTACTTCAGAGCATCTCAGATGCTAAAACAGGATCCTTCCTTGCAATTCTGAAATTATTTGGACCCCGTGACGAACCTTACCTTGCTTTTGCTTCAGAGGGTTATACCTTGGCACTTGATTTTCCCAATCGAACAGGAACGGAAGCATTATTTAAAAAACTTGATGACATTGTTCTTCAGTCCGGAGGGAGACTTTATCTGACGAAAGACGCACGGATGAGCAGAACCATGTTTGAAGAAGGCTACCCGCAATTAGGATTGTTTAAGGCAGAGAAAAAAAGAATTGATCCAGAAAATCGTTATACTTCCATTCAGGCAGAAAGGCTTGGTTTAGTCCATTGAAGAAGACCTTACAAAACATTTTGGTATTAGGATCCAAATCTGACATTGCTGCGGCAACGGCTCGTCTTTATGCAGAACAATCCTGTGCTTTAACGCTGGCTGTCCGTGAAACAGATTCATTAGAGAAAATAAAAGAAGACTTATTAATAAGGGGTGCGATCAACGTTGATCTGTTAGAAGTGAATCTGGAATCAGTCAAATCAATTAAATCGTTCCTGAAAAACCTGGATCCTCTTCCAGACCTTGTCTTATGTGCGGTTGGTTACCTTGATCAAAGCCAATTTGACCGGGCCAGCAATGATATTTGAAACGCTTGCCCAGTCGATGATGGAACGAGGTTATGGAGTACTTGTCGGCATCAGTTCTGTTGCCGGAGATCGCGGCAGGGCCAGTAATTACTGGTATGGAAGTGCAAAATCAGGTTTCACGGAATTTCTTTCGGGCCTTCGACAACGAATGCAAAGTTCCGGAGTCAAAGTCCTGACTGTCAAACCAGGTTTTGTCCGAACCGCGATGACCGCAAATTTGAACCTGCCTCCTGCATTGACCTCAACTCCTGAAAAAACGGCTTCAGACATTCTTCGTGCCGTTTCAAAAAACCAGCCTGTGCTTTACACTCCTTTTTTTTGGTTTTGGATCATGCTCATTATAAGAACACTGCCTGAGAAGATTTTTTTAAAATTAAAGAATCTTTAGCACTTCAACCCATTTCATAATTAAATTTTCATTGTTATTGTTTTTTCCTGAAGACGAATGCAGCATAATCTGACCCGAAAGGAAATCTTTTATCTTGGTGGGTTAGTCTTCGTTGCATTTATTCTTAAGTGCTATTTCAGTTACAAAGCACCCCTTCTTGATGATGAAGTTTATTATTATCTCTGGTCCAAAAAACCAGATTTTGGCTATCCTGAACATGGTCCTTTTCTTCCCTGGATTTATGCTCTGATTTCTCCCCTGCTGGGTGAAAGTGCCCTGGCCATCCGGTTTTTTGGTTTAATCGGAATGCAGTTCGTTTCGGTTGCAGTCTTTTTATTCATGAAGAACCGATTTGGAATCAGGACAGCATGGACTGCTTTTTTAATCTACCAGTTATTACCTGCGACTTTCACGATGTCGATTGTTTCAACGATTGACACGCCGATGTTCATTTTCGGAACATTGGCACTTCTATTTTACGCTAAAGGTTTTTTTGAGAAAAATTATTTTTTCTATGTAGGAGGATTATTTTTAGGAATCGCAGCGCTGTCCAAGGTTTCTGCAATTTGGCTTGGCATAGGGATGTTATTTTACATCATAATTTCAGTGAGAAGATTAGAATATTTGAAGAATTTCCATCTCTGGATATCCTTCATTTTTTCAGCATTAATCTATAGTCCATTTTTAATATGGAATTACTCCCATGACTTCCCGTTCTTAGTAACTGCAACGAATCTTCTATCACGTAAAAGTAGTGTTGAATCATTTATCATGTTTTGGATTTCACAAATACTTCTACTCTTCCCCACCATTTTCATTCTCTGCTTTCATGCTTTGAAGATAAAACAGGAAAACAATCCTTCTGAAAATAGAACAGAATATTCTACTTTCTTTTCAGTTCTTGGGATTGTGGCTTTGATGTATATTTTTTACCAATCGTTAAAATCCAACTTGGAAGCAAATTGGGGAGGATTTGCGTACATCAGTTTATTGTTATTAGTTCCCATTCATATCACTTCAATTTGGAAAAAATTTCGTATGGGTTATGTGTTTCCTGGAAGTCTTATTTTATCGACATTGATCATGTTTACTGTGTTGGGTCATACATTATTTGATTTTTGGGAAATTAAAAAAAACGATATTACCAATCGATATTATGCATTTAATTCATTTCCAGGAGAAATAAAAGAGTTCTATGACTCGCAATTAGACTCTGAAATTCGCACTATTTCTTACAATAACTACCAAATACCGTCTATGCTGGAGTATCACCTTAAACCGTTAAAACCGTCCTTATCCATTAATGGTCCTGATTATCATCCTGTTATTTTTGAATATTGGTATCACGATATAGAACTTACCGGACAAGATCTTTATATTCTGCAAAAAAACTCAAACGAGTTACAAAGAATTTCAAAAGATTGTGAAGATTATTCGTTATTAAAAAAATTCTCAACCATGCGAGATAATTCAATTATTTCGGAATTCTATCTTTATAGCTGTAAACAGTTTTCAGGGAAAATCAGAAAACTCCCAACCCTTTTATTTTAGTTCTATATTCACATATAAAATAATCTTGCAAAATCAACGGTTGATTCTATTTTAAAGCTGTAAAAGCAGGAAGCTATTTTCCATCAATTGATGTCTTTTAAAAACAAGGAGATTTTATGTACGCTTTGCGTCTTGAACCTGATTTCATCAACAACCTGACCCCTGAGGGGAGGCGGTGGCTGGCACGTGCAGTGGTCAATATGATCAATATAGACGGGAAGTTAGATCCAAATGAAATGCCTTATATGCATGATGCGGTGATCCTGATTGATGAAAGTGAAAGAGCCGAATTGTTGGAAAATGCGCAACAAAGAAACTATATGGAACTGCCCAATCTCACCACAGACCGAAAATATGTAGGTGAGCTTCTCTACTATTTTGCATCCATCGTAGCCGCAGACAGTAAAATCAGTACCAGTGAAGTTGAATTTCTGAAGGCACTTGGAGCCAAACTAGGCCTTCCTGAACAGGCAGTTCAAAATGCTTTGGATTGGACCACAAAATATCTTCAACTTCAGAAAATACGGCTGGATGCCGAAACGGAACTGGCCAATATCCCTCCCCTTTACCAGACAGTAGAATCCAAGATCCACGAAATGGATGCACAACGAAAATAAGTCTTTTCCATATTTCCAAATTGTTTAGCGATGAGGGATGAAGACCATTTTCTTAAAATGCTGGATGAAATGGTTATTCACCAACAGAATAAATTACTCAAACTTGCTCGAGATAGGATTCCTCATTTGACTCCCGAAGATATCAGGAATCCCCAGGATTTTCCGGAACTGGAGCGTGACCCGATATTCAATTACGAAGACGGGATGTTAAACGGGTATTTGTCTGTGAGGAGTTCTTACCAGGCTTGGCTCAAAGAATAAGATGAGAAAAGTTTTCCTGCCTGATACCAGAAGTGGAAAGGTGAGGAAGGCTTTTCAATCTTTCAACATTTGCTGAAGCATCGCCCTTAATTTTAGAATCGACTTGGTCCGAATTTGGGACACCCTGGATTCGACCACACCAAGAATTTGGGCGATTTCCTTTAAATTCATTTCCTCATCGTAATACAGGGATAAAACCAACTGTTCCTGCTCATTCAGTTTAAGAATCGCATCCGCAAGTTTGGTTTGCATCTGCTGAAGAGAAACCAGGGAGAAGGGATCCTTGGAATCAGGATCAGACAGGATTTCCAGAAGGTTTGCTGTTTCTGAATCATCGGTATGGGTTTTAAATTCCTCAATTGAAATAAGAGGAATGGGGTTAGCCTTGTTCAGAAATTGATGATATTCACTGATAGAAAGGTCCATCTGCGAAGCCATTTCCGTATCGGTGGGCTCCCGTCCCAATTCCGAAGCTTTTTCACGCCAGGCTCCTTCCCATTCATTACTTGCAGCACGGACAGACCGAGGGACCCAATCCATTTCTCGGAGTTCATCGAGGATCGCTCCTTTGATCCGGAATTCTGCGTAGGTTTTAAATTGGACTTCTTTGGTAGCGTCGAACTTTTCCAAGGCATCCAGTAATCCCATCATCCCAGCCTGATAGAGTTCTTCCTGATCCACTCCCGGAGGGAAACGCGCTGCCATCCGCGTCACAATCCGTTTTATTTGAGGAGCATGCTCCAATACAAGATCTTCCCGAGTCTGCTGGGTTAGTTCTGTGTAAGGATTAGCGGTACTCATCTTTGTTAAATAATTTTTAAAAGAAGACAGGAAGAGGGGTCATCCGGACCTATCCCGATCCTAAACTGATTTTTTAAGGGATTCAAGCAGGATGCCGAAATTTCCAAAAACAGAAAACATGGGATCGAAGGGTCAATCAGGATCCGGATATATGAAGAAGTAAATCGACGAGCCGCTCTTTGGTAGCCAATTCAATATCTTCAGGAACATTCTGCCCCGTGGTCAAATAGGAGACAGGTTTTTTGAAACGAATGGCGTGATTGAAAATGCTGCCATAGGACGAGCTCTCATCCAACTTGGTAAAAACAATGCTGTCCAGCGGCATGCTGCCAAATTTTCGAGTAATTTCATTCGTGTCACTGTCCTTAGTGGTCGCACTCAAAACCAGTATATTGTGGAGTCTTCCGCGTTCGTCAAAAATATCGCGTAGTTCAAACATCTGGGTTTCATCCCTTTGTGAACATCCACCGGTGTCAATCACAATGACATCATAATCCGCATAACTTGAAATGGCCCGGTCCAATTCCACTTTATCGGAGACAATGCTGAGAGGGACATTGATTACTTTGGCATAAGCTCTCAGTTGTTCGACTGCTGCAATACGCATGGTATCAACTGTGATCAGTGCTACTTTGCGTTTGTATTGTAAGATCTGTTCAGAACAAATTTTTGCTGCGGTGGTGGTTTTACCTACCCCTGTCGGTCCTATCAATGAAACGATTTTTTGTGACTGCTCAATATTTTCAATGCCGTTGGTGGTTTTGATGATTTTCATCAACATCCTCGCAAGAAAAATCTTCACGTAGGAGAAATTCTGAAGATCCTCCTCGGAAATATTCTTTTGAGCTTCTAAGACCACCCTTCGAGCGAATTTTTCTTCCAGCCCGCCAAATTTCATTTGCTGAAACAGAATCATCAGATTTTCCGGCAAATGAAGATCATCGTGATGAACCGACTGAGAAACAATCATATGCAGCATATGCCGCATTTCACCAAGTTCATGTTTCAACTGATTGATGACATGATCACCATAGGTTGCCGTTTTGATTTTGATTTCATCAATGCTTTCCTTCAGTTCCTGGACATCCTTTTGAATGGGAAGAATGAGCGATTGCGAATCTTTGGTGGAGGTTGAGCGAAATGGGACCACATTGGAAGAGGGCTGTGTTTCCTGATCTTTGATTCCATAGGCAACCGCAGCAGCTGCCTGAGTCGGTGGAGGGGTTTTGGCAGGTGCAGATTTTTGCTCCTGGTCCAGGGCGGCAGTGACCTCAAGCACCGTTTTTCCGAAAAGCCCGAAGGTCCCCTTTCCTTCCTTGACCTGGCGTGTTGAGACAATGACCGCTTCAGGGCCCAGGTCTTTTTTAATCAATTGCAGAGCTTCCTGGATGTTGTTGACTCTGTATCTCTTGAGGTCCATTAGTAAAAGCTCTGAATCAATTTATTTTGAATCAAAAACAGGAAAGTAGATAAATTATCGGTTTTCGTTCAAAGCGAAAGTCAATATCCCAGAAATCGACTCACACAAATATTATTGAAAGCAAAAGGATGAATCATAGTGAGGCATTTTAGCCAGTGATATCAACAACTCCTAACGCCTCGATTCGAACATCCTGGGCAACCTCATTATGAGAAAGTACCACCAGATTGGGGATGAAACGTTCAACCAGTTTTTTCATGTGCGGTCGAATCAAAGGGGAACATAAAAGCAAGGGCTGGTAATTATTGAAACTGAACTGTTCCATCTTTTCATCCAGTCCATTGATGATGGCCTGGGCAACATTGGGATTCAATCCGAGGTATGCCCCCTGCCCGGAATCCTGAATTGCTCCTGCAACCTGGTTTTCCAGTTCTTGATTCATGGTAATCAATGGAAGCAGTCCATCCGGTGTTTGGTACTGACGGGTGATTTGCCGTGAAAGCGCCTGCCTCACATGTTCCGTGAGGAGATCTGCGTCCTTGGTGAGGTTTCCAACGTCCGCAAGAGTTTCAAGAATGGTATGAAGATCACGGATGGAAACCTGCTCCTTAAGCAGATTCTGCAATACTTTCTGAACGATGCCGAGGGACACAACATTTGGCACCAATTCTTCTACGACTTTCGGTTCGGTTTGCGAATGGGAATCCAACAGTTTCTGGGTTTCCTGCCTGCCGATGAATTCAAAGGCGTGGTTTTTCAGTATTTCTGTAATATGGGTCGCCAACACCGTCGGCAGGTCAACAACCGTGTATCCCGAAAATTGAGCCCGCTCTTCATCTTCCGCAGCAATCCATACTGCAGGGAGACCAAAGGCAGGCTCTACGGTATCCACTCCGGGGATTTCCTCGTCCACATCCCCAGTTTTCATCGCCAGGAAATGCCCCACCATCATCTCACTGCGAGCCACTTCAATCCCCTTGATGGTGATAGAGTATTCTCCTGGAGATAACTCCAGATTGTCCTTGATGTGAAGGGGAGGAACGATGTACCCATAATCAATTGCGATTTGTCTGCGGATGGCTTTGATCCGTTTCAACAGTTCCCCGTCCTGCTCTTCATCAACCAGAGGAATCAGACCATATCCCAGTTCCAGCCCAAGGATATCGATGGGCAGCAGTGAAGCAATGTCTTCCGGTTCTTCACTGATTTCCTGCTGAATTCTAAGTTGTTCCGCTTCCTGTTCTTCCGTAGCAACTCGCTCGTTACTGCGTTTTGATGCTTGTGCCAGAAAGAAAGTCACAATCGCAAGCAACATGAATGGGACAACCGGAAGACCCGGAATGAGAGCAAAGGCAAAGAGAACTGCAGCTACCACATAAAGTGCCTGAACGTTACTGAAAATCTGGGTCTGTAGATCAATCGAAAGCTTGCTTTCGCTGGAAGCCTTGGTCACGGCAATACCAGCCGCGACTGAAATGATCAGTGCCGGGATTTGAGAAACCAGTCCGTCACCGATGGTAAGGGTGGCATAAGAATCAAAGGCATCTCCGGCAGACATACTGTACTGCGTTCCCCCGACGAGGAGTCCACCCAGAATGTTGATCGCAGTGATGAGCAAACCCGCAATCGCATCGCCTCTAACAAATTTACTCGCTCCATCGAGAGCACCGAAGTAGTCCGATTCTCTCTGAATCACTCTTCGGCGTGTCCTTGCTTCAGAATCATCAATCAGTCCCGCGTTCAAATCAGCATCAATGGCCATTTGTTTCCCAGGCATGGCGTCCAGGGTAAACCTCGCTGCAACTTCTGCGATACGGCCAGTACCTTTGGTGATCACGACAAAATTGATGATCACCAAAATCAGAAAGACGATGATTCCAACAATCTGGTTTCCTCCGACCACAAATTCGCCAAATGCATTAATGATCGATCCTGCAGCCCCAGCACCCTGGTGGCCTTCCAATAAAATCAAACGGGTGGAGGCAATATTGATCGACAACCTGAATAAGGTTGCAATCAGGAGCACACTGGGGAAAGAAGAAAACTCGAGTGCGCTTCCGGTAAATAGGGATACAAATAATATCAGGACCGCGATGCTGATGCTCAAAGCGATCATCAGATCAAGGATAATTTCTGGTAGTGGAACCACCATGATCAGCAACATGCCGATCACGCCGCCAGCTAATGCAACGTCGGAGTTCTTGATTACATTATTCAGGGGGATGCTGGAGCCGGCGGCCACAGTGGATTCCTTAATGAAGTTTCTTTTGTTGGATTCTCATCCCAGGAAGATTTTCAGGGATGTGTGACATTGCAATCATTTACAATAAAAGGCAAGTGGGTTCTCAGATAAAACCACCAGAAATTCCTTTTATCGTGAAATGCTGGTTTTTTGATTAAAATAACCCCTCCTCCAATCTTTAGCGTCCTATCATTTAAGCACTCTTCAATCGATAGACGTATGCCAGAATTTCCGCAATTGCCTTGTAAAATCTTTCTGGAATGCTTTCACCAATATCAACGCTTGAATACAAATCACGGGCCAGTGCCGGTCTTTCAAGAATCGGAACATCATTTTCACGTGCCACATTTCGCATCCTCAAAGCCAGGTAATCCGCACCTTTGGCAATCACTGTCGGAGCCTCCATTACCTCACGGTCATATTGCAGGGCAACCGAAAAGTGAGTCGGGTTGACGATCAATGCGTCTGCTTTCGGGACTTCCTGCATCATCCGAGCATTCGACATTTCCCGTTGGATCTGACGAATCCGCTGTTTCAACTGGGGATCCCCTTCAGTCTGTTTATTCTCCTCTTTGACCTCCTGTTTGGTCATTTTCAACTGTTGTTCATGATGCCATTTTTGGTAGACAAAATCGAAAATGGCAATGGCCACCAGGGCAAGAACAATCATCCCCGAAATTTCCGCAAGTGCCGTAAAATTGAAGATCATGATTTCCTGAGGAGTACTCACGGAAAGACCATTGATCTCATTCAATTTATCCATATATAGATAAACACCGATGAACCCAATGATCACCATCTTTCCCAGACTTTTGAGAAAATCTGCCAGAGACTGGGTCGAAAAAAGTCGTTTAATCCCGGTCAGCGGGCTGATTTTATTGAATTTTGGAGCAAGAGCCTTGATGGTGAAACGCATCCCGACCTGAAGAATCGAGGCCAGGATGGCCAATGAAAACAGGGTCAAGGCAAGAGGGATCAGAGAAGGCAGAAAAGTGGAAAGTGCGTCTGAAAAAACCTTGTAAAGCAGAGGAATGGTCAGTTCTTCAGAAAGAACCATTTCAGAGAAGGAGCCATTCATCATCCTCATTGCGGAATCGAAAATGAGGGGGCTGGTAAACAACAGGATTAAGGTACAGCCTGCAAGCAAAGCCGCAGAGGGGAGTTCCCGACTGAATGCGACTTGTCCTTCGTCCCTGGATTTCTGACGTTTGCGCTCCGTTGGAGCTTCAGTTTTCTCCTGTCCTTCTTGTTCTGCCATGTGCCGGTTATTTTATTTATTCCTTTCCTAAGGACCGATTTTATCTAACTCAATCCTAATACCCGAAGCATTTCCAGCAACTGATTATCAAGCATAGCAAACATCCTCCTGAATGCCATCACCAGGAATGGGATACCAAACATCAGAAACACAAAACCAAGCAAAAGCGTCAATGGAAAACCCACCACAAAAATCTGTATCTGGGGGACCGATCTTGCTAAGAGACCGATGATCATATTTGATAGAAACAACGCGACAATTAAGGGGGCACCAATTTGAAGGCCGATGGCAAAAACAGAAGCGGAAAGACCGAGGATCTCTCTAGCCAGATCATTACTCATCGCTGCACCACCGGGCGGCAGGAGGGAATAACTCCTGACCATTGCCTGGACAATAACCAGATGAAGGTCCATCACCAGAAAAACCAACATGGCCACTGCAGTTTCAAAACGCGCAAGCATCGAAATCTGCTGTTGGGACATGGGATCAAACATGTTCGCCATACTCAAACCCATCTGAAATCCCACCACCGTACCTGCAAACTCAATGGCAGCAAACATGAATCTCCCAACCAGACCCATCACTAAGCCAATCAGTAATTCGGAAAAAATCAGAAGCACATATTCCGAAGGTTGGTTTGGTAAAACTCTGGGAAAATCGATGAAGGGCTGAATGATCAATCCCAAAATGAGGATCAGAACAGCTTTGATTTGGACGGGGATGTTGTTGCTGCCCAGCATCGGGGCAGTAGCAATGATACCACTGATACGGACCAGTACCAGGATGAAAATCAGAAGTTCACCAGCGTCGTAATTAAAGAGGTCGGCCAATTGATTTCAACGGTGGCAGGTTTTCCAAAAGCCTAATTCGATTAAGGATTCCCAATATTAAATCAGGATCAATTGGTCAGATTGTAGCGTTCTCCTATCCCTTGAGTTGAACTTAATCGAGTTTTAATCCAATCAATCATCACGCATTGCGGAAGATTGCTGGGGAAGCCTGGAAAAAGAGCTGATATTTCCAAGACGTTCTTCATTCTGCTGACAGGTGATGCAAAGTTGGGCAAGAGGCATAACCATAAGTCTTTTTTGGTCGATCTGGTCTCCACATTCATCACAAAAACCATATTCCCCTGTTTCAATTCTTTGCAGTGCTTCTTCAATGGCTTCAAGGTGTTGCTTTTCTCGATCCTGTAACAATAGATTCAACTCCCGTTCTTGTTCGACTACGGAATTGTCAACTTCATCTCCGACATCTCTTTCAACATTGAATTGATTGATCTGTCTTGATTTGAATTCCTGACCGATTTTTTCCTTTTCTTCTAAAAGAATTTTTCTGATTTCTTCCATAGTTTGTCTGTCTTGATTTAATCGAGAAGCATCATCAATGAATAAATTTAAGCGTAATAATGAACCGCATGGGTCCTGCAAATGCAAGGCCAAAAAATTGCGTTAAGCATGGTCACAGGAGATTGCAGCACCGAAAAACCCTCCCCATTTTGAGCCAGTTAGTATTTGGAAAAAGGAGTGGTCTTCATTCGTCCAATCATCAAGTTCAAAAAATGCCGAATCACTCGGACGTTTTTTCATAAAAAATCCAGTATGCCTGGCCAAAAATGATTCTACCTGATTTTGATTTTCCTCCTCTTCCAGGGAGCATGTAGAGTAAATTAAGGTACCCCCCGGTTTGAGGATTCTTGCCCCTTCATCCAGAAGTTGTCTTTGTAATTCCAAATGCTTGAGCAGTGTTTTTTCGGAGGCAGTCCATTTGATGTCAGGATTTTTTTGAATCGTCCCGGTTGAAGAACAGGGTGCATCGATCAGAACCGTGTCAAAATGGTGTTTATCAAAAGGAAGTTTCTCCCCATCAGACTGCAATATCGCGGAGGGTGAAATGCCGGTTCTTTGAATGTTTTCCTGGATCCGTTTTATCCGGTGGCGTGAAACATCATTCAGGTAGAGAGAATCGACTTTACCCAGCGCAGCAATCATTAGAGATTTGCCTCCTGGAGCAGCACAAACATCCAAAACCTTTCCCTGAAAAAAGGGGGCTGCCCACAACATGAACAAGACACTCGAGGGATCGATCACGCTGATCCACCCTTTTTGAAAAGCCTTGGTTTTTATGAATCCCTTTCCATCATGCAGAACGAACATCCTGGGAATCACAGCATGAGGCTCATAAGCAAAGGAAAGGTCTGAAAACTCATTCAAGACAAGGTTTTGTTTTTCAGGATCATGAAGCAGAAGATGAACCCCCTGAAACTGGTTGGAAAACTGACATAATTCCAGTGCCTGATGCTCACCATATTGGGTTTTCCAACGTTCAAGCATCCAGGAAGGGAAGGAATGATAGATTTCGAAACTGTGAGTCATTTTCGGGTCATATCCCTGATCCAGTTCCTCCAGCAGTTTTCTTAAGATTCCGTTGATCATGGGTTTAGCGGCCTTCACCCGAAACCTTTCAGACAACCAGCCTGCCTGATGGAGACTGGCTCTGGCAGGAATTTTCTCCATGAAGAGGAGTTCGAAAATCCCCAGCTTAAGGATTGCGGAAACAGACTTTTGCAGTTTTTTGTTCCTGAGAAGTCGTCGCTTTATCTCTTCTTCCAACAAGCGGTCATAACGAACCAGTCCCTGAAGAAGTTGGGTAAACAGCGATCTTTCCCGGAAATCCCCCAGAATTGAAGGGGGCTTAGGCGTGCTTCCAGGTTTGGACTTCAATTCCAGAAAAAAATGGATAACAAGAAAACGGGTGGATGGATCTTTCAATCTTCAGACTAATGATTCTTCCAAGAATTTATTCAGGATTTGGCTGAGTACCTTCTCAAATCAGGTTCAGCTTCCGATGTTCCTTTGATCCTCCCATTCATTCTTAATGACTCCAGCAGACTGAAGATCAAATCGGCAGCATCTTGCTTCTCTGTGATGTGTGCAAGTTCTTCAACACTGAAATTCTGAGCAGGCTCATTCTCGAGGATTGAGAACAGATTTTTTTTCAAGGCAACGATTTCAGCGGCGGCTTTTTTCCCAGATTCCACACCCGGCTGGTGGTAAGCATTGATTCCGATCAAAAATGCATAAAGGCCGACACTACGTTCAAAAAGGGCGATCAATGAACCAAGGGTTTTCGCGTTCAGACGTTCCAGTGTCAAGGTGAGGGAAGGCCTCTTTTTTTCAGAAAGCGCTTCCCTGGTCCCAAGCAGAAATCCCTGAAGGAAATCTCCCGAATGAATTCCCGGTTCCACTTCAATTGAATCCTCAACGCCTTCTTCTTGGACTTCAATAAAGGTTGCGAAAAAATCGGAGCGTCCTTCTCTCAACTGTTGAACGTAGGCATGCTGATCGGTTGAACCTTTGTTTCCAAAAACGGTCAAGCCCTGCTCCACCATTTTTCCCATGAGATCCTTTTCTTTACCAAGGGATTCCATCACCAACTGCTGGAGGTATCGGGCCAGGCAATCCAGCCGATCACGGTAAGGAAGGACCACCATTGCACGGTCTCCTCGTCCCGATCCTGCATGATGCCACATCAAGGCTAACATGGCCGCAGGGTTCTTCCTGATGTCGGGATTTCTTGTGTGTCCGTCCATGATTTTGGCGCCTTCCAGAAATGCATCAATATCAATCCCCTGAAGCAAGGCCGGCAAAAGTCCTACTGCAGAAGTCACCGAAGTTCTGCCCCCGACCCAATCCCACATCGGGAAAACTCCTAACCACTCTTCAGAATGGGCAAGCTGAGCCAAAAGACTTCCCTCTCCTGTTACTGCCACCGCCTGACCGGCAAAATTAAGATTTTTGCTTTTAAATGCATTTCGGGTTTCCAACATCCCGTTGCGGGTCTCTACCGTGCCTCCTGATTTCGAAATGACGAGAACCAGGGTTTCTTTCAGGGAATCCCCCATTTTTTTAAAAATGCGAGCCATCCCCTCAGGATCGGTATTGTCTATAAAATAAGTCTCCAATCCAGATAAAGATTTTTCTTTTTCGGGAATACCCTCGAGAGCCTGATAAAGCAACTGTGGGCCAAGTGCTGATCCTCCGATACCAATCATTAACAATCTGCTGAAACGTTTTGCATTTGGAGGCTTGATCCTTCCATCCAGTACACGTTCAGAAAAGTAATGAAGGGAATCCAGGTTTTCACGGATTTTTTCTCTGATCTCATCATTTGGAGCAATATCTGGATTCCTCAGCCAGTAGTGTCCGACCATCCTATTTTCATCAGGGTTGGCGACTGCTCCACTTTCCAGTTTCTCCATTTCCACTAAGGCATTTGCCATGGAAGACTGCATCGAATCCCACCAAGACCGATCAAAACCCATCCGGCTGATATCAAGACTGATTCCCGTTCCATCGCTCTGGCAAAACCATTCCAGAAAACGTTTCCAGTGAGATAAATCGTTATTCATAATCCATTTCTTCCTGTCCTCGTTTTGCTCCCTAAAGCCCTGTCGCAAATATTGTTGAACTGTTATTGTGTGAGGTGTTGAACCTTTTGCAAGTGAATATGGCTTAATCCCAAAAGACTTCTGAAAATGGAAGAAACCACACTGGAATTTTATAAAGATCGCGGTCAGGTACAGGAAAATAGAATCCTGGAACTTCAACAAAGAAACAAAGATTCAAATATTAATGAGCAATCAATAGATCTGGATTATGATCTTTACCTGGAACATGAATACCTCTTTCTCAACGTTAACCTTCCTGGAGTTCTCGAACAGGAACTGAAGGTAGAATTGAACCGGGGCGAAATCATCATCTCCGGAGAGTTCCCAAATCTATGTGCGGATGAAGAGGTTGAATTTCTGGAACGCCATCGGCCCTCCGGTTATTTCCAAAAAAATTTTCTCCTGCCTCCGGATTTGTTGATCCAGAAACATGAATGGCAACTGGTTGATGGTGTTCTGCAAATCCGAATGATTTTAAAAGCTGATCAAAAGGATTCTAAACTTCTGTTGGATTGATCATGCCGAGAATCCTCCGCAATTATCTGATCAGTTTTGCCGTCATCGGAATGATCCTGATCATCGTCAACTGGATTGATCACTACCTGACCAGCAATGAAATCCCTCCTGTTTCTGAAAACCAGAGCCAGGAATCGACACAATAGAGAAATACGTCTCCAGGCACCGGTTTCCCTAACTCTTCCTTTCCCAACCAATATCCTGTTATAAGCCCCTAGGGTTTCCAGAAATCCAAAAAAGTGAATCCAGGATTAAAGTTTCTTTTTCACGGTCCGATAAGACAACTGAGGTTTCATCATGAACCGAAATGATTGTTAAAGAACCAAGATGAGAATCAGCACCAACGTAACATCTCAGACCGCACTCAGGCACACCGATAACCGCCTGAATGAAGTCAACAAATCCATCAGGCAGCTTGCCTCGGGGCATATACACAATTCCGCTGCAGATTCACCCGGTGAAGTTTATTTGGCTGATATCCTCAAAAATCTCTACACCGGAATGAATCAGACCTATAAAAACAACGAGCAGTCAGCAAGCCTCTTTCAAGTAGCTGAAGGCGGACTTGCTGAGGTTGTAGGAGTTTTGACCGAATTAAAACAACTGGCCGTCCATGCTGCCAACGAAGCCGCCAATGACAAATTAATGGTGGAAGCCGATCAGTTGGAAATTGAACAAAAACTTCAAACCCTCGACAGCATTGCCCGCAATACAAGTTTCGGCTCCATCAAACTTTTGGATGGCAGCATGGGAGCCAACGGAACCACGGTCGGAGACAACCTTTCTTTTGTGAGTGCCAACCAATACACTCCAACCTCCCCGGAGAAAGGCTATATCGTCGATATTCACCAGGCATCCACAAGAGCACGATTCGAAGGAAAAATACCACTGAGTGTGGAAAATATTGGTGACGGCATACAGATCATCGTAAATGAATTTGAAACCCTGGATGCAGTCAATGGAAGAAAAAAAATCAACGAAAATTCAGAAAAATCCGGAGGGACTCAGGGTAAATTTGCGAAAATTGACAGTAGATTCGGGGAACTCAAGGAACAGATTGCTCAAATCCAAAAAAATTACCAACGTGATCCCGATGCCTATCCTTTCGAGCAGATGTCAAAAGAAGTAAGAACTCTGGTCATGTATTACCTGAATAAGGAATTTGAAGAATCCGGAATGGAAATGGAAATCTTTGAAAGTCCTGATCAGCGACTCGTTATGAGGCATAAAGAATTCGGAGACGGACATTCTTTTTCGGTCACCTGCAACGTTCCCGGAGTCTTGACCGAAAGACCTATGGTCGCCGAAGACGCTATGGAAGGCTTGAATGTCGAAGGAACGATTGCCGGGTATTCAGCAATTGGAAAGGGTCAATATTTAACTGCACGAGAGGGGGCTCCTGCCCAGGGAGTTCAGATCCGATATGACCGGGAATTGGACTACATTGAGCTTCCAGTTTTTGACGAAATGGGAAACAGGGTAGGATCGACTTACAAACTGGAACCCCAGGAGATGGTTGTCGGTGCTCCAATGGAAGGTTTCGTCCATATTTCCCAGGGTTCAAAAGATTTTTACCTGGATTCAAATCAGGGAATTGCAGAACCCTTCTCGTTCATCAGTGTTCGATCAAACCGACTTGGCCAGAATGTTAGAAACGAAAGTGATTTCAATAGCCTTGCCGACATTGATGTCACCGATATTCAAGGGGCCAGAGATGCCCAATTACTCATTGAAAAAGCCATTGGCGATGTATCCAAAGTTCGGGCAGATGTTGGATCATTCCAGAAAAATACCATTGAAAAGACTCTAGGTATTGTCGCACAGGGGGCAGATAATCTGGAAAGCAGTGCATCAACCCTGAGAGACACCGATGTGGCCGAAGCAATGTCCAGACTGACCCGTGATGAAATCATGACCATGACTGGCCAGGTTGCTCTCGCCCAGGCAAATCAAAAACCCCGCACAGTTCTTGGCCTCATCCGAGGTTGAAGCTTCAGGTTGATTTAATTTTCAGTTCCTTTTCCAATATCGTCACCCCTCAATCAACGGTTCAAGAACTGCAATTTCGTTTTGAAAGATCAGTTCCAGAAAATAAGTCAGTTTCTCATTCCACTACAATTTCGTAAGTATTCCACATCGTTTTCTGGGCAACACGGTCATAGAGGGTTCTTGCCCGATAATTGTCATCCGCTGTAATCCAGCGGATTTTTGGCCAGCCCTTGGATTTTGCAATTTTCACCAGTTCCTCAATCAATGCTTCACCGAGACGCTGTCCTCGTTCAGCAGGATCTACAAACAGATCATCTAGAAATCCGATGTCGCAGGCTCTCAAGGGATTGGGCATCCTCCTGAAATGGGCAAGACCCACGATCCTGCCGGTCTTTTCATAAACCAGCCCCTCCATCTCATGACTGGAATCATGAAGCCAGTTCCAGACTTTGGAAAGTCCCTCATGGGTCATGGGAACCTGATAAAATTCACCATATTGCAAATAAAGTTTCTTCCACCCTTCATAATCTTGATTTTTAACGAAACGAATCATATTCATTCTCCAAAATTAATTGAAAGCCTGACATTCCTATAAAGTGTCTGTATTACACTGAAGCTTAACCTTTTGAACATCTCATCATAAGCCTAAGTTCATTTTTCTTTGGAAATCGTCAAGATTCCTGTTTTGTTTTTTAATGAGGTGCATTCTCTGCATGTAATTTTGGAAGAACTTTCAAGAGTTGAAATTGATTCAAGCATCAGTTTGATGGATTACAGCTTATGGAACGAAAAATGTAACGTGTTCCATTGAGAATGAAGTTTCATCTTTGGAAAAATTCTGTTAATCCTAAAGCCTTAGGAACTCAAACCTAGACCAGGATTTTAGCTACCTAAATTATACTGCCCTTAGTATTTCTGCAATGAGTGATAAAGAGGAACTGATCAGTCAAGGAGCTGCGGCTTCTCGCAAGCAGGCTGGTATGGTCAACAAGGCCTTACAGTCCAGGGCGAGCAGTACCAGTCCGATCCCGAATCTGAACTTCCTTGATTTCCAGCGCAAGATCATCCTGATCACTGAAGACATCAAAAAACTGCGTAAATCATCTTTCCTGATGAAGATGAAAAACACGCTCACCAGCTCCGGCCCCAGCCTTGATGGCAAAAGTCATATGGATGGGAGTCTTCTCGCCAAAACATCGAAGAAACCGGGGCTTGATTCGATTGTTTCAGAATTATCCAAAGATCCGACCTCGACCACATCCAGGGTCAAACTCATCCGGACCCTGATGCAGGATCAAAGGCAATACAATCTGCAGTATTACAAAGACCTGATGATTCAGGCGTCACTGCCGGTTTACTTGGGGCATATCACTCCTGCTTCACTTCAGGTTGCCAGCCAAACCTATCGGATTTACCTCCGTCAATTGATTGCGGAGCATAAGAAAAAACTGCTGATTGTCCGTTCTTCACAGCTGAAAAATGTCAACATCGACATGATCCCTGTGGAAAGCCTGATTCAAGTGGACCCGGATCAGCCGATTGGAGATGAGGAGGCAAGGATCATCCTGGAAACGAAACTTGCACTGAAACTTCTTGATTTCTCAAGAAGCCTGGATTCAGAAATTCGGGCGAATATCACCATGCCGTTGGAGATGACCGAAATCGAACAGCTTTCTCCCCGTCATGGAGCGGTCATGGAATTCCTGGGGAACAAGGAAATCGGATCAACCTACAACAAGCATCAGTTGATCATTCGAAAGGCAATATCTGTCATGGATATTGTCAAACACATTCCTTTCCTCCATTCACTCGGTTTGAAAATGGCAGATAAATTGGAGGAAGTTGAACGGAAGATGCCCGGGCCTTTTCTGATGGAAGGACGCATTCACATGCAGGCTATGAAACTGTTGACCCTCAGAATGATGATGGACGAGTACACGGCCAAAAATGCATTGACGCCAACCTTCAAAAAAGTTGTTGTCGCTTACCGCAAGGCTTTGAAAAGAACCTCCCTCAGTGACCCACACCGCACGGATATCCCGGTTTTAGGTGAATTTGCCCAAGTCTCCTATTATTCCTTCCAGCATCGCAAAGTGATGAGACTGACAAACCAGGGTGTGCTTGAGATGCTCAAACTCGGGAAAAAAGCCGTTGATGCTGCGACCTTGGTCAACCGTCAGTACAGCAAACTCCAGATGCAGATTCTGACTGCCATCAGTTCCCTCGAAAATGTTCCGAAACCTGCTGTAAAGTCGAAATAACATTTCAAATTTCTCTTTCTGTTTTGTTTTACCTTTCCTGTTTCAAATCCTAAAATAAAACACTGGAAATCATGAGTTTGAGCATTGATTCTTTTTTCCAGAACCTTACAGAACCATTCAAAAATCTCTGAAAGAAAATTTAAAAAAAGACCATGATGAAACTTCGTCCTGAACATGAATGCCAATACGATGTTGTATCACTGGGAGAAGTGATGCTGCGTCTCGACCCGGTGGATGTCCCGTTTGAAAAAGCAAGAACCGCAAAAATATGGCACGGAGGAGGGGAGACCAATGTTTCCGAAGGCCTATCCTATTGCTTCGGGAAAAAAAGTACCATCCTCACCGGTCTGGTGGATGATGGAATCGGAAGAAATATCGAAAACCAACTCCGTGAGGCAGGAGTTGATACAACTCATATCACTTGGTTCAGTACAGATGCTAAAGGTCCTTTTTCAACGGATGCAAAAGGGACACTGATGAACGGAATCAACGTCACCTATCGGGGCAAGGGGGTGATCCCTTCCAAAACCGAATATTACCGGGCGCATACCGCCGTTAGAGAACTCGGCCCTGGAGATGTGGATCTGGACAAAATCTTTGTTTCAGAAGGCGTCCGTTGGGCTCATACCGGAGGAATTTTCACCCTACTCTCTCCGAAAACCGCGGAACTCGCTGTGGAATTCATGAAAAAAGCCGGGGAGCAGGGAACCCTCCGGAGTTTCGACCTGAACTATCGTTCCAAAGTCGAACCCGACAAGCAAAAAGCCCACGGGATCAACCGTAGAATAGTTGCTGAAACCGATTTTCTGGTCGGCAACCAGGGTGATTTTTCTGATGCTTTGGGGTATGAAACCGCGGCCGAAAAAGGTGTTCCTTTCGAAGAATGGCTGGACGCCTATGCGGATATGCTCCGAGTCGTCGCCAAAGATTACCAGAACCTGAAACTGATCGGAACCCAACTCCGTGCTCCGCATTCAGCGGACCGAATCAGTTGGACCGCAGTTCTTTACGATACCCAGGCCGATCAAATCCATCAGGCCACCTTAAGGGAAAATATCGAAATCACCGACCGGACAGGCGGTGGAGACTCATTTGCCTCGGCTGTGATTGCTGCGATCATGGAGGGCAAAGGTTATGATGAGGCGGTTGAATGGGGAGCAGCCCATGGCATCCTGGTGCAGGAAACTCCGGGAGATACAACTATGGTTTCAAAAAAAATGGTTCTCAGTGAAGTGGCCCGCGCTAAAAAGGGCGGTGGAGTCAGTGCTTTAAGATAAAAACTTTAAAATTTCTCAAGAACAATACAATGGAATCAGGCTACACCAGGGATCCGAAACGGGTTGAAAAGGTTTTAAGAAACAAGGGAATCGTGGTGGTTATGGGAAGAGGCCACGCCAAAAGCCCTGAAGATGTGATCAACACGGTTACTGCGGTAGTGGAAGCCGGATATGTTGCTGAGGTTACCTTCCGTATTCCAGAAGAAATCCTTAAGGAAGCAATGTCCGATTTGCTGAAAATGAGAGAAACCCGTTTCAGGGAAAACCCTGACGACCCCATGGTCCTCGGCATAGGCAGTATCATCAACCCCAGAGAGATGGAAACCGCCATTGAAATGGGGTTTGACATGATCGTCAGTCCTGATTCCGGAATGGGGGGTTGCCGTGAAAAAATCGATTCTGTCAGAATGACCCGCGCCGCAGATGTTTTCCATATTCCCGGAGCGTATTCTCCTTCCGAATTTTCTTATTTCCTGGAACGTGAAGATGGATTAGAACCCGACGGTATCAAAATTTTCAATTCCAGTGTTTATGGCCCCTCCGGAGTAGGTGGGATGTTGGCTCCCTATCAAAGGGAACGGCATAAGAACAAATTGATCAATGTGACCGGGGGAGTCAACGCGAAGACCGGACCAGGGTTTCAGCAGCAAATCCTGAAATACGGATTTTCTCCAATTCTCGGAATGTCCGCTCCGCTTTCCCTGGTTTCCGAAACCGGGAACATCGGAGATCCGGAAACCATCCGCGAATCGCTGAAGCAATTTGAAGTTCAATTTGAAGCCAATCAGAAGTCAAACTGAGGGGTCTTCCAAAGTCTATTTTACAAATCAGTCTTATTGTTTTAGTCGGAAACA
Source organism: SAR324 cluster bacterium lautmerah10 (assembly GCA_001469005.2). Classification (GTDB taxonomy): domain Bacteria; phylum SAR324; class SAR324; order SAR324; family NAC60-12; genus UBA1014. The sequence goes on from LNZD02000111.1 coordinate 20,582, forward strand.
CCCAGTTGCTTCAGTGCATTCCGGGAAGGATTTTCAGGATGCATGTAGGCCTTGAGTGATTTTCTGAAAAAGCTGATCGCCTTTTCTTGCTGCCCCAATCGATAGGCAAGAAATCCTCTAAGATAGTTGTGACGCCCCTTTCTTTCCTTGCTCAACGTTTCGTCCATCAAAAGGTCAGCATTTTCCAACCATTGCTGTACTTGTTGAAGATGTGAGGAATTTCCGTGCTGAATCAGAATTTCCGCCATTCCGGTCAGCCCATAATATTGATTTCCCATGGCATCGACCAAAGCTGAAGCCTTAAGGTTCAATTCGGGATCACCGGAAAGCACCGTATATCCGAGAAAATCCCCGAACTGATGCATCAACTTGTTGTGTCGATGTCGATTCCAGCGGTCTTTTGGTTTTTCTTCATGAACAAGTCTTTGGAAATAATGTTCTACCCTTTTCTCAAAGCGGAGTTGGATGGCTGAGGCATTTCCCTCCCGGTTGACTTTCTTGAAAAAACCGAAGTGAGTGGTGCCAAAGGGGTTCGGAAAATCATTTTCACTGGTCATGAAATAAACGGGCTTTGGTGTATTTCGAATGAAGGTTTCGACGTGTTGTTTTTTCTTCCCTTCACTGATCAAGGGTGAAAAGAGGCGGTTCGGATAAACCAGTCCCTGCATGCTGAGCAGGGTGATGTCCTTTCGGAGACCTTCAGCAAAATGGAAATAACCCAGTGGTCCTGTTTCCGAATCTCCATAAACGAACAGCACTGCATCAGGTTCCAACTC
>LNZD02000112.1 GCA_001469005.2 SAR324 cluster bacterium lautmerah10
GTGTCATCAGGAGATTTTTTAGTTTCTGAGCGGAAACGCCACGCCATTCCAGGTTGATTAAAATCGAGTTTTTTTTCACGGCAGGTCCCCGGGTATTGACCGTTTTTTGACTTGGAAAGGTACTGTTTTCGGGAACAACTGCAGGCATAAAGCAGCCCCGATTCTCGGATTTCTTCAAGAGCGGACATGTACTCCTCCAATCTTAACGACTGAGAAAAATGTCGAAGATGATCACTTGGTCCCTGAGGTCCGGTATCATAATCCAAACCCAGCCATTCCAACTGTATGAAAATATCTTGAAGACAGTCCTGGTTTAATCTCGGTGCATCCAAATCATCAATACGGAGATGAAGCTTTCCACCCAACCTACGAACCAGCAACCAGGTCAGAATGAATGAAAAGGCATTGCCAAGGTGAAGATAACCACTTGGAGTCGGAGCCAGTCTTGAAACTATGCTTTGTGATGATGTGAGGTTGTTTGAAATATGGAGGGTATCCAAGGCTTCCTGATTATTTGATGAGAATGCAATTCCTTTCTGGGTTGTTACTCTTGGAGTACGCTACAAAATCCTAGATTTTTTAAGCAATCATAGCTAATTTGATTTCCTATCTGCATAGAATCTTTTAACTTTTTTGCCGGAGTAAGCACCGTGTACGAAACCTCGGATATCAGGAAGGGTTTGAAAATCGAATTGGATGGTGAACCCTACACCATCGTGGATTTTCAGTTTGTCAAACCGGGCAAAGGGAATGCCTTTACCCGAACCAAAATCCGAAACCTGATCAATCAATCGGTACTGGACCGGACTTTCAAAACCGGAGAAAAGATCACACCTGCAGACACGGAAGAACGTGAAATGCAGTTTCTTTATAATGACGGCAGTTTCCACTTTATGGATAACCAGAATTATGAACAAATCAGCCTGGATTCGGACGTGGTAGGAGATTATGAAAACTACCTTACTGAAAATATGGAAATCCAGGTCAGCTTTTACAAAAGCCGACCGATTGGATTGACCTTACCGAATTTTGTTAATCTTGCCGTCACAGAGACCGCCCCCGGCGAAAAAGGAAATACCGTCACTGGTGCGACCAAGCCTGCAACGCTCTCCACTGGATATAGTGTCAATGTCCCTCTTTTTATCAATGAAGGGGACATGCTAAAAATCGACACTCGAAGCGGTGAGTATGTAGAAAGAGTTAAGGCCTGATTCCTATCGGTCAAAGTTGATCTCCTTTTATGCCGGAAAATCCTCCCGTTCTTCAGTCCCAAATCTCTTCCATTCACCCCTCTGCAGAAACGGATCATAAACTTCTCCTTATAAAAAATCTATCACTCACGATTCCTGTCAAAGACCAGGAATCACATTTGGAAATCATCCAATCCGTATTGGATCAGCTTTCCGGTCATCATCTCAAAGATCTTTTAACCGATTGTTTTTCAGAGACCGAATTAAGTTCCTTCCGTGAACATATCACCACGGAACTGGAGACTATGAATCGTGTTAACCGAGCCAGAATGGTCAGCCTAATCCAATTAGCAGAACCTGGTTTGAGAAAAGCGGTGCATGAATCCCTTTTATTATTCGACATCAACCCTGAAGAAATCGACTCCGTCAACCTGGAAAAAATTACAGGGTATGATGATGCAGGCAAACCAATCATCGAAACCAGTGATTTCAAGGTATTTCCATCCGGTGCAGTTCATGGAATTGCTCAGCGTGAGCGATTTCTTCCTCCACAAATGTTGGAAGGAACCGGAGGAATCGAGGATTTTGTCAATGAAGAATATCCACAGTTTAAAAACCTCAAACAGCAGGATGAAAAGGATCAGAACAAGCCCATCATTGCGTTAACAACCATCGGGAGTCTCGGAGGGATCGGTCATAAATTTGATTCTGACATGGACGCACAGGTCATTGTTAATACCGATCCTGGATTTGATCAGGGATGGACCGATGGGGATTTCCTACTTGCTTTGATGCTTTTGATCCAAAAACAGGCTCGGAAGCATTATTTTTCAGATCTGCTAAAGAGTGAAGATAGGAAAAATCTCGAATCATCTGCAAAAGAGGAACTCCAAGCCAACTATAGCGAAGGTTTGAGCGAGGAAGAAATTCAGGTCCTTCATGCAGTTTTTCCGGGAACCTATCACTACCTCCTGGAACGAAAAATTGACAATCAATTCAATTCTCTTCCGGAAGACCAGAGGATTGACATGTATCGTCAAACCATTCTGTACTGCCTCAGGGAACATCCTGAATTTTCACAATTCATCAGCGAAATCAAGCAGGTTTATCCCTTTCTGATGGACTCCAATCCTGCTGAATTGATCGCGGAGTGTTTCCCTGGAATTGCTGCACTAGGAAGTAAAGAAGCACTCCTAAAGGAACTCAGTGTTCATTTGGGTCGCTTCTCATTGTACCAAACAAGACATCAATAAGTTCCCTCAATTATTGAAGATGCTTTGCGAAGAATTTCCATCCTCTGCAAAAGACCTTGAGGCAATTCAGATCAAAGATTTTGAAATCCACTCGAAAAAGGCATTATTGGATTCCTCCTGTGCTCTGATTACGAATCATCGAAATATATTTTCACAACAGTTGGAATCTCAAACCGAATACAATCTGCTCATCAAAATTCAGAAGGTTGAAGAGTATCTGACTGAAAAATATCCAGATACTGAAGTTCATTACTTTCTCAATATCCTCCGAAGGATGCGTAGCGGAGACCATACGCCCTTTCTCGTATCACCCGAAGGAAGCCAGGCGTATTCACTGATGCTGAATGACTTTCTACTCAATCCGGCAACCATGATCGCCGGGATGACTCCGCTTCCTTTTGAACTTCCACATCATTTCCGGATCCTTGCGAAAGCAGGAATTTTTGAAGGGGAGGATTGGGAATTCGATGATGGAGAACAAGATTCAGGAAATAAAAAAGCTCTGAAAGATTTTCCGGATTGGGGACACGTCAACATTCCACGAAGTTTTTTTCTCAAACATGTGATCCCCATTTTCCTCAGAGAGAGCGAAAAGGTCAGTCACCGGAATCTTCCAAAAGCCCTGCTGAACTGTTGGTGGGTGGAAATGCTCTTGCTTCAGGATCCTCCTGACCAGGAATTGACCAGCCTGACGAAACTGCTTTTTCATCCGGAAAACCGGAGATTTGTCGTTGAACAAAGTGAGGGAGCGTTTGTAGAAGAGATTCTAAAACTGGAAAAAGAATACCCTGAGCTGTGCCTTGATCCGTGGTGGTTGAAATTTTCAGAAATGCTGACCCGTTTTAAAGATCCGTTGATTCAAACCGAAATGATTTTCTGCTTCGCACAGCACATGAGACTCCAGAGCATCATCGAGTTTGAAACTACTGAGCCTCTATTTGTTGAAAAAGAAGCTGCTTGGCGAAGGAAAGCCATGGTTGATTTTTACAAGGCTTTTTTCCCCGAAGAAAAACAAAAAAAACTACTCGTCGGATTTGCTCAAGGAAGAGATGACGTTGCCAATTACATTGAAAAACAATTGAAAACACTTTTCGTCCAATCGATGAAACGTGTGGAGCGACATGTCTGCAATGAGGGAAGATCAAAGTCTCTTAATCGACTGCTCCACCATCTGGGTCATGCTAAGAAAACTGAAGATAATCACCAGCAATTGCAACAGTTTCTTAAGCCCCTGCTTGATTCTGTCTTTCAGCGCGTCCCGATTGAAGACAGGAGGGTTTTGAATAAACTGAGAAACAAAATTCCTCTGAATGCCCTCGAAAAAATCCAGGCTCGCAGCATTTACCTGGATCATCAAAATTTAAAAAAAGTCAGCGAACAAATTCTAGAACACGCCCAGCAAGATAAAACGAAACTCCATTTTCTGGAAAACGTGATTCTAAAATCACGCGTCCAGGTTGCGGGAGATGTCCTCGAAAATGTTATTTTCAAGTACCACTTTGAACGGAATTTCGAAAAGAAAACACACCAGATTCAACTTCCAATTTCAAAAAGCCTCAGCATCCCCAGACCTTCAGTGATCATCAGGCACCAACCCAAGTCAGATCTTTGGAAATTCCTGGCCATGGTCCCCCGAACCGGAACCAAACAGGCAAGTCGTGGAAACGCGCTGGAAATGTTCGAAGCCAACATGACTGAGGGCATTGCACGATGTGTCTTCAGCGGTTACATCGGTTTTACCACAAGAGAAATGACCTCTTTTCAGAAGGAGGCTGCACGTATGGCAACCCCGGTGACGAACAACCCGTTTGCCTCTGATGACGCTCTAAACCTGGCACAATCCATTCAGGCATTTTTTCAACCACATTCTTTGTCACCAAGTGAAGTACTTCAAAATCTTCACTATGTCAGGGAGATCTTCATGGTTTGCAATGCAAACCGTTTCATGAACATAGCCCTGATTATCCGTGACAATTTAGGTAAAATCTTCGTGATCGACTATGATCTTTCAGTGATTCCTTATAAATCAAGAAACAATGAAGTGATCGGTGAAGAGCATCAACCTCCGGAAGTGTTTTTCAATCGATTGAAAACTTCAAAAGCACGAGAATTTTTTCTGAAGGAAGTTGGAAAACTTAAAATTCCCCTGGATTTAAAACGCCCACCCCATTTCGGATTCTGGATCAACACGAGAAATTTTAAAATTCCTGTAAATTCGAAATACCATCGGATTTATCTCGAAGGCATCATGCAAAGCATTTTACCGGTCGAAGGGAAATTCGCTCCATGGTCTCCATATTCTCCAAAAATCGAAAAAACTTTTGATGAGATTGGGAAAAAAGCCATCGAACAGCATCATGAAAAGCTTGAACAGGAACGAAAACGAAGAGAAAAAGAACTCCAGAGGGTTCAAAGGGATTCCAGGAAATATCTGGACAAAGTCCTGAAAGAAAGAGCCGCAAGAATCAAGGAACTCGAGGGATGAATCAGGATGAGGATACAACCATCCAAAAACTTACCCCTGGAATCTGGCATGGGAGAGTCATTCGACATGAACATAATGAAGTCCCAGGACAAATCATCCTGATCGAAGATCGGGAATATTTTTTCCCTGAAAACAATCCTAGCATTTTTTTTAGGGAAGGTTCCTGGGTCCAGGTAATCGTTGATGATCAGGGGAATCAGGAACTTAAGCTAATCCAGGAACCCTGCATCTCACCTACCTCTTCCGGCGACATCTTACGTTGGCGAAGACCCGGACAAAATCCATCCCGTATGCACCTTTTGAAAAAAAGGCATCAGCTTTTTCTCGAAACGAGAAAGTGGTTCGATCAACAGGGTTTTATTGAAACAGAAACACCTCTGATGGTTCAGGCTCCCAGCCCCGAAGCACAATTCTCCTTAATGCAGGTTCATGGAGAAACAAGAGAAAATGAAAACCTTCCCCAAAAGCCTAAAGCTTTTCTGATCACCTCACCCGAATATCAAATGAAAAGGATGCTGGTAGGTGGTTTCGAAAAGATTTTTCAAATCTGCCGTTGTTTTCGGAATGGAGAAATAGGACCTCTGCATCACCCTGAATTTACCATGCTTGAGTGGTACCGGGCTCATGGAAGTCTTAGGGATGTGATGAATGATGTGACTCAACTTTGTCGG
>LNZD02000113.1 GCA_001469005.2 SAR324 cluster bacterium lautmerah10
ACTCGATTTGCTGAAATCACGTCCTTCCCAGTAGTGCTTAGGTAAAACAGGGAGTTGACCGGTGATCAGGACCAGTTCCCGATTGGCGGTTTCAGGATCGAAGTGAAATTTGACCTTCTGCGGCCCGAGTTTTTCTACCTTCTTGATTTCCCCGTAATAGGATTTGTAAAAAGGGGCACCTTTTTCGAGTAGGGTATTGAAAGTAAAAATCACATCTTCGGGCTTGACCGGTTCCCCATCATGAAAACGTGCCTTCGGGTTGAGGTGGTAGATCACCCATTTTCGATCGCTGGGATATTCGATTTTTTCTGCAAGCAACCCGTATTCGGTAAAGGGTTCATCTGAAGACCCAGTGGTCAGGGTTTCATAAATCATCCCGATGCCGTCGGCTGAAACTCCTTTCGAGATGAATCCATTGAAACTGTCGAAAGTGCCAATGGAACTGAGTCTCACTTTTCCGCCTTTGGGCGCTTCAGGATTAACGTAGTCAAAATGTTTAAAACCCTCGCTGTAACGGGGTGTTCCGTTCATCGCAATCCCATGGGCGGAGATCACTTCTGCTGCATGAATTTCTCCCAGTATCATAAAACCGATCAGGGCTTGAAAAACGGCCAAGGTTCTCATGAAATCAATCCTTTTCATCGCTGTATCCTTATGTATTGAATGTTTCGATGATCCATCATTTTCCCTCTCCTTCTCAGGCACAAGTTAAATTACTGTATCTTTTTATCTTTTTTTGAAATAGATCATCATCTGCATCTCAGTTCCGGCTGGACGCATTTTGGATATGTGATAAAATAATTGTTTTTTTAAGGAGAAAAAACATGCCCATTTACAGTTACCATTGTGAACAGTGTCAGACAGAATTCACGGAACTGAGACGATGTTCCGAAATGGATGCTCCGATTGATTGCCCGGAATGCGGAGGTCGTGAAAGTCAGCGTATGCTTTCCGGATTTGCCGTTGGTTCCGGAGCCGCATCAACAGCTTCCAGTAGCCAGCCCGCGAGCAGTCCCTTCCGCTGAGCAAGTTGCTGAACGGACTGGTCAGTCCAAAGAACATTCCCCAAAGTTTGAGGCTGGAGGGTGAATTACACCCACCTCCCTTTCAGCCAACATTCTGATTCGCGAGAAGTTAACATCACCTCTGTGGTTCATTAAAAAAATGGATGCAGTCATTCGCCCATACGGCACGCTTGACTTTCTGACCCAACGTGAAATCTCCGAATTGAGTGGGCCCGATGAAGGTCCCCTCAAAAAACTCTTTCACCGCTGTGCCTTGGCCGTTCTTAACACAGGAGAGGAAACGGACAGCAGCCTTGAGGTGATGGAGCGCTACCGTGAGTTTGAGATTCGTGTCATCCAGGAAACCCGGGGTATCAAGCTCGAGCTGAAAAATGCTCCCCAATCAGCCTTTGTCGACGGCAAGCTGATGTACAGCATCCGTGATCACCTCTTTTCCGTGCTCAGGGACATCGTTTACATCGTAAAAGAACAAGAATCCCGAGGGCTCGGGGCAGAAACCCAATCCCCGGACATCACCGATTTCATCTATCATATTTTGCGCAATGCGGGAGCTCTTAAAGGCCTTTCCGAAATGAATATGGCAGTCTGCTGGGGAGGACATTCCATCAACCGGGAGGAATACGAATACACCAAGGAAGTCGGGCATCAACTCGGGTTGCGGGGCTTCAACATCTGCACCGGATGCGGACCGGGAGCGATGAAAGGCCCGATGAAAGGGGCTGCCATCGGCCACGCGAAACAGCGCAACACCGGCGGATGTTATCTCGGGTTGACGGAACCCGGCATCATTGCCTCGGAATCACCAAACCCGATCGTCAATTCCCTGGTGGTGATGCCTGACATCGAAAAACGGCTGGAAGCATTCCTCCGCGTTGGCCACGCCTTCATTATTTTCCCGGGCGGAGCAGGAACCGTGGAAGAATTGCTCTATGTGCTGGGAATCCTGATCCATCCCGAAAATAAGCAATTGCCCTTCCCATTGTTGTTGACGGGACCGGCCTCATCAGAAAAGTATTTTAAGACCCTGAACCATTTTCTCATTTCAACCCTGGGGGATGACATTCAGTCCCTCTACGAAATCATCATCGATGATCCGGAACAGGTTGCTCAAAATGCAACGAAAGCCGTTCGCCGGGTGCGAAAGTCCAGAAATCAAAGCGGCGACGCCTATCATTTCAACTGGATGCTGCACATTGATTCCGACTTCCAAAAGCCTTTTCTCCCCAATCACCAAAACATGCGGGAGTTGAAACTCGATCCGAAGATGCCCGCACATGAAATCACTGCGAACCTGAGACGGATTTTTTCTGGCATCGTCGCCGGTAACATCAAAGAAGAAGCGATCCGTCAGATCGAAGCCAAAGGACCTTTTGAAATCGAAGGGGATGCCTTGATGATGAAAAACCTGGATCTGCTCCTCGATTCATTTTGTCAAGACCAACGGATGAAACTCCCCACTGAAAAGGAGTATCTGCCGTGTTACAGAATCCTTCCCTGATGACTGATTTCCAGGGAGACATGATGTTCGAGCAGGAAATCGAGGGGTGGGCAACCGGTGAGCAGGCGGAATCCATCCGGAATTACAGCATGGACCAGTTGAAAAAAGATGTCCGTGAAATGCTGAAGTCTGTTGACTGTCAATCCGGAATCTGGATTTTCGGATACGGCTCGCTGATGTGGAACCCCGATGTGCGCTATTCTAAAACCGATACCGGAATGCTGCATGGGTATCACCGTCGGCTCTGCCTCCGTTCAACGATCTACCGTGGTGCCCCGGAGCAGCCCGGAGTGGTGATGGGTCTTGCTCCCGGAGGAACATGTCATGGGAGGATTTTTTTCATTCCCAGGGAAAATTTCAGCCCGGATCTGTTGCTGCTTTGGGA
>LNZD02000114.1 GCA_001469005.2 SAR324 cluster bacterium lautmerah10
GAAGATACCTTGACCCCGCTCTACGGCGAGGACTGCCCGGTGATCGTAGCCTACCGTGTGGGATGGCCCGATCAGCAATTCATCCAAGGAACCTTGTCCAACATTCGTGAGAGGATGAAGAAATCGAAGATCAGCAGGACCGCATTGATTCTAGTTGGAAGGGTGTTTGGCGAACAAACCTTCCGGGACAGTGCCCTCTACCATCCGGATCATGTTCATGTGCTGCGTCCCAAAACGAAAAAGGTTTCAGTTGGCTAACCATTTGACTACTTCATCGATGCTCTCAGTTTGGGATACTTCCGGTAATTCCGGGCGCGTCATCATCAGCACCGGAATCGATAATTCCCTGGCAGCAAGCAGTTTTGCGAAAGAAGCCTCCCCTCCGCTGTTTTTGCAAAGGAGGAGGGAAATTTTCCAGGAGCGCATTAATGCAATTTCCTCATCCTTGGAAAAAGGTCCCCTGGCAGTCAGGTTTTCTGCATCAGGAAATCCTTCTAGAAAGCTTACAGGCTCAATTGTGCGGATGAGAGAGAAGGAAGCATGAGCAACAAGGAAGACAGCAGCAGACTTCAGATTGGGTTTCAGAACCCAATTGTCTTCGGATTCAGGCTCCCAGGAAGGCCGTTCCAATCGGATCAAAGGAAGCTGAGAACTTCTGCAGGCATGAACCGCGTTGCGAGAAATCTGTTCGGCAAAAGGATGGGTGGCGTCAATCACATGGGAAACCTCTTCTTCCCGAAGAAAATTTTCCAAACCATGAACTCCGCCGAATCCCCCGATGCGGTGATCACCCCTTGGAAGCCTGGGTTTTTGGGTCGAGCCCCGGAGCGAAGTCAGAATCCGAAATCCTTGTCCACCAGCCTCCAGAACCAGTTTTTCAGCAAGTTCATAAGCTTCACTGGTTCCGCCAAGGATCAGCACGGTCGATCTGGGCTTCATGACTTTTCCGGAAATGGTGCATGTCCTACAAGAAAACCCTCGCGGTTGATGATCATCACTTCCACGGAAACCGGAGCATCATGAAGTTTTTTCTGGGCCTGATCACGGGCAAGCTGAGCGATCCGGTCTCCAAGCTGGATTCCGGCATTGCTTGCCAGTTCCAGCACTTCCGCGGCGGTGTTGGCTTGCCGGCTTGTTTCCAGGATGTTTCCGGAAGCACCCAAAGATTCCAATTGGCAGGCAAGCCACTCGAAATCGACCTGACTTCGTCCGGAGTGAAGATCGAGATGTCCTCTGGCGAGTTTGCTGAACTTCCCGAATCCTCCTCCAAGTGTCAGGCGTGGTATGGGGTGTTTTCTCAGGTATTTGAGCAGACCTCCCGCAAAATCGCCCATATCCAGCATCGCTTCTTCAGGAAGGTTGTGATGCTTCTGTACAAATGCCTCGCTGGTCGAACCGGTGCAAGCGGCGGCATGTTCAAAACCGTTTGCCCGTGCCACATCAATCCCTCGGTGGATCGAGTGAATCCATGCGGAACAGGAGAAGGGAACCACAATCCCTGTCGTTCCAAGGATCGAGATCCCATCCCGAATGCCCAGCCTCGGATTCCAGGTTTTCAGGGCAAGTTCTTTTCCTCCGGGAACCGATATCGTGACCCAAACATCTGCAGCAGTTTTGTGGGATTCAGCAACCTGTTCCAAGTGTTGACGGATCATTTCTCGGGGGACCGGATTGATTGCCGGTTCTCCAACAGGAAGGGCAAGGCCGGGTTTGGTCACCGTACCGACGCCTTCTCCGGCTCTGAAGCAAACACCCCTTCCTGGAGTTCCGAATTCAACCCGCGATTCAATCATCGCCTGATGCGTCACATCCGGGTCATCTCCTGCATCTTTGATCACGGATGCAATCGCGAAGTCCTGACCAAGTTCTTCTCGTGCAAGGCTGAAAGAGGGCGTCTGACCCTTGGGAAGGGTGATTTGCACCGGGTCGGGAAATCGGCCCTCCAGCAACGCCGAGAAGGCGGCTTTCGAAGCCGCAGTGGCGCAGGCTCCAGTGGTCCAGCCGCGTCTCAATTCCTTCGGTTGCTTTTGGGTCATGGGATCAAAATCAGGCAATGTTTGATGAACTTGATCGTTACAGATTGTTGGGACAATCCGCAACCAAACACAATCCGACTATCATCATGAAGTTGATTCAGGGATCAAAGAATCCATCTTCAGAAAGCTTGGAGGATATGTTGGTTGAAGGATTTGAGTTTCCTGTATTCGAACCTGGCTGGGTCTGGCTCACCGGCGCAGGACCTGGAGATCCGGGTTTGTTGACCCTTCATGCTCTGAATGGGCTTAAGCAGGCTGATGTGGTGATCTACGATGCATTGGTCGATGAAAAAATCCTGGGGCTCACCCGATCCTCCTGCGAACTGGAATACGCAGGCAAACGCGGAGGGAAGCCATCTCCCAAACAAGCGGACATTTCCTACCGCATCATTCAACGGGCACGAAACCAGAAACGGGTGTTGCGGCTCAAAGGCGGCGATCCCTTTGTCTTCGGCAGAGGGGGCGAGGAAGCACTGAATTTGGTGGAAGCGGGCATTCCCTTTCGGGTTATTCCTGGAGTGACATCGGGGACGGCGGCTCCGGCTTATGCAGGGATTCCGGTGACTCACCGGGATACCAACTCCGCGGTGACCTTCATCACCGGTCATGGGGCAAACGGCCTCGTCCCGGAACGCCATGATTGGGAGGGAATCGCCAAGGGATCTCCCGTAATTGTCATGTACATGGCAGTCAAGCATCTGCATTCCATTGCATTCAAATTGATGGAATACGGACGCAGTCCGGAAGAACCTTTAGCACTCATTTCCAAAGCATGCACCTCTGAGCAGCAGATCCTGGAAACCACCCTTGGAAACGCTTCGATCGATGCACTCGATGCCGGGATCGAACCGCCGGCGGTGGTCGTGGTAGGTGAGGTGGTGAGAATGCGTCAAAGCCTAGATTGGCTGGGAGCCTTGGAAGGGAAAGTGTTACAGCGGGATCCCCTGGGAAAACGAACTTTATCGGAGACAGGCTGATGTACGTGCCAGTACATTTTCAGGAAAAAGAACTGGATGCGATTCACCAACTGGTTCGCGACCATTCTTTCGGGATGCTGATGGTCAATGGGGATCAGGTTCCCGAAGTAAGCCATCTGCCTTTGCATCTCAAAACCGGTTCAAAACAAGACCGGATCCTGGGGCATCTTGCCCTGGCCAATCCACAGGCGGCATGGATCGAAAATGATAAACCTGCGTTGGCTGTTTTTTCAGGAGTCGATTCTTATATTTCACCTAGGTGGTACGTTGATGAAAATCAGGTTCCAACCTGGAATTATCAGGTTGTCCATGCCCATGGAACACTAAGAAGGATTGATGAACCTTCTGAATTGATGAAGCTTCTGGACCAACTCACGAAGCAACACGAATCCGACGCGGAACATCCCTGGTCAGCAGACTGGGACAATCCCAAAATTTCCCGACTGCTGAAGGCGATTGTCGGATTTGAATTAACAGTAGAACACTGGGAGGGTAAATCCAAACTCGGTCAAAACCGGGATTTCCAGGACCGGGAATCCCTGAAAGTGCATCTCCAAAATTCGGAAGATGCATCCAGGAACAAACTGGCTGAAGTTATGAAATGACTGAAATCATTAGATTTAATTTCAACGAATTGAGAAACACAGATTAAACCATGGTCAAAATCAATAAAGTCTATACCCGTACCGGGGATGAAGGAGAAACAGGACTGGTAGGAGGAAGGCGGATTGCGAAGGAACACCTCCGTATCGAAGCCTATGGAACCGTTGATGAGCTCAACAGTGTGATCGGACTCAGCCGAAGTTTTCTTGCGCAGAAAGAGGACTCCCTCCACCGGGACAAACTGGATCTGATTTTAGAGGCAGTGCAGCAGCGACTTTTCGACATCGGCTCCGAGTTGGCAACTCTCCCGGGAGATGAATACGAGGGTCAGGTGAAAGTCAAGGAAGCCGACACGCAGTGGATGGAAGAAGTGATCGATTTGATGAACGAGGATCTGGAGCCTTTAAAAAGTTTCATTCTTCCCGGAGGAACTCCGCTCAATGCCTTTTTGCATCAGTCCCGCACTGTCTGCCGGCGAGCGGAGCGTGCAATCCTCAGGCTTCATCGTGGAGAAACGGTAAGCGCTTCGATCCGCACCTTCATCAACCGTCTTTCTGATTTCCTCTTTGTCTGCGGACGTTGGGTTGCCGTGACGCTGAATGAGGAGGAGGTGCTTTGGGTTCCGGGCAAACCACTGCCGGACTGGAAATGGCGATAACAGTGCTTTCATTCGGAATTAAAGGGATTCACTGATGCATCGGGTTGCTACTGAAGCCGGGGGACTGGACCTTGAGAGGAGACTGCAGAGTATCAAGCAGAGTCCCGCAGAGTTGGTCTTTGTCAGTTCGGCGGATACGGAACTCGCGGCGCTCGCAAGGATTTGGGGACCCCGTTTCGGATCCAGACTGCGTCTGATGAATGCTTCTTTACTCCAGCATCCGGAAGCCGCTGAGCATTATGCCGATCATTTATTGTTTCATGCAAAATTGGCTATTTTTCGGCTTCATGGAGGCAAGGCTTATTTTCCAAAACTGCTGGACGAATTGCTCCACATCAAATCCCATGGAGCCCAGTTGAGAAGTCTGGTGCTTCCCGGGACCGATGAATGGGATCCGGAACTGGAAAACTACTCCGAATTCGATGTTTCTTTAACCAAGACCTTTTTTGATTATTTCCGTGAAGGAGGACCCCGTAACTACGAATTTGCAGCTCAATCACTGGAGAAACTGCTCAACAAGAGTAACGGCCCTTTTCCTGAAGCCGAGATCAATCCAAACTTTGGCTGGTATCTGCCCTTGGAGCAAAACGCTCCTGAAAAACCCAAAGGAAGGGTTTGGATTACCTTTTACCGTGCCTGGCAGCAAAGCGGGGATCTTGAAGTGGTCCAGGACCTTGCCAATGAACTGAACCGTCAGGGGCTTGCGGTTGCAGGATTTTATGCCTACTCCCTGCGCGAACCCGGAGCCCAGCAGGCTTTGCTTGATCGTGCAGAGAATGAAGCTCCGGATGTCATTCTCACCCTCCAGAGCTTTTCCATTGGACGCATGGATGAGAGGGTTTCTTTTCTGGAAAGCCTAAACTGTCCTGTGCTTCAGGTGATTGCATCGAATGAAAATCGAGAGGCCTGGATGGAGAACCCGAGGGGACTGAATCCCTCGAATGTGGCCATGTCGGTGGCACTCCCGGAAACCGACGGCAGGGTCCTTTCGACGGTGGTCGGATTCAAGGAGGTCAGTCAGAACCACAGGGAACTCGAATACCAGGCGAAGTCGATGGTTTCGGACCCGGTACAGATCCGCCATGTTGCTGAGCTTGCATCCAATTGGGTCCGCTTGAGAAAAGCGTCTAATGCTGAAAAACGGGTGGCCATCATCCTTGCCAACTACCCTAATCGTGACAGCCGAATCGGAAACGGTGTCGGGCTGGATACCCCTGCCAGTGTCATCAGGTTTCTCAGGAAAATGAAAGATGAGGGATACCAGATCGACGAAATTCCGGAAAACGGAGATGAACTGATCCGATTGCTTCAATCCGGTGTGACCAACGACGAGGAGCAGAGCTACGGAAAAAACCCAAATCAGTCATGGTCCTCTGAAGCACTGGAAGAGATGCTTTCAACCCTTCCTGAAACATCCCAAGAGCAACTTCAAAAGCAATGGCAAGATCAATATTCTTTTTCTGC
>LNZD02000115.1 GCA_001469005.2 SAR324 cluster bacterium lautmerah10
GCTTTGTAAAGAGCATCAATGACCCGCATGTTGGAAATGGCGTCTTGAAGGGGCTCCTCATCAATCTTTCCTGATAAAATCCTGGCCTCAAAAGCTTCTGCCTGTTGGGTATATTGATCGCAAACCGGAAGATCCAGAATGGTTTTCATGCGTCCATGGTTCGCAGCACCATCATCCATAAACACACGTGAAGGCATCTGGTTCGGTGCGTTGAAGGGAACCTCCACCTCAATTCTTTTTTTCGTCCCGAAGATTTGGACCCGTTGATAGGGAACAAGCTGGGTACTGCAGATGAAACTTGACTGCCCGCTTGGAAATTTCATCATTCCGGATGCAAGACGATCGGTTTGAAAATCCGGATCCTTTTCGATTAAGGCGGATACTTCCAGGGGCTCCTCACCAAAAACCATCCGGCTGATGAAAACTGGATAGCATCCAATGTCATAAATACCGCCGCCGCCAATATCAGGCATGTTCCTTATGTTTTGTGGATCCCGGTTCATGTATGAAAAAGCGGACTGGATGGCCCTCAATTCCCCGATCTCACCGCATTTTACCTGCTCTTGGACCCAGTGCCATTGCGGATTATCTCGGACCATAAAGGCTTCAACGATAAGAACCCCGGGATTTTTTTGAATTTCCAGAAGTTTAGAAGCTTCATCCGCATTAAGAGCAATCGGTTTTTCACACAGCACATGCTTTCCGGATTTTGCTGCCTTGATGGTCCAGGGAACATGGAGGTGATTCGGAAGAGGGTTGTAGATTGCGTCGATTTCCGGGTCTGCCAGTAATTCCTCATAGGAACCGTAAGCCTTGGGAATTCCTAGATTTTCACATACCCGTTTGGAGGTTTCCTCGTTCCTCGAGGCAAGCGCCATGATTTCCCCCGTTTCACTCTGCTGCATTGCGGGAATCACTTTTTCTGTGCCGATCTTGGCGCTGCTGATTACGCCCCAGCGGATTTTCTTCATAGCTTTTTCTTTGAATCAGTTATGCGCCAATTCCGGCATCCATGAAAAAATTTCTTCGGGTGCACATCCTTCCTGCATCTGAGGCCAGGAAAAGTGCAAGTTGGGCAATATCTTCAGGAAGAACCTGATCCGGAAGGCACTGTTGACCGGTAATGAACTTTTCGTATTCCGGAGTCAGGATTTCCTTCACCTGACGTGGAGTTCGCACTGATCCTGGAATAATACAATTAACCCGAATCCTATCCTTTCCATAGGACCGGGCCAATCCCACCGTTAGTCCTTCAATAGCCGCTTTGGATGAGGTATAGGCCGGCATAAATTCCAAGGCTAAATGCCAACTGATGGAACCCATATTGATGATCGAACCTCCTCCAGCCTTTGCCATCTTGGGTTGAACTGCCTGTGCCGCAAAAAAGTGATGGTTGAGATTGACCTTCAAACGATTTTCCCAGTATTCAGGAGTGACCTCCTCAGGATTGTGCCTTTCGTCACTTGCCGCATTGTTGATCAATACTTTGACCGCCCCAAGTTCTTCCTCGACTTGTTGGATTGCATTCTTGAGGGCTGAGATGTCGGTAACATCGCAGTCAACATAAATAGGCTCAGGCCCTTTCCCTGAAAGGCTTTGGATCAATTCCTGCGATACCTCATTCTGGATGTCAAGAAACGCGACCCTGCTTCCCTGAAGCACAAATGCTTCAACAAATGCGGCCCCGATTCCTGAACCCCCTCCGGTGATCAGAACGGTCCGATCCCTAAGATCGGGATAACTAGGATATTGAATTTTCATTGGAAAATTTTTTAGATCCTAAAACTGGTCTCTTTATCAAACAATGAAATCTCAGAGAGGTCCAGGCTGAGGGACAGAGGAGAGCCCAATTCTGCCTGAGCATTGCGGGGCAGTCTTCCAGTTACCTCATGGCCTTGGAAATCAAAGGTCACGTTCTGCTCGTAGCCGGTGAGCTCGATCAGAGTCGGTTTGAGTTCCAGATCCAAATGAGCGTCCTGGAAAGTATTGGAAAGGTTGATGTGTTCAGGACGAAGACCGAGGATGACCGGTTGTCCTTCTTGAGGTGAATTTTCAAAAGCATAACCATTGATGGGGATATTAAATCCATCCGGTTGTTGATCAGGCACAAAGTTAAATCCCTTACAGTTTTTCTCAAGTTTTCCTGGAACCAGGTTGATGGAAGGTGAACCAACAAAATCCGCGACAAAGACACTGTTGGGCTTGTCGTATATTTCCTGAGGTGTCCCGATCTGCTGGATGATGCCTTCGTTCATCACCGCAATCCTGGTTGCAAGACTCATCGCTTCAATTTGATCGTGAGTGACGTAGATCATGGTCGTCCCCAGTTGTTCATGGAGTTTTTTGATCTCACGTCTCATTTCAACTCTGAGTTTCGCATCCAGGTTCGAGAGCGGCTCATCGAAGAGAAAAATCTGGGGTTCACGAACCAGGGCACGTCCCATCGCCACACGCTGTCTTTGGCCCCCAGATAGCTGAGCCGGTTTGCGATCCAGAAGTTGATCCACCTGCAGCATTTTTGAAAAATGGCTCAGGGATTTTTCTGTCTGCTCCTTGGAAACCTTTCGTTGTTTCAGACCAAAAATAATATTTTCCCTGACCGTCATTGCCGGGTACAAGGCATATGACTGAAACACCATTGCAATGTTGCGGTCTTTGGGTTCGACTTTGTTGACTACATAGTCATCTATTCTTATATCGCCCTCATCCACTGATTCCAAACCTGCAATCATGTTAAGCAGGGTTGATTTTCCACAACCCGATGGACCAAGCAGCACGATAAATTCTCCATCGCTGACGTCTAGGTTCACTTGGCGTAATACCCGTGTACTTCCAAAATTTTTAGTCAGGTTTCTGGCTTCAAGCGTTGCCATGATTATCCTTTCACTGAACCCGCTGTGAGTCCGCGGATGAAATACTTGCCTGCAAGAATGTAGACCACCAAAGTCGGAAATCCGGCAATGAAGGCTGCAGCCATATCGACATTGTATTGTTTAACACTGGTGCTGGTGAGCACCATATTATTCAGCGCCACCTGAATCGGCGCTGCTTCTCCAAACGAAAATGAGGAACCAAAAAGAAAATCATTCCAGATGTTGGTGAACTGCCAGATGACCGTCACGACGATGATCGGTGCAGAAATTGGAAGCAGAACCTTGAAAAAGATCTTGAAGAATCCTGCTCCGTCAATTCTTGCGGCCTTGATCATCTCATCCGGAATAGAAACGTAATAATTCCTGAAAAAGAGGGTGGTGAAACTCAATCCGTAGACGCTATGCACCAATACCAGTCCTGTGATGGAATTAGAAATTCCAAGTGCACCAAGGGTCCGGGCCATCGGCAGTAGAATCGCCTGATAAGGGATAAAACACCCAAAAAGAAAAAGCAGGAAAATGATATTATCCCCTTTGAAACGCCATTTGGTCAGAATGTAACCATTGATCGCTCCAAGAAAGGTTGATATGACCACCGCTGGAACCACCATTTTCGTCGAGTTCCAAAAAAATGGTCTTAGAAAGACATCACCAGCATCATACCCACGACCGCCCCACGCTATTTTCCACGCGTCCAAAAGAAATTCTTTGGGAAGCATCATCAGATTCCCTTTTCGAATTTCCTCCATGCTTTTAAAGGAAGTGACGATCATCACATACATCGGAGCAAGGTAGTAAATGGCAAAAACTCCTAGGATTAAAAATAGGAGCCATCTATAAAAAGTTCTCCTTCTGGATGCAGAACGTTCCAGCGCTTCCATCTGTAAATCAACGGCTGGCATCCTGCCTCCTCAATTCGGAATAAAGATAGGGAACGATGATCGCCAAAACAGTAAGGAACATCATCACCGCACTGGAGGATGCCAGTCCGATTTCGCTGCGATGGAACGCCATCTGGGTCATGAATACTGCTGGCATGTCCGAAGAGGTCCCTGGCCCCCCTGCAGTAAGCGCAATCACCAAATCATAACTCTTGATGGATATGTGCAGCAGAATCACGATCGAACTCATAAATACGGGACGCATCATTGGCAGGATGATGGTGACGTAGATACTGGAAAGACTGGCGCCGTCGATTTTTGCAGCCTTGATGATTTCGTCATCGATGGAACGAAGACCCGCAAGAAACAAGGCCATCACAAATCCGGAAGATTGCCAGACCGCGGCAATCACGATGGTATAAATCGACATGTCCCGATTGACCAGCCAGTCGAAGGTAAATTCGGAAAATCCCCAGTCTCGAAAAAGTTTCTGAATCCCCAAAGTCGGATTGAGAACCCATTTCCAAGCGGTTCCGGTGACAATGAATGAAAGTGCCATCGGATAGAGGTAGACGGTTCTGAGAAAACCCTCTGCACGGATTTTTTGATCCAGTAAGATGGAGAGCAGTATTCCAATCAGGATACAGATCAGGACAAAGAGGATCGTGAAAATGAGCAGGTTTTCCACCGCCGTATACCAGCGCATGTTGCTCCAGAGCCTGATGTACTGTTTAAACCCCCAGAAATCATAACGGGGCAGCATCTTGGATTTGGTCAAAGAAACGTAAATCGTCCAGAGGATGAAACCGTAGATAAACCAGAGGATGACCGCAAATGAAGGGGTCAGGACGACCTTAGGTAAATTTTTTTGAAGCCAGGAAAACAAAGGATGTTCTCAAAAAGATTGAATCGGAGCCGTCAAAAATAAACGGCTCCGAAATTAAGTCAATAATTAAAGAGTGTCTTGAACCGCATCTGCCATTCTCTTGGCAGCTTCTTTCGAAGACATATTGGAGTTGAAATGCTCAGTCACAACATCCTGAATCGCACCTTTGGTGGCAAGACTAAGTGTCATGCCGTGGGCAAAACTGGGTTGTAATCCACCGGTCATAGCGGAATAGTTCAAATCCGATGCAGAACCTTTTGCGCACATATCGAACTCATCCATCGGGACATCAAGTCGCGCTGGGATAGAACCTTTGTAAAGGTTGAAGACCTTTTGAAAGTTTTTCCCCATCATCAGACTGCCAAGCAGTTTTTGTCCCTTGATTTTACTTTGTCCGTCCATCGAGTAGAAAATGAAGCTATCCACATTGTAGAGGTAGCCATGATCTGATGGAGTAGGGAGACAATAAAAATCAATTCCGGGCTTCATCCCTGCGTTGGTGAATTCACCCTTGGCCCAGTCGCCCATGATTTGAAAAGCGGCTTTTCCTTCCATGACCATTCCTGTTGCAACGTTCCAGTCACGACCAGGTGAACCTTCGTCGGTGAAACCCTTGAGGGTCCGCATCTGATCAAAGACTTTAATCATGGTAGGGCTGTTCATGGCACTCATGTCAGCATCCACGAAAACTTTCTTATAAAAGTCATTTCCGCCAATTCCCAATGCAACCGCTTCAAACACAGTGGCATCCTGCCAAGGCTGGCTTCCGTGTGCCAAAGGAATGATTCCAGCTGACTGAAGTTTTCGGGCAGCAGCATTGAACTCATCCCACGAGGTAGGCATTGAGATTCCATTAGCGTCAAGAACCTTTTTATTTGCCCAGAACCAATCGATGCGATGGATGTTTACCGGTGCGGCACAATACTTTGTGAAACCGTCACATTTCATATGATTTGCGACCTGGGAACTCAGGAGTGAATCCCAGTTTTCCGCTTTGGCGACTTCATCCACATGGTAAGGAGGTCCAACGACTCCCTCGTCATCCCAGGCCTGAATGCTGGGCCCTTTGATCTGAGCAGCGGTAGGAGGATCTCCAGCCACCACACGGGCTTTCAGGGTTTGCATTGCAGCGTCCCCTCCACCGCCGGCAACCGGCATATCTTTCCATTCACCACCATTCTTGGCGAAATCATCCTTGAGGACTTTCAATGCTGCGGCTTCCCCACCGGAAGTCCACCAATGAAGAACTTCTGCCTGAGCTCCATGACCTCCAGCAAAAGCTGCTCCAGAAAACAATCCAGCAGATACGACAAAACCTGCCAGAGTCTTAACGGTTTGATTCAACATGAGCTTCTCCTTGAATCAAGTTGAAGCCTCTCATGCTCTTAGGCAAGAGAAGCCGATTTTCACTGATGAGCCCTATGCCCAATCAGTTATTCTTCCGGATTATCCCGGAAGTCCTAATTCCCGTTTACCATATATTCTCCGGACTTTAAGGATTCCAGACTGAAGTCATAGGAATCGCGTTCCGGGTGAAGATACCGGGAATATTTCCTGTAGTTGATATTATCAGGCTTTATCCTTTGGAACATTTCTGATTTTGATCCCCAGTCCGAAGAGCGGATCAAACCCATTCTCGATTTCCAACTCAAGCCATGTTCGGCAAAATCTTTTCCTTGAAGATAATCATATACCAAAACAGTGGCCCACCCCCCCTCGAGGAAATGTCCTCCTGCACTGGCATACTGTTTTCCTTGCTGGACCGATTGAAGACCCTGTTCGGCCCAGTCTACTCCGCCTACGATAAGATCCTTCCCGGGATTCAGTTGCATCTTTTCAGCAGCCCTGATCACGCCTCCTGCCATCACATCACTGGCGGTCCACACCAATCTTAATTTGGGAAATCGTTTTTTCAGCAACACAAATCCTGTTTCCGCGGCATCAGCCTTCCAACTGGCCGGAATGATCTGACGCAAAAAGACTTTCTTTTCCGTCATGGCATAACGTTTCAAACCTTCAGTCCGCTCAATCGATGCATAATCTGAGATGATTCCCGTGATGGCAATCATTTCCAACGGACCGTTTCGGTGCTTCTTGAACCTCCTAAGACCCTCTTCCACCAGGGTTCTGGCCAGCATGTTGCCGGTTTGCTTTTCATCGGGCAGCAACTGGCCAATCCAAAATCGAAAATGCTGCCTGGGCCTTCCCCCGTTTTCTTCTTTAGTAAAACCCGAATTGACAATGAAAGCGGGAACCTTTTTTTTCTCGATGATTTTTAAAAATGAGCCTGCGCCTTTCTTAAAATTCGGAAAAACCAATACTTCTTGATCACCTGCTTTTGATGCTGCCTGTTCAATCTGTCGGCGCATCTTTTCACGATTGCCATCCGCATAATAAACTTCAATTTGACCTCCAAGGTCCGATGTGGCTTTTCGTGCATGATCGACAAACAACCCCCAGAAAGGATCCTTTTCCTTTCGTGGAGTAAACAGTGTCAGTTTCCAGGAATTTTCTCCTGCGCATATTTTTGAAGCAGGATTCAAAAACAACAGCATCCATAATAATACTAGACATGTGCTTTTGATTTTGATCCTGGAGTTTTTCAAAAATCGTCACTTTCCTGTAAAACCTCAAAATTCAAACTGAGTGCTTTTTCTATTTTTTGGTTCCCGTGCAGGAACGATCTTTAATGTTCAGACCCAGGATTTTTTGATTCATTCCTCTTTTGAGAAAAATACTTTTTGAATGCTTGATTTATCTTCGAGACTGGGAGGAGGGTCAAGAATTTTTTCTGGAAAATTCGGAAAGAAAAATAATAAAAATGAATTGATTCAGTAAGATAGGATTTTGTTTTAGATTGATTGGTTATTAAGTTCCCTGGTTGAGAACAAATCGAACGGTGCGTGTCACGTCCTTCCAACGGGGGTAACGCGGAAGGCTGGGCACACTTAAATAACGGTCCAGGGTTCGAACACGGAAGTATCCTTTATCCAGGTGGACTTTCCAGATACCGCTTTTTTCTGCGAGTTCCAGTTTGCTGCTTCCGGTTGCTTCCTCCCAATGTTGGAGGGCAAGTGTCATCAGACGCACCAGGATTTCCTTCAACTGAAATCCTTCATCTTTTTCAAAGGCTCTTGTTAAAGCGCCGTCGATGCTGTTGTGCAATGATTCCATCTGCCAACGGGTAAAGCGCAACTCTTCCAAGAGGTCTTCCAAAGCCATTGACAAAATTTCTTTCTGAGGTTCCTTGGGCTGAAGCACTTGTTTTTTTAGGAACTCCAATTCTTCCGCAACATCAGCCAATGCGTTTTCCATGATTTCGGTTTTCTCTCGGCTGATCTGAAGTTCCCGGATCAGTTCCTCCTGATCTTGTGTGGGTCTTGAAGATGAATTCATGAAAGGAGTGTTAGAAATTTTTTGGAAAGCCTTGGCCAAAACATAAATTTAAACCCATTAAAAAAATGATGAAAACATTTTTCCTGACTTTTATATTGCGATCCGGGTTGCATCGGAATGAGAATCCTTTAAACCCGAATCTTATTCATGATCTGGTAAATAATTTTAAAACGACTTTTTAAGAACTCTTCGCCTTGCATCAACATCCTGGTTCATCCTCAAGAATTTTAATGGATCCATGACGAACTACCATCCACCTTTTCTGAACTACTTCAACGCTTTAATCAAAAACCAATCGATTGGAAGACGATTGATCATTAATATTCTGATTGTCAGTTCTTTGATCACATTATTTTCCACAATTTACCAGCTTTACACCGATTATAACCGTGATGTCAACCTAATCCATCAAAGGATGAATCAGATTCAAACCAGCTACCTGGAGGGAATCATCAACAGTATCTGGATGACCGATCTTAACCAGGCCAAGATCCTGATTCAGGGAATCGTCCGGCTTCCGGATATGCGTTATGCCGAGATCAGAACCGGGAATGATATTCTGATCATGGAAGGAGAAAAAGACTCCGAAAGGGATTTGATGATTTTTCGCTTTCCCCTCCAGTTCACCCATCAGAATGAAAGATTTGAATTAGGCGAACTGGAACTTGCAGCAACCCTGGACAGGATCTATGAAAGTCTGTTAGACAAAGTTTTAGTAATACTCCTGACTCAATCGATTAAAACCTTTCTGGTTTCAGGATTTATTCTGCTGTTGGTCTACTGGATGATCACCCGTCACCTCGGCACCATGGCTCACTTTGCTCAAAGCATAAAACCTGAAAAGATGGACAAACCCCTCTTGCTGAACCGCAGGAAAAAAAATGATGAACTGAATGAACTTGTGGATGCATTCAATGGAATGTGTGAAAGTCTGCGAAATTATTACCAGCAACTTAATCAGGAATTAAAACTGCGTCAGGAAGCGGAAACCAAATTGATGGAATATCAAGACCATTTGGAAGAACAGGTAGCACAAAGAACCAAGGACCTGTCTTCAACCAATCAAAAACTCGAAGAGGAAATCAACGAACGGATCAAGGCCGAAAAAAAACTCAAAGCATCGCTTGAAGAAAAAGAAGTCCTACTCGAAGAAATCAATCACCGAGTTAAGAACAACATGCAGATCATTTCAAGCATGATCCGTCTCCAGTTCCGCAATCAAACCAATCCGGATCTTGAAATACACCTGAATGATATCCAACAGCGAATCCAAACGATGTCTCTTGTTCATGAAAAACTCTATCAATCCAAAAGCCTTTCCAAAATCAATCTGCCTGAATTCATTAGGGACCTTAGTGGTGAGTTGATGGCTTCATACGGAACCAATGAGACACAAATCCAACTCGAACTGGAACTTGAAAATATAAATCTCGAGATGGGATTAACGATTCCCTGCGGTTTGATCATCAACGAACTGATGACGAATGCCATCAAATATGCATTTCCTGATGATACGAACGGAACGCTGAAGATTGCTTTAAGGCACGAATCCACTAACCGGATCAGGCTAACTGTAGAAGATGATGGGCCGGGATTACCCGAAGGCGTGGATTGGCAGCATAGCAAGGGTATCGGACTTCGGTTGATTCACATCCTTTCAAACCAAATTCAGGGTGACTACGAGTTCCAAACCTTAGACGGCACTTCCTTTTCTCTAATATTCCCAGAAAGGTTGGGCAATGAATGAAGCCAAAATCATGATCCTTGAAGATGAGGCCATTGTTGCAGACGACATTCTGCATTGCCTGGAACAAACCGGTTATCTTGTGCCTGCAATCTGCAGTTCAGGAGAACAACTGATTTCCCGACTCGAAAAAGAAACTGCGGATCTGGTTCTCGTGGATGTCATGCTGGCAGGAAAAATGGACGGCATCGATACGGCAAGAATCATCCGCGAACGCTTTAAAATTCCGGTGGTTTACC
>LNZD02000116.1 GCA_001469005.2 SAR324 cluster bacterium lautmerah10
ATTCATCAGTATTCAGATGGAAGACAGTCAGAGCGGGAAAATGACCAAACGCGGCGGTCCGGTCCGACTGGAAACCGATTACTACAGCGTCCAGATGCCCCAGCAGGTTTTTCTGGAATCAGATGGATTCATCCGTTTCCCAATCGAAATCGATCCACCACGGAAGGATGATTCAGAATTCGATGGACTCATCCAAATCCGGGCCAATATGGACGACATCGGATTTGATGATGTTGGAGAAGGAATGATGGTGCTGAGGGTAGTCAATGGTCAGCGCAAACGTTCACTTCTCATCGATCCCCAGAGCGATCTTATCGAAAAACGCTGATTCCTCTCAGCATCGAAGCAGGACAAGATGTTCCTGTTTCCCGGTCCTTCCAAAATCTTCCTCACCACGCGGGTAATGTTGAAGCGGCCTTGAGGCACTGGCAGTCATTTTCCAACCCTCGCTACCGGAAAACCTTCGGACAAAATTCAGGGCATCCACTTTTTTTCCACGATCCAGCCAGTCCTCGAAAAGCATGATGCAACGCCCCCCTGAAACACTGGCCCGCCGAAGATTAAGCATCAGCTTGCGGAAACGTGGAGTCCAGTTTTTTTTCTGAAAATCCGTTCCAATCCCGAGTTGCCCCTCCTCAAAGGGTTTGATCGGCAGGTTCAACCATTTCAAAAGCAATTTTTGACTTAGCATCTGCTTTCCGTTTCCGGGAAAGGGAGGGCGGGTGAGGATCAAATCTGCCTCCAAAGGAGGATCGTGTTCAAGCTTGAGGATGTCCTCCTGACTGAGTTGAGGGTTTTCTATGAGACGGATGTGGTCTGAGAGTTCGGTCTGGGCCTCGATCAGTTCCTTGGTTCGTTCACCCATGGCACGGCCGAACTGCCCTCTTCCTACCCGGGATTGACGCCGTACAGCATCTTCTTCGGGAGTGAAGCGGTAAATCAGGCTTGAGAAAACGGCACGAAGGCTTTCTCTCACTGCAGGATCGGGAAGCTGGTTGATTCGTTCCATCCAGTGCAGCATTTCCACCAGCAGATGAGGAGGATAAAGGTTTTGCAGCGACTCGGCATGGAGATGATGCACCCTGTGTTTACCTAAATTTTCCTTCTCGATGCCCTGTCTTAATTCTTCGACTTCGGTCCAAACCCTCCGAGCATTCCGAAGACTGAGCCATCGGCAGCGTTCACGGGTTATCACGGAGGCGATCGGGTTGAGATCATTACCTGCCACCTTCATTCCTGCGAGAAGTCCTTCCAACAGAATCGTGCCGCTTCCCATAAAAGGGTCAAACAACCTTCCCTTTTGGCCAAAATGCTCCAGCAGCAATTTTGCCATTTGTAAAGGAATCCTGCCGGGGTAATGGTGAAATCCCTGGGTAAAATTCGGGTCGATGGTTGCAGCCTGAAAAACCTGTAGCAGAAACGGTCCCTCTTTCCCAGAGCAGGCTTTTTCGGTCATTTCCGGATTAAAAGTAGGTTTCCTGGAAAAATTCCTTTTCCTCGGATCCTTTTTTTCAATCCCTTTAAAATCCGGTTTTACCATTTTTCTGCCTTTGAAGGGCTTTTTTTTAGCCACTTCAAAAGGAAGCGGAAGCAATTTCTTTTTGGTTCCCCGAGCTATGTTTTTTTCAACTTTGGAAAAGGTTTTCTTTGCTGGTGTTGATTTCTTCCTTGTTGGAGGTTTAGCTTCTGCCTTACGAACCCGTTTCGGTTGCTTTTCCAAATCAACCGCGTCGAATTCAACTTCCTCAGAGAGGGGTGGATTCTTATCTTCACTCATGGCCATGTTTCATGCTCATCAGAATGGAAACTCCTACAATCAATACTCCACCCAACAACGTCTGAAGGGAAGGGACTTCGGAAAGAAGAATGAGAGCAAAAAGGATTCCGTAAACCGGTTCGAGTCCGGCATGGAGGAGACTGGTCAACTGAACCGAAACCTTTCGGAGGCCATTGATTAACAGCACATGTCCTGAGGCGGTG
This sequence comes from SAR324 cluster bacterium lautmerah10, assembly GCA_001469005.2. Classification (GTDB taxonomy): domain Bacteria; phylum SAR324; class SAR324; order SAR324; family NAC60-12; genus UBA1014. Next base: position 1,981 of record LNZD02000116.1, read on the forward strand.
CAGAACAAACCAAGCACCAGCATAAGTCCTATTTCTTCCGGACTGAACTGCCATTGGTGCTTCAGTGCTAACGGAATCAGAACCAAAGCAGCAAAACCATTCTGCCAGCAGGCTACCGTCAGCGGATGATGATGCTGGACATGCTTGCGGTTGAGCAGGGTCAAGACCGTAAAACTGAAACTTGCGAATATTCCCCAACTGAGTCCATGGAGGACCTGTTCCCGGGTCAGTGAGTCTGGACCGGAAGAACCCGATGTCGCGATCAACACCAGGCCTCCCATCACTGCAATCACTGCAAAGATGTTTTTTCTTTTGAGGCGTTCCGGAAAGAACATCGGTTCCAGAAAAGTCGTAAACAAGGGATAACTCGAAAACGAAAGCAACCCGATTGCAACGCTGGAAACCTGGATTGAACGGAAAAACCCGATCCAATGGACGGCTAAAATTCCACCGGTCATTGCTAACCAGATCCAGGATTTTTGCTCTTTCAACAAAACCGGAACCCGCATCAACCGATGAACCAAAACCAACGCTAAAAAAGCAATCAGTGTTCGGCCCAGTACGATCAGGACTGCATCAAAGCTGAGGAATTTTCCAAAAAGACCTGCGGTCCCAAAAAGCAGGATGGCACCATGGATGCTGATCAGTCCACCCGGCATGAGTTCATTTCTCTACTTCGGTTATTCTGAATTCCCCGATTGTAAACAGGCGTATCTGGAATACCCTTCCTTTCCCGACCTCAGGCCGCGCGCCTGGAACGGAGGTATACCCTGAGAATGGTGACGGCTGCGGGAGTCATGCCGCTGGTGCGGCTTGCCTGGCCGAGGGTTGAAGGTTGAAGTTTCTTTAAGATCTCCACGACTTCTGCGGATAAACCGGGAATAGTGTCGTAATTCATTCCTATGGGAATGCGGATCTGGTCCAATGCACTGATGTGTTTCAGTTCCTGTTGCTGGCGTGCCAGGTATCCTTCGTACTTGAAACCAATCTCTGCCTGTTCTTTCACTGCAGGTTCATAGTTTTGCCAGTCCAAATTTCCATGAAGGTTTTGAGATGCTTGGAGTGTTTGCATTTGGATCCCCGGACGTTTGAGCAATCCTGATAAGGTAGTGCTGTTTTTCAGGGGGGATTCTCCCAAATGATTCAGTTCCTCCTGAACTTTCGCAGAGGGGTTGACTCGGGTTTCAGAAAGATGGACAACTAGGGATTCAATTTGTTGTTTCTTGCTTTTCAACTTTTCCCATGCATCTTTCTGAAGAAGACCCAATTCCCAGCTTTTTTCAGAAAGCCTAAGATCAGCATTATCCTCCCGAAGATGGAGACGATGTTCCGCACGAGACGTGAACATGCGGTAAGGTTCGGTTACTCCACGGGTGATCAGGTCATCCAGCATCACACCAATGTAAGCTTCTCCACGCATCAATAGGAATGGTTCCTCCCCGCGTACTTTACGGACCGCGTTGATTCCTGCCATCAAACCCTGCGCCGCGGCCTCCTCATAACCGGTGGTCCCGTTGATCTGTCCTGCAAGGTAAAGGTTTTCCACTCCCTTCAATTCAAGACTGGCCTTGAGTTGGGTAGGATCTGCATAGTCGTATTCGATGGCATAACCGGGCAGGATGATTTCAACCTGCTCCAGTCCTTCAATGGTTCGCAGAAAATCCAACTGAACCTCGGCAGGCAGACTGGTGGACAATCCATTCGGGTAAATCATCAGGTTGTCTTCGGCAAGCCCGGTCGGTTCCAGAAAAACCTGGTGGCGTTCTTTGTCGGCAAATTTGACGATCTTGTCTTCGATGGAAGGACAATAACGTGGACCAATGCCGGTGATTTGCCCCCCATAAAGTGCGGAACGCCGCAGATTGTCCTGAATTACCTGGTGGGTTCTGGCATTGGTAAATGCAATATGGCAGGGCACCTGAGGCAAAAGGATTTCCGAGTCCCAGAAGGAAAATTTTTTCGGCGGATCGTCGCCGGGTTGGACCTGGAGAGAGTCCCAGTCGATGGTCCGCTTATCGAGACGTGCCGGGGTTCCGGTTTTCATCCGTCCCATCCTTAATTGCTGCCCTGCAAGGCTGATGGAAAGCTGCTTCGATGGAGGTTCATTCACCCTGCCGGCCTCAACCCGTTCCTCCCCACGGTGGATCATCCCGTTGAGGAAGGTCCCGGTGGTGACAATGACACTGCTGCTGTAAAACTCCTCAATATTGGTCCTGATGCCAACCACCCGGTTTTTGCGGATCAGCAGTTCTTCCACCAGTCCCTCGGCTATATCAAGGTTCGGCTGGTCTTCCAGCACCTTCCTCATGTAGCGATGGTACTCATGCATTTCCGACTGGCAGCGGGAACCTCGCGTGGCCGGTCCCCGGGATGCATTCAGCACCCGGAACTGAATCCCGGTTGCATCTGCAGCCTTCCCCATCTCGCCTCCGAGGGCGTCGATTTCCTTGACCAGATGGCCTTTCCCGATACCCCCGATCGCCGGGTTGCAGGACATTTGCGCGATGGTTTCCCGTGAAATGGTTACCAGCAGGGTTTTTGCGCCCATTCGTGCCGATGCCAATGCTGCTTCACAACCGGCGTGACCAGCACCGATGACCAGGACCTGATAGGGATGATGATGAGCCAGCATCTCAGGAGATGAAATGGATTTGTAAGCTGAAAACTAAACGTAATTTCAGGGAATCTAAACCGATTCCGGATTTGTGTTTGATTTTTGATGAAAAGGTAAAAATTATGATAACCTTTGTCACTTGAAAAAGATATGACCCAATTGAGAAGCAAGTTACTCCATTCAGCGAACAAATTTGATTCGATTACGGAATAGAATCCCATGTCCTCAAGAATTTGGAATTCTCTAACGGACTACCAGTTCCTGGCCGACCAATGGAAGGAAGAAAAGGATCAGGAGGGTGAAGAGACTCGCCAAATTCTCAAAATTCCTGCATTCAGGTTTTGGAGCATGATTTTCGTGGCATTGTCCATCCCGGGATTGCTTCTCATCATCCTGCCCATGCTTCAGCGCTCAGGGATGATCTAGTTCAAGAAACAGAGGATTGTCCTGATTTAAAATTCCTTTTCAGGTTTGCCCTGTTCGTTGAAAAATCCAGCAGCACGAACCCCGCCCCATCCATATTGTTTGACTTCCAAATCGAAAATCATGTAATGCGGAATTCCGGAACCTGAGTAAAGCGGTAGAGCATAAAGAGAAAGGCGCTCCATCTTTTTCGAATTCCCGGTCAGAAAGGCCACCATCTTTTGAGGATTGAGTGGATTAGGATAAATCATGGCCAAAGACAATTTCCCTTTAAAATGTTTTCCATCCAACTCGATTCCGTGAGCATTTAGTTTTGCAGGAGTTTTTGGGAGCAAATCTTTTATTAAAAGATTCTTTGAAGGAGAGCCAAGCAGGATCAGGTTGAAATTCTCAATGACCTCACGGGTGACTTCAGAGTCTCTGAGAATCCGGACGTAACCGTTTCCCCGTCTCCACCATCCGACCGAGATCAGTCTTGCCAAATCCAGAGTCTCAGGATCATCATCAATCACCAAAACGAAGGGACTGAAGAAGACCGATTTGAAGGCTCCATGCTTCCGAATCGTTTGAGCCAGTGGACTTTCTAAATGTTCACCCAGGACAACTTTCTGATTTCCTGAAACCGGCGTTTTCACTCCGTTCCATTGAATCTGATCCACGTCATGTTTAAGAGACTCAAGATCGATTTCCAGTGAGCGAACGTTTTCGGTCTCCAGAATTACCTGCCCATCTTTCACCGAAGCATCGATCCTGGTTTGGCTCATCGATTTTTCCTGAGAGAGAACCCTGATCCAGTAAAATCGATCGTTGAGAGAAAGATCATACAAACGGATTTTAAACGAGTTCGGAATTTCTCTTTTTTGCTTTCGGAGAAATTCGATGATTTCGTTATTATCAACAGCATCGGAACCGCCACCTTCGGAACGGGGCTCATCCCACCAGTGTGCTTTGTCCTGCAGTTCACGGTAGTTGACCCGGTAATCCCGGATTTCAAGATGTTTTTGGAACAGCCGTGCATGCATGGGCGGGACGGTTTTATCTTTGGCTCCCTGGGTGATGATGACAGGAAGATGCTCTGCGTTTTCCAGAAAGAATAGGTTATTGGCGTCATGCCTTGCCCGTTCCCTTGACAAAAGAATTTCCGGAGAGGCAAACATCCGGCTCGGCTGCATCGCAAAAGGCTGGGAAACATGCAACGTCCCTGTCCCCCCATCGACCCTCCACTGAGGTAAACCCAATCCTCATCTATTGGCAAAGAGTTCACCGCCAAATTGTACACTTCCAAAAAATCCAGCCTGCCCCAATCCTGCCAGTCGAATCCGTAAGGCCTGCGGTTGGTGGGAGTGATCACAAATGCCCAGTCCTTGGAAGAATATTGCGACGCCAGAAGGGAAGCCTCTACCCCTGCACCATGAAGTGAAAAGATCGCAGCATAGGATTTTTGCGGATCATAATTCTTAGGATATCGAATCGAATAATACTGAACGGAGTGATCGATTTTGGAAACGAAGGTCACCCGGTGGGGCTGATCCAGATTCTTGCTTTCCAGTTTGAAATCGGTTTGATCCAGAACGTCATCCTTCACCAGCCGGATTTTAAGATTCAATTCTTCATTTGGGGAATTCTCCAGTTTCAGCAACAAAGGCATTTTGAGGATTCCGAAAGGGGGTATGGGATCCAGATCAAATTCCTGAAGTGTCTTTCCTGGAGTTTGTTCAATAATGATTTTTGCTCCCCGGAGCCAATCTTCCTGAATGTTGAGAACAGGAACCGCAATCGGAAATTCTGTTTGCTTCAGATCCGGAACCAGGTCGGGCTTGGTGAAATCTTCCAGAAAAACCGCCTTCTTGCTGGTAGGAGTAATCTGGAAACGGAATTTTCTCCTGTATTTTCCGGCAAACTTGACCAGAATCCGGTTTTTCCCCTTACGGAGTTTGACTGCGGTTTTGAAGAAATTCCCGAAATAAGGTTCTCCCTGAAAAACCTTCCCGTTTAGCACAAAGGCCGGCACCTTTCGGGTGGAAACCAACGCCATGGTTTCTGTCTCTGATTCGACTTCAGTGAAAGCATATCCGAGATTCAAAAGGCCGATGCTGCCCAACCGTTCGTAGGGGGTGTCCCAATTGATCCCCTCATAATTGACTTCGATCTGATCCGAATCGGTTTCCAGTGTCTGCCAGCGAAGTTCCCCTTTCGGCGGAT
>LNZD02000117.1 GCA_001469005.2 SAR324 cluster bacterium lautmerah10
CCAGAATTCCCATGGACCACCGAACCCGACATGATCAAATCACCATCGTCTGTTTCCACCAAGGCATTCAGATCATTGAATTTACATTTTGAAGGGTATCTTACTGTTTTCTGGATTTTTCCCTGCTTGGAGATTTTTACCAGGGCAGGCCCTTTTTCCCCATGCCACTCGGTCACTGCGTAAAATCCATCGCTGCTTTCAATCACATCCTTGTAAGATGGGGGAATCTGACCGTGTAATTTCTTGGTATTTTTCCATTTAAAATTAAGATCCTTATCAACTTTGATCAGGCCATGACTGTAAGCACTCAAATAGCCTCCGTCACTGGTTTTGATCATGGCATCCGGTCCTCCAAAAGGAGTACTCAAATCATATGATTTTTGACCTCTGGGTTCCCCTTCCTTGTCGACCTTGGCAAACCAGGCTTTGTTTGAGCTGTTCCCGGATACGACAAACCCACACTCTTCATCCTGAACTGCCTGCAGGGCGGACCCTTTCCAGTCGGAGTAGATTTTATTGAACTTTATGACCGAATTGTTATCGGACAAGGACGTGCTTAAACTGCATCCCCTTGAGGAATTGGTTTCTGAAACTGCGTCAGTCGAATCATTGTTTTCAGGTTCGGTTTTAAACTGACTCGAAAATGCTTCTTGAATTGAGTTTTTAGCAATATCCCTGAGGGTTTGTCCGATTTTGATTTTATAAGTTTTGTCGGATTCCAGTTCCGGAAGAGTTATGGCAACCAGAGTGTTTTCTGAATTCCAAAATACCTGGTCGATGGCTGAACAGTTCTTAAAATCATCAGATGAAATTTTTAATGACCCCGAACATCCATTGGTCGTCAGTGAATCCTTATCGATACTCTCGCTGAACCTTATTTCTATCTCGGTATCAATTCTTACGGATTCCGAATTGTCTTTCGGACTGATGAAAACCACGGTGGGAGGAGTCGAATCTTTGGTTGTAAAGTACCATGTGTCTCCAAGCAAAGAAGACTCTAAGGGATTACCGGCAAGATCAGTGATTTCATCCAATTTGAGTCTTACTCTATGCTCTTTTCCTGACCCAAGACCCTTTGAGGCTCTAAAAACACCTTTGGTTGAAGTAGTGGTGATAGCTCCATCGATGTGTTCTCCTCCGATGGAAACTATAAATGTTGCAGAATTGATACTTCCCTGTTCCATAGCTTCTGAAAACGTCACACTTACCTCTGAGTTTTCATCCACATCTGAATCATTGTTTCCAGGATTTATGGAAGACAAGTTTGGTGAATCCAAATCTATGGAAGTAAAATCGATGTTCACTTCTTCAAGCGTTTCAACCCCCTCTTTCCCGCCTTCCTTGGTTTCATCTTTCAAAGAGGATTTTGTGAGGCTATCGGTGAGTTTAAGGTCTTCAATAAAATTTGGTTCTTCAATCGATGCATTGACTCCTGAAACCGCCTGCGTGACAAGCATGGTCAGTTCCGTTGAGTTGTCCCCAACATCCACTTTTTTCAAACCCTTTGTCGCTCCAGAAGTAATCTTGCGGACCATTTTTTTGATTTTCTTGGCCGTCAGACCTTGAATCTTCAGTTTTTTGATAGCCTTGGTCGCCGTTTTGGTCACTTTCCGGACCATTTTCTTATATTGCTTTTTGGAGTAATCATCCCGTTTGATATCATCGATCGCCGAGACCATTCCTTCGGTGATTTTTCCCAGGAGATCACTGACGTTGTCGGACGAAAAACCTTCCATGGAAATCTCATTCAGCCCCGAGGTAGCTCCCAGAGTGATCTTCTCGGTGAGCAGCGTCAGATTGACTGACGAGAAATTTTCCATCTCAATCTCACCGAGGGCTCCCGTTGCTGAAGCGGTGATTTTTTCCAACATGCTTCCTAATTTTTCAGGACCATAATTGGAAATTTTGTTTGATGAACGTGAAGTCGAGGAGTCTCCCTGGATCTCATCGAGGGCTGAAGTTGCGCCTTCAATGGATGCTTCCAAGGCGAGTGCCATTTGGGAAACCTCGTATCCTTCCATGGATATCTGCGACAGTCCGAAGGTGGCGGAGGAACTGATGTTTTCGATCATTTTCTCCAAAACAGTGCTGTCATAACCTGACATCTGGATCTGATCCAGCGCTGATGTTGCTGAAAATACAATGTTTTTTGAAAGGCTGGTCACATTGTCTACAGAAAAACCGGAAACGGAGGAGACTCCTCCCAGAGCCTTGATCGTTCCCGAGGTGATGCTTCCTGCCAACGTGGTCAGATTATCCAATTCGACGCCACTGACCTGGATTAAATCCAGACTGTCAACGGCTTTCCCAGTGATGGATTGAATAATCGAGTCAAGTCGGTCCAGATCCATCCCGGAAATATTATCCAGGCTTCCTACTGCTGAAGCATTGATCTGCTCCACAACGGATTCCAGCTGCTGGATGCTAATGTCGGTTTGATCCAGGTTTCCAATGAGGGTCTCAATGATTTCTGAAGACGCTGATGAAACATCTGAAATTTTCAAACCGGCTTCATCCATATTCGAAAATGATTTCTCAGAAATGATCGTTAAAATATTTTCGACGGTATTCTTATTGGTCTCGTCATTCTGCGAGGTTCTCGACTTGGAGGATTTGAGAAGACTCCAGTTGATCGCACTGATCGCCTTGACGGTTTCATTGGAAGAAAGATTCAATGCACCCAACTTTGCCAGAGTCGCCTGGAGAATTTCGGGGTACAGGTCACCAATATTTTCATTGTCCTCAAGGCTTTTCTCCAAAATGGCCTGCCGGGCTGCTTCAACCACTGCAGATATTTGACTGGAACTGAGACTGGTGCTGACCGACGTTTTGGCAGACGAAGTAATTTGATGAGATCTGCCGGAATTGGTACTACTCAGATTCGTTTCCAGTTCTTGAAGAATCGTCGAATATAAAGAAGCTCCTTCAGACGGACTATTAGAACTTGTTTCCTTTTCAGGTTCTTCCAAAGCACAACTTGAAAAGAAAGTGGAGCATACGATAATCGATAGGATTAAACTCCGTTGCACTAGAATGAAAGATTTACCTAAATAGAAAAAATTCATTGTTACTCTCATAAGTATTTAAAAAATTCAATTTTTAAGAAGTTTGTAGATAACGATGAAAGACACACAAAAAATAATGAATCCAATAATGATTGAAAAATCCATTTTTAATTAATTTTTATATTTAAAACTTGCTTGGAGTCGATCCCGAAAAAATCTGGATTGCTGATGTAATTCATATTGGCGTAACAGATGCCGTCCTTTTCAAAGACACTTGCAGCTTCGTAAATGTTTTCCTGAACTCTGATATATTTTTTCTTTTTCAGTTGTTTCAATTTGGTTGAATTTAAGGAAATTTGAATCCCATGTTGATTTCCTAAAAGTCCATAAAATTTAACGTAGTTCATAAATCCCTTCTTTGTTGGTCGCATTATTATCATGTGTGAATCAAGGGACCTAGGTGAATATGGGAAAATCACGGAACATCCTGCAAATTACAGAACATGCATACCCAATGAATCTCCACAAATGATTGATTTCAGAGTGCGTGCTGTGTAGATTGAAATCCTTTTACCTGAGGAAATAGAACGGTTCATCCAATCATTCCATGTCGTTCAACATCAGAACTTTGGTCGTTATTTGGACAGTCATCCTTTTGTCTGTCTTTCTTAGTTCCTGTCAGAATAAACCTAAGCAGGAGTCCGAAATATCGGTGAGGTTTTTCATTGATACAGAACAAACCCAAAAGCCGGAGGATTTTTCGGAAACCTGGGATTCTTATCCTTCATGGACTCTCACAATCCTGAATCAAATGAAGCAGGATTTAGGGCGTGTCTGGTTTTTGGTGGAAGTTCCGAAATCTGAAATCGACACCGTTTTGGAGTTCCAGTCCTTCAACTTGATCGAACTGGAAGCTTATTCCATAGATGAAGGCCAAAACGTACAACCGCTTCAATCTTTAAAGCATCCACTTGGACACCACCATGGATTTCTCGTTCCGGGTCACCTCAAAAAACAAAAATTACTATTGATGACGGATCAGGAGATCGGTGGTTTTTTTCTAGGTTTTCAACAATACAGCATCGAACAATTCGAGCAGATCAAACTCTACCGTAGCCTGATGGTTGGGCTCGTTATCGGTTTGTTCCTGCTCTCACTATTGATGACCCTCCTGGTCCGTGGAAATCCTAATCAACCATGGTTGCTGGCCATCATCATTTCAGGTGTGATTGGGCTATTTCTGGAAAAAAGAATCTATACATTTTTAAATTTTGAAATAGATTCGATGACGTACATGAAAACATTTATGTTTCAACTTTCAATCAGCACCATTGCATATTTAAGAATCATTTCTTTTGAAACCAATCTGATCAAGAAGCAACCTTATTTTCTCATCGAAAGATCATTAGAAATCATAATCACCATTCTATTCATTTCAGGAATGATACTCAGTCTTAGAATGGATGGTATTTCTTTAATTCAGGACACTTCGATTCCATTTCAACTCATTGTCATTGGTTTTATTGTTTCCTATTTATTTTGTTGTTTTCTTTTAATTCAATCCTGGAACAAAAAACCCCATCTTAATGAGTTCAGCATCGCCTTTATTTTGGTTTATTCCTTGGTCATTTTTACCAACTTTTCTGTACGAGGAATCCTGCCGGAAGATTTTAACCTTTGGGATGGCAACTACCGTGCAGTGATCCCCCTGATCCTGGCCTTGATCCTTTATAAGGATCGGGAGGTCAAAATGAGAAACATGGCGAATTTGTTATCACTCCAGGACAAGAACAAGGACCTTTTTCTGGCACGCACCTCACATGAATTAAGAACTCCGCTTTCAGGAATGATCGGTCTCTGTGAAAACATGCTCGAAAAGGCGGAGGGACTGACCCCTTCCTTCATCCGCAAATTGAAACTCGTGGTCCAAAATGGATGGAGGATGAACCAGTTGATCAGTGACCTGACAGATTTTTCCAAAATGCGGGAGGGTCAATTGAAAGTCGAGTGCCGCCCCGAAGATTTCGGGGAAATCCTGGACCGGGTGAAGGAAAACCTGAAACCGGAAATGGAGCGAAAACAATTGACCTGGAAAATCAACATCAATCCGGACCTCCCTATGATCCATGCCGATTCAGACCGGATTCAACAGGTCTTGATGAACCTGATCGGAAACGCCATCAAATATACCGAGCATGGCTCTATTCTGCTGGAAGCGAGTGCCTCGAAATCTTTTGTTGAGGTAAACATCCAGGACAATGGTATGGGCATCCCCGAAGAGGAACTGAGGCTGGTTCTGGAGGATTATCAGCGGGGAACCAATGTTGCCACCACCCCCGGAACTGGATTGGGACTGAATTTGTCACGTCACATCATTGAGCTGCATGGAGGAGAACTCTCGATCGAAAGCGAAGTCGGAAAAGGGACGACGGTTGGATTCACCCTCCCGGTTTCAGAGCATAATGCTTCACAAATTCCAACGCCTTCCACCAATACCCCCTTGTCTGAGGAGGATCTCCAAGAGACTCCGGGACAGATTGAATCCGACCTACCCATCCCTGAAAAAGCTAAAGTGCTGGTGGTCGATGATGAACCGGTGAACCTGGAAATCATCGAAGATTTTTTGGAAGAGCTTCCATTGGAAATCACCTGTTATTCCAGTGGGGATGAATTTCTGAACCATCTTGACGAGGATGAGCCTGATTTGCTGATCCTGGATTTGATGATGCCCAACATGGATGGCTATGCCGTCATCCGTCAAATCAGGAGTGAATATTCCGCCCAGGAACTCCCGATCCTGGTGGTCACCGCCAATGAGCAGGAAAGGTTCAGCCACCAGTCTCTGTCCCTTGGCGCCAATGATTATCTCATCAAACCCCTGGAGGGCCGCGAATTGAGGATGAGGGTCCGGAGCCAACTCAGTCTGACCCGACAGCACCGCCTGCAGGAATCCGTGGAACTTTTGGAAAAACAGAAACTGGCATTAAAACGTGACCAGGGAAGGATGAAAAACCTACTGGATGGGGTGGACCTGTCACTTGCTGTGACGGACTCAAAAGGGAAGATCCTTCAGATCAACCGTGCCTTCGAGAGACTAAGCGGATACGCTCCTGATGAGATCATGAACAAGGAAATATCCCGCCTTTTTGTCCCTGCATTTCTTCCGCCGGAGGAAATGTACCAGGGATCCCAAACCCTGCAGCATAAAAACGGAGCCTTAAAAACCTACCCGCTTAGCTGTAAACCCCTCGTCGGCGCCAATCCGGAAGAATGGATTTACAGCATTTCAGGAGAAAAAGGGGCCTCAGAAGAGGAAATGCCTGACGCTTTTGAAACATTGAATCAGGAACTGGAACCCATCGATTCAATCGATTCGTTGAGGAACCAACTCGCTTCGCTGCTTCAACTGTCGGTCAAATTCTACCGTCTCTCCACAGGAGAGACCCAAAACGAGTTCGCCCAAAAAAGCGGATGCTGGCACCTGACTCTGAACGGGTCAACACACAGGGCTTACATGCTGGAAAGATACATGGATCCCAAACGTGTTCCCAAAAACCCCAACTGGGCCTTAGTCCTGAAAACATGCAATTGGGTGGTTGAAGAATGTCCTGAAAGCCATCCCATGAAGTCTGAAATCCTGCGCCTGAAAAATCACATCGAACAGAGTATTTTCCTGCAGTGAAGTTATTTCAGTTCCAATTCTATCAGTTCAAGATGCAATGGCTTCAGAGAGGGCCCTGGACGCAAAAACACTGACCATTTTCTTGCGGTAACCAAGATTCATGTCGGTGTTGTCCATCGGCTTGGCAAGTTTTGAAGCTTCGTACGCGGCGGCCTGAATGAGGTCTGAATCGGGTTTTTTCCCCAAAAGTTTTTCCGAAGCCTTGGAAGCCAGCACCGGAGCCGATGACACTGCACCGAGAGCCAGCCTCGCATCCTGACAGATTCCATCTTCATCGAGCCTGACCGATACCGCTGCTCCAAGAACCGGAAAATCAATGGTTCCCCTTCTCCGCAGTTTTTTGTAGACCGAGTTCCAACCTGACTTTTCAGGAAGGGAGATCGAGATCAGGACTTCATCCGGTTTTTTTCGGAGGTAGTGGATCCCGTCATCCTGGTAAAATTCCTCGGCTTTGATGGTCCGCTGATCCTCGTTTCCCAGGAGGATAAAATCTGCTTCAAGTGCCAGCATCACCGGGGCGCAGTCGGAGGAAGAAACCGCCAGGCATTTGGGGCTGCTTCGGGCCACCCAGCAGATGTCTCCGTCCTTTTTCATGCAGAATCCGAGGGATTTCCTCCAGGGATAATTCTGATTGTAGTACGTGCAGCGTGTATCGACACAAAGGTTACCGCCGAGGGTTCCCATTTTTCGCAATTGGGGAGAGGAAACCAAACCTGCAGCAGTGGAGAGGGCTGTGTAATGTTCCTGGATGAAAGGATGATTCGCCACCTTGTCCAGGGATACTCCGGCGCCGATTCGGATCCCGTTTTTGATTTCGATACGGCTTAATTCCTCGATCCCTTTTAAGGCAATCAGGAAATGCGGTTCGAACTGACGCCGCTTCATGTTCGGGTAAAGATCGGTTCCCCCGGAAGTGTACATGGCATCTTCACCATGTTGCTTTTTCAGTTCCAGGGCTTCAGCAAGGGTGGCAGGCTGGAGGAGTTCAAATGGAGGAAGCCGGAGCATAGTGAAATCAGGACGCTTCTTGGGTTTCCATGGATTCAGGTCTTTCCACCCGAATCGGTTCGGGAAACTCGATTTCAGGCACTTTGGCAGGACCGATCCTGGAAGCCGCTTTGGTTTTCAACTGGCTCAAACCTTTGAAGATTTTTTCCGGAAGCACCGGAACCTCATCGACCCTTACCCCTACTGCATCATAGACTGCGTTGGCCACGGCAGGCATGATCGGCAAGAGAGGGCCCTGCCCGGCCTCTTTGGCACCGTAGGGTCCATTCGGATCATTCGTTTCGATGAGAAAGACTTCCATTTCAGGCATTTCCAGGGTGGTCGGGCTTTTGTAGTCGAGCAGGGACGGAATCTTATGAAGCCCCCTGCGGAAAACCTGTTCTTCCATCATCACCTCTCCAAGTCCCATGTATGCGCTTCCCTCGACCTGCCCCATCACCTGGACCGGGTTGATGGAACGGCCGACGTCATGGGCCAGCCAGAGTTTATGGACCTGGTAGATACCGGTTTCAGGATCGCATTCGACTTCGGCAACACAGGCGGAGTAGCTGTAGTTTGGAGAAGGACCAACTCCAGCTCCCTTGAATTTGCCTCCACGACGCGGCGGAGTGTAGCTTCCTACCGAACCGAGGGTACCGAATTTCGCTTCGGCCCACTGGACCGCTTCGGCAAAATCGACTGTTTTGGATGTGTCCCTGAGAGAAACCACCCTGCCCTCTGAAAGGGTCAATGATTCGGAGGTACACTGAAACACTTCGGCTGCTGCAGAAAGGAGTTTCTCTTTCAGGGGACGGCATGCTTCGATTGCAGCATTTCCGGTCATCAGGGTCACCCGGCTGGAATAACTGCCCAGGTCCACCGGAGTCAGGTCTGTGTCCGCGGTGACAACGATCACCTGCTCGGGATCGATGGCGAATTCCTCTGCGACGATAGTAGCCAGTACCGAATCCGAACCCTGGCCGATGTCGGTACTGCCGCAAAAAACCGTCACACCACCGCCCCGGTCGATCTTCATCTGCACCCCGGAATGGGGCATCTTGTTCCAGTAAATCGGCAGTCCTGCCCCGGTAAGGTAGGCACTGCAGGCGATTCCGATCCCACGTCCAAGCGGAAGCTGACCATGCCTGTTATTGAATTGGGATGCCTCAGAAACTTTCTCGATGCATTCCTTTAAGCCGATGGTGGTCACGGTAAGGTGATTGATGGCCCGGGTGTTGGGCTGCATCAGATGTTTCAAACGTAAATCCGCAGGACTTAGACCCAACTCTTCAGCAAATTTATCCAACTGCACTTCAACCGCAAAACGAGGCTGGGGGGTGCCATGCCCCCGCTTGGGACCACAGGGAGGTTTGTTGGTGAAGACACGGAGTCCCTCGAATTTATAATTGGCAATCGGGTAGGTGACCGTCTGAAGAGCACCGGTGTAGTAGGTGCTGGCAACCCCGTAACTGCCGTAGGCACCTCCATCGAGGTAGGATCGGAAGTGCATCGCAGTGATGCTTCCGTTTTTTTTCATCCCGGTCCGAACCCACATCAGGACCGGATGCCGTCCACGATGACAATAAAAAACCTCTTCCCGGGTCAACGTCATTTTGACCGGTCTTCCGGTCAGCATCGACAGTTTGCAGATCACGACTTCATGGGAAAAAGGGTCCGTTTTCCCACCAAAACCTCCACCTACCGGGCAGGCGATGACCCTGATCTTACTGGGAGGAAGTTCCAACACCTTCGACAGAGCACGATGAACATAATGGGGGGGTCGAGGACCAGAGGGTCACCCTACCATCGGCCCCGCATTGAGCGACGGCCGCATGCTGCTCCATCGGCATGTGGGTGTTGCCTTCATAATGAAAGATGTCCTCACGGATATGATCGGCCTCGGAAAACCCTTCTTCCATGTCGCCGAATTCCAGGGACACAAATTTGTGGATGTTCCCCTGATCGGCGTATTCGTGAATCTGTGCATCGGTTTCAGCCAGGCCTTCCTGAACCGACATCACCGTCGGAAGTGGCTCATACTCCACCCGGATGTCCTCCAAAGCCGCCTCCGCGGTTTCCTCATCCAAGGCGGCCACCGCTGCGACCGGATCCCCAACCATCCTGACTTTTTCAACGCAAAGCGCCTCTTCATCCTGGCTGACGGGAAGGATTCCGTAGGGAATCGGAAGATCTTTGCCCGTGATCACGGCCAGCACGCCTTTGCGCTTTAATGCCCGGGATGTATCAATGGCGCTGATCTTCGCGTGGGGATGGGTACTGCGAAGGATTCGGCAGTAAAGCATCCTTGGGAGTGACAAATCATCCGCATACTGGGTCTCTCCCATGACCTTGCTCATGCTTCCAAGAAGAGTCCCGGTCCGGCTCGCCACTTTCAATTCCCTGGACTCATCCATGACTGGTTTCAGTTGTCGATTGATGTTCCAAAGAGGCCTTTTCCACCGCTTCGATGATTTTCGCATAACCGGTGCAACGGCAAAGATTCCCCGAAAGTGCTTCACGGATTTTCTGGGGATCCAAATCATCTTCACTTTCAATAAGTGCCTTCGCGCTCATCAGCATCCCCGGTGTGCAGTACCCGCACTGGGCCGCTCCCAGTTCAACAAATGATTTCTGCAGGGGATGGGGCTTACCATGTTGTGCCAACCCTTCCACGGTCTCGATTTGACATCCCTCGACTTCTGAAGGCAGAACCAGACACGAAAGCAAAGGCTCTCCGTCGATGATCACGGTACAGGCACCGCATTCACCAAGTTCGCAGCCATGTTTCGTTCCAGTCAGCTGAAGGTCTTCCCGAAGCACCTCGAGCAAGGTTTTGTGCGGAGAGGTCCAAACTTCGTGGTGTTCGTTATTGACCGTTAAATTGATGAGTTTTTTCATCACTTTCTTTAACTGGAACGCAAAAATCGTTTTGCTTTCATCTCGAACCGAGGCAAGCTTCCTGGCTCAACCACCTTCACCTCGGGGCGCAATCCAAGCCCACTGCTGATTTCATGGTGAACTTGTTCCTGAGCAGCATTCAGATCAGTACCAGGCTGCAATTCGATTTCAACATTCAATTCGGACATTTCGCCAAGACTTGAAACACGGATGCGGAATTCCACAATAGCATCGCAACGTCTCACCAGATTTTCAACCGCACTTGGGAAAACGTTGACCCCGCGGATGACCACCATATCATCAGCCCTTCCCAAAACTCCACCCTCGAAGCGGGCAAACGTCCGGCCGCAAGAACATGGCGCTTGATTCAGACGGACCAGGTCTCCGGTTCGGTAACGGATGATCGGAAAACCGATTCGGCTCAGGTTCGTCAAAATCAGTTCCCCTTCCTCGCCTTCCGGAACAGGTTCCAGAGTTTTAGGATCGACCACTTCAACGATGAATTCGCTTTCATTAACATGGATCCCGCCGGGCTGTTCCGTGCACTCGAAACTGTGTGCCCCGATTTCCGAAGCACCTGCATGGTCGTAGCATTTGATGCCCCAGGTTTTCTCGATGCGTTGTTTGGTTGCAGGAACATTCGCTCCCGGTTCTCCTGCATGGATGGCAAGCCGCAGCGGGATCTGATCCAGATCGAAATTTTCCTCGCGGGCGACCTCTGCTAACCGCAGGGCATAGGTCGGGGTGCAACACATTGCGGTTGCCCCGAGTTCCTTCATCAACTGCAGCCGCTGAAGGGAATCCCTTCCGCCGCCGGGGATCATCATTGCAGATACTTCCCTGGAACCCTCGACGGCAGCCCAAAAACCAATGAAAGGTCCGAAAGAGAAGGGAACAAAAAGCCGGTCTTCTGCAGTTAATCCCGCTGCGGCCATTACGAACCCCCAGCAATGTCCCCACCATTTCCAACTTTCCTCAGTATCCAGGACACGAAGCGGGACTCCAGTCGTCCCGGAGGTTTGGTGAAAACGGGTGTAGGCAGATTCCGGAAAAGTAAGATTGGTCCCGAAAGGCGGAGACTGTTCCTGGGCCTCCATCAGTTCGGATTTGGTAGTGAAGGGAACTTTTTGGAGATCTTCCAAAGATTGGATATCTCCAAACGAAAGTCCTGCTCGGTTCAATTTTTCCGTGTAAAAGAGGTTCTTGTTTTCCAACTTTTCCATCAACGATAAAAACAGACGACCCTGCCTGGATTCGATTTGCTCACGAGGAGCACATTCCAAGGTTTGGTCAAAATAGGTCATTCAAAATTCGTTGAAAGAATTAAATCGAAGCTGGATCCCTTCCTCTTTGAGAAGATTAATGTGTTCGATGAAAACCCATTAATCAACTTATAAAGAGACTGGTTTCTTCACCCAAAGCAAATGCGGTTCTTTATTTCACCGATGGCATTCCCTGGATTTCAGCCTTTGTCCTAAACAGGTATCGGGGTATAACCAGTCATGCAATTAAACCTATTGATTCCCCCAAATCGCATCCAATCAAACTTGCAGTCGATACTTTTTCGGTTAGCTTGTTTGGGTATCTATCACGTTAAAAAAAACCTTTGTTAAAAACCCTGCAAGCCCCTCTATTCAAGGA
>LNZD02000118.1 GCA_001469005.2 SAR324 cluster bacterium lautmerah10
GTCCAGGATCATTCGTGAATCCGAAGCTGTTTCCGGAAGTCGTAAAAACCAAATTGATCAGGCAAGGAAAACCTTTTATCAGGGATTTGTTGCGGAAGCCATGGAGCGTTTCTGCTTGAATGAAGAGGTATTGGACAATTCAGGCAGAAAACACAAAGGAGTTCTCAACGGTCAGGACTTGGCCGGATGGGAAGCAACCTACGAAGCACCCCTCACCTATCATTATGCAGGTCTTGAAATTGGGAAATGTGGACCCTGGTCCCAAGGCCCGGTTCAATTACAGACCCTGGCGTTATTGAACGAAATGGGAGTTGCCGATTGGAATCCTGTCAGTACCGATTTCGTACATGGGGTGACGGAAGCCCTGAAGCTCGCATTTGCTGATCGAGAGGCTTATTACGGTGATCCGGATTTTGTCAAAGTCCCGTTAAAACAGCTTCTTTCCAGGGAGTACAACCGGGAACGTTCCAAAGAGATCAGTGACCGGGCATCGTTGGAATTAAGACCAGGAAAGATCTCAGGTTTTGAGGTCAGGATGCCTGAATTTGATTCCAGCGGGCGAGGTGACGAGCGTTTCAGTGCAATGGGAATTGGTGAACCGACGGTCTCCAAAAAGGGGGAAACCCGAGGAGATACCTGCCATGTGGACGTGGTCGACCGATGGGGCAACATGGTTTCAGCGACTCCCAGCGGAGGATGGCTGCAAAGTTCACCGGTGATTCCGGAATTAGGGTTTTGTCTGAATTCCAGGGCTCAGATGTTTTGGCTCCAGGAAGGGCTTCCGGCAACACTTGCGCCGGGAAAACGTCCAAGAACCACCCTCACCCCAAGCATGGCGCTTCGGGATGGGAAAGGTTACCTCGCATATGGAACTCCCGGAGGCGACCAGCAGGACCAGTGGCAGACGATATTTCTGCTGCGCCACCTTGTTGGGGGCATGAATCTTCAGGAGGCAATAGATGCCCCCAGTTTCCACACCGAACATTTTCCTGAATCCTTCTTCCCCCGTAAAGCCAATCCAGGAAAACTGGTTTTGGAATCCCGTTTTGAAGAAACAATAATCCGGGAACTCGAAGAACGTGGCCATCGAGTTCAGGTCGGAGATGACTGGTCCGAAGGAAGGATGTGCGCCGTGTCCCAAAAAGACGGACTCTTCAAGGCTGCTGCCAATCCAAGAGGAATGCAGGGTTACGCAGTTGGTCGTTGAGGATCCATGAAGGTCCTGCCCGTCGTTTTTAACCCCAACTACCACATCAACGGCTGGGAAACGAGCCATCGCTTTCCAATGCCGAAATACCAGCTTCTGTATCAATTACTGGTTGAAGAAGGGATTTGTGATCCCAAGAAATTTCATCAGGCATCACCCGCTCCTAGAAATGCTTTGGAACGGGTTCATCTGCCGAGTTATCTCGATGACTTTTTGGCAGGCCAGTTGGACGCCAAAATGATGCGCCGGATTGGGCTTCCATGGTCAGAAGGCCTGGTCGCCCGAACCCTTGCCTCCTCCGGAGGCTCGCTGATGGCCGGAAGGTTGGCATTGGAATTGGGAATTGCCTGCAATCTTGGAGGTGGGACACATCATGCGTTCCCGGATTATGGAGCCGGGTTTTGCATCTTCAATGATGTTTCGGTTGCCTTGAGACAGCTCAGGGCTGAATCTCGGATCCGTAGAGCGTTGATTGTCGATTTGGATGTTCACCAGGGAGATGGAACGGCCTGGATCCATCGGGAAGAGCCAGAAATTTTCACCTTTTCGATGCATTGTGAAGTGAACTTTCCTTTTCGTAAACAGCAGAGTGA
This sequence comes from SAR324 cluster bacterium lautmerah10, assembly GCA_001469005.2. Taxonomy (GTDB): domain Bacteria; phylum SAR324; class SAR324; order SAR324; family NAC60-12; genus UBA1014. Next base: position 1,801 of record LNZD02000118.1, read on the forward strand.
TTTGGACATTCCGCTTTCAGAAGGAATGGAAGATAAGGAATATATTGAAATTCTGGAAAATCACCTGCCCTTCCTGATTCGTGATCATCAGCCTGACCTGATTTTCTACAACGCCGGTTGCGATCCACACGTGGATGATCCGCTTGGCAAACTGAAATTAACCTCTGAAGGGCTGATGGCAAGAGACACATTGGTGTTCGAAACAGCAGTTCAAGCAGGAATCCCGATTGCTGCCGTGCTCGGGGGAGGTTACAGCCGTGACCACCATGAAATTGCGCAACGTCATTCGATTGTTGTCAGAGCGGCGTCAAATGTTTATAAAAACACTCATGAATCAGGCATCCCAAGTCCATGACAGCTATTCAGAGGCAGGAACCCTTTACCGAGATTTCCGCCCTGCTTACCCGGAAAAGCTGTTTCGATATCTGGCCGGCTCCTGCCGCAGAAAGGAAAAAGCATGGGATGTGGCAACAGGAAACGGACAGGCAGCCCAGGGACTGGCAAAGTATTTCAAACTGGTTCATGCCACCGACCCCAGTCCATCTCAACTCAAGCAGGCAATTTCCAGAGAAAATATCGAATATCGAACCGCAGCGGAAAATCATCCTGAACTAAAAAAACGTTCCATCGACCTGATCTGTGTTGCCCAGGGTGTTCATTACCTTAACCTTGAGAAGTTCTACCAGGAAGTAAACCGGGTGCTGAAAAAATACGGTGTTCTGGCTTGTTGGAATTATGGACTTCCAAGCGTCGAGAAAGGTGTTGACGAATGCATCAATGAATTTTGCAATAACATCCTTCATTCATCCTGGGATGCCAAAAGACGGAAACTCGAAATGAATTTCAGAAGCCTGGAATTTCCTCTAAAAGAAAGCGTCACCCCACGTTTTGAAATCAGCACCGAGTGGAGTTTGGAACATTACCTCGGTTTTCTGAAAAGCATGTCGGCAGTCAGAAAATATCGCCAGCAGGCCAAGCAGGATCCTCTTTTAACCCTTGAAGAAAAGTTGAAGTCTTTATGGGGGAATAAGGAAGAAAAAAGAAATGTCGTTTTTCCTCTTTTCACGAAGATGGGAATTTTGACCTAATCCGAACTACGTCGAGCCGGATCAAGGCTCAGATTCCTGAAAAAGCCCGCACTTCAAAATTTTTGGGTAAGGAACGTGAGGGTTCGGGAATCGTCATCGATGATGAAGGCCATGTGTTGACCATTGGGTATCTGGTACTGGAAGCAGGCAGTGTTGAAATCACAGATGTTGATGGCCGGGTGATTGCTGCCGCGGTCGAAGGATATGACGGGGACAGTGGATTCGGATTACTCAAGGCTCTTTCACCGCTTCAGGCAAGGCCATTAAGGTTGAGGGATTCATCTGACATCCAATCAGAGGAGAGGTTGAGGGTGGTCAGCAGCCAGGACGATACCGTCGTTCAGCAGGTCGTTGTTTTGGAACGGGGAACTTTCGCAGGTTATTGGGAATACCTTTTGGAAAACGCAATCTTCACCGTACCCGCGGTCAATGCATTTGCCGGTGCAGGATTGGTCAATGAGAAGGGAGAACTTGTCGGGATCGGGTCCCTTTTTCTTAAGCGAAATTTCCAGTCGACTATGGTACCGAGCAATATGTTCGTTCCAACTGAAGCTCTGCTGCCAATCCTGGATGATCTGAAGAGGTCGGGAAGGTCCTCTAGTCCACCCAGGCCCTGGCTGGGAGTAACGGTCGTCGAGCAATACGGAAGGGTCCTGGTTCAGCGGGTTTCCAGCGGAAGTCCGGCCATGCTTTCCGGAATCGGTGAAGGAGACCTGATTCTAAAAGTTGGGAACACTCCTGTGAAAAACCTGGAGGGTTTTTTCCGTTCCGTTTGGAGTCTCGGAAATGCTGGAGTCAAAGTGCCGCTGACCCTCCTCCAGGGGAACGAACTGAAGCAGCTCGATTTGATTTCTGCGGACCGCAACCTGGTTTACCGGACGGTTCAATATGACTGATTCCTGATCCGGAACCTGAATTTCAGAAATGGTTTCTAAACCAATCCTTCATAAGGATGTTTGGTTCCAGAGCGTTCGTATTCCTCCAGGGTTGCAAGTTGATGGACTTTCCAATTCTTCAGTGCCGGTTCATAGACGAAAACATACTGAGCCCAAAATTCTTTAGCCTTTGAGAACAGAGCTTTTTCTGTTTCCACTTCGATCATTTCTGCATACTCATCCAACAGACTAGTTTTCCCATCCTGGGAAATGGATTTGAGGGCTCCAGGCTGGATGAGTTCCTTGATTTTTCCAATGGTATTGAAATGTTGATGGAGGATCGGCCTCAGGTTTTCCGGAGTTCCGTCAAAATGCAGGTAGGCTGCATGAAAGGAAGAATGAGATTGCAGGGCAATTAGGGCATGGGTGGCCATCAGGATCTTTCAGTAGTGGGATAATCTTGCGGCACCGAATTTTTTTTCAGATACAAAGGGTGCTTTGGTTGTTTCAGTAGAGTTAGGCCAAGGCATTTCATTGGGGGCAAACTTTCTTCAATCTTTTGGCAGCGGTTGAGGAAAAGACCATGGTTCCCCCATGCGGCAATTACCGATTGGGAGGCATCAGCCAATTTTCCAATCCAGAGGTCATTCTCTTTTCCAATGGGGTCCTTTTGTTGTTTCATGATCTCAGGTGAGGTGGAACGGAACGCAAACAGGTTTGCAATCATCACCCCTCCGTAGCCCCAATCCTTGGCAAAGTTGATACAACGTCGGATGGTCGGGTCATTTTTTGTCTCATCTGCAGTGGAGGGATTCAAACCAATGAAGAGGATCAAAGGATGTTCCATTTCCCATCTTCGCCACAGGGCATAACGATATTTTCGGCATTCTGAAAAAACGGCATCACTGCCTATCAACTGCAGTCTTTCCTTCAAATTTTCTGACACGTCGTTTTCTCTTGTCAATTCTCCGAATCCACTTAAATTAAGTACTCATCCTTGGTTGGAGCCATTCAAAATGCTCCTCCAGATTAAAAAAGACAAGGAGGAAGAGGGTGAAACTCCCTCGCTGACGCGCAACTGTGATTCGGGGTCAAAACCTCGTTCAGCCAGAGCTTCCTTTGCACTTGAAACCTCGCGTATGGGGAAAGTGAGCATGCCTGTCTTGTTTCGAATCACGACATAGGATCTGCATTCTCCTTCCGGGTCTGGTTGACCTCGGGTTCCCGTTTTTGAGGTTTTCAATCGAAATTTTTTGGGAACAATGAGTTTGCCTCCGGAAGCCTATCTCCTCTTGGGCATTCTGGTCCTCGACGTGATGTTCGGAGATCCCGTCTACGCATTGCATCCGGTCCGACTGATTGGGCAGAGCTGTGAAAAGTTGGAGAACCTGCTTCGAAGCTTGAAGCTATCCGGCTACCTGGGAGGCATCATGCTTACTCTATTGCTTGTTGCATGGGTGGTTTCGGTTTGGACAGCTGTATATTACGTGCTCCAAAGTTTTCATGGAATTCTTGGGTTTTTATGGCAGTTGTATCTTGGTTGGAGTCTTATTGCTGGAAAGGATCTTTATGATCATGCCAGGAGGGTTTGGATTTCGATCGAGCAAAAGGATCTTGAAGAATGTCGGATGAGAACAGGAATGATGGTAGGGCGAGATACAACTTCCATGGATTACTCTGCAAGTGGAAGAGCAGCCGTGGAAAGCCTTAGTGAAAATCTCAATGACGGAGTCATTGCGCCACTCTTCTACTTCATCCTTTTTGGAATACCGGGAATGCTGATTTATAAGGTGGTCAACACCCTCGATTCAATGGTTGGTTACAAAAACCCAAAATACCGGGAGTTCGGTTGGGCCTCCGCAAAATTGGATGATTTCCTGAATTGGATCCCGGCCAGACTGACCTGGCTGCTTCTCAGTGTCGCGGCTTTAATCCATCCCAGGTGTTCTGGAACATCGGCGTTTAAGGTGGGTTGGGATTATCACGACGGGGTTGCCAGTCCCAATGCAGGATGGTGTGAAGCAACCGCTGCAGGTGCTCTGCAGGTAAGGCTTTGTGGGCCGATCTGGCGTGAGGGTGAACTGGCCAGTGAACATTGGCTGGGTCCAGCTCATTACCGTCAGGGGGGAACGGTTCAGGATATCCGACAAACTGCAGAATTGACTTTAATTGCTACGGCACTTTTTGCTTCAGCAGGGTTGGTTTTGCTGCAAAATCCTTTTTTGCCAGTCGGATGAAAATTCTCATCACCGGAGGAGTCAAAAGCGGTAAATCAACCTTTGCGGAACAAAAAACCCTTGAACTGTCAGAAGGATTCACCCCGCTCTACCTGGCAACGGCTGAATGCCTGGATGAGGAGATGCAAACAAAAATAGAAGAGCACCGCAGGAAAAGAATGGATCGTTTCAGAACCATTGAAGAACCCCTGGACCTTGTTTCCTCTCTTACTGAGGGAAAGGAACCGGCTTTGATTGAATGCATGACCCTCTGGCTGAACAATTGGTTTCATTACCAGAAGGATGAGGAGCAAATCATGAGCATGGTAGATCAGCTGCTGACTTTACCTCGGGACTTGGTTTTTGTCCTGAATGAGGTTGGACATGGAATCATTCCGGAGAACCCGTTAGCCCGTAAATTTGTGGATTGGTCCGGAAAAATCGGTTCCAGGTTGGGGAAAGGTTGTGATGAAATCTGGTTTTGCATCGCAGGACATCCGATGCAAGTGAAATAGAAAGCGAGAAAAGAATGAATGAACAATTAGGAATCATGGTCTGCGGCCATGGAAGCCGAGATGAGGGTGCAGTCGAAGAATTTCAGTCGGTGGCCCGAGGTCTGAGGGAGAGAATTCCCCAATATCCTGTGGAGTGGGGATTTTTGGAATTTGCCACTCCGATCATTCGAGATGGATTGGATGAACTCAGGAAACAAGGGGTCAATCGAGTATTGGCCGTGCCGGGGATGCTTTTTGCGGCAGGGCATGCGAAGAACGATATCCCTTCAGTGCTCAACACCTACCAGGCTCAGCAGAAGGATTTTCAAATCGAATACGGCCGGGAACTGGGGATTGACACGAGGATGATTCGTGCCGCAGGAGCACGAATCGAGGAAGCCTTGTCGGAAGTCGGTGAGGATATTCCAAGGCATGAAACCCTTTTGATGGTGGTGGGCAGGGGGGCATCGGATCCTGATGCAAACTCGAACGTGGTCAAGGTGATGCGCCTGCTCTGGGAAGGAATGGGATTCGGCTGGGGAGAGACCTGTTTTTCCGGAGTCACCTTTCCCCTGGTGGAACCGGGTTTGGAGCACGCAGCAAGGTTAGGTTTTAAACGGATCGTGGTTTTTCCCTATTTTTTGTTCACCGGAATCCTCGTTCAGCGAATCTATGATCACACCGATCTTGTCGCCCAGAGGCATCCGGAGATTGAATTCATCAAGGCCTCCTACCTCAATGATCATCCACTGGTTTTGGATACCTTTGCGGAACGTGTAGATGAAATCCTCGAAGGAAGGAACCTGATGAATTGCCAGCTCTGCAAATACCGGGAGCAGGTGCTGGGATTTGAAAGTGAAGTGGGCCTTCCGCAGGAGAGTCATCATCATCATGTTGAGGGAATCGGAACCGGTTCCGGGCATCACCATCATCACCATGGAGATCACGGACACGATCATCATCACGATCATGGACATCACCCTTATCCCCATGCTGATCATCCTTTAGGACCAAAAACCTTGGAGGATCATTCATAACCTAAACTACCTCACAGATCCTGAAGCGATTTACCAACGCTCTTTTGCCATCATCCGGGATGAAGCGGACTTTTCCGGATTACCGTCCGATTTCCATCCGCTGATCACGAGGCTGATTCATGCTTGCGGCATGATCGATCTTCAGGAAGAGATCCGGTTCCATCCAAGAGCCATTGAGTCGGGAAAGAACGCATTGACAGAGGGTGCAATGATTTTCTGTGATTCGATGATGGTGGTCAAAGGAATCATCCGGCGTCATCTGCCTGCAGCTAACTCGGTGCAGTGTATGATCGAAGAAGATGCAGTAGCCGAAATGGCACGAACCAATGGAATCACCCGTTCCATGGCAGCAGTGGATTGCTGGAAACCGGACTTGGCCGGTTCAGTGATCGTGATCGGAAACGCTCCGACCGCTCTTTTCCGATTGCTGGAATTGTTGGAAGAAGGAGCCAACCCTCCTGCGCTGATCCTGGGGTTTCCGGTTGGTTTTGTTGGTGCAGCAGAATCGAAACAGGCCCTGCTTGAGGAAGCCACCCGCAAGGATATTCCCTTCATCACTCTTCTTGGAAGACGTGGTGGAAGCGCGATTGCTTCCGCAGCATTGAATTCGATCGCAATGGGGACCACATGAGTGCTGGTAAAGCCAAACCCTGGTTGAAGGTAGTCGGCATCGGAGAAAACGGTTTGGAAGGACTTTCACCTGCTGCACGTCAAAGAGTTGAATCTGCAGAGATCCTTTTCGGAGGAAAAAGACATCTGGAAATGATCCCTGGAACCCAAGCTAAAAAAATTCCCTGGGCCAAGCGCATGCGCGAGGCGGTTCCGAAAATCCTCGAATGGAAAGGAAGCAACATTGTCGTCCTCGCCTCGGGAGATCCCATGTGTTACGGAATCGGCACCAAACTGCTGCGGCACCTTGATGTTGGTGAAGTCGAAATCTTTCCTGCGCTGAATTCCTTCTCCCTCGCCTGTTCCAGGATGGGCTGGTCTTTGCCAGATGTGGAAACGATGACCATCCATGGTCGTCCATTGTCCATGCTGCATCCCTATCTTTATCCAGGAGCAAAAATCATTTGTCTCAGTGAAGATGCTTCCAGCCCGGCAGGGGCAGCACGAATGCTCACTGAAAGAGGTTTTGGTTCAAGCATCATCACGGTTTTGGAGAACATGGGTGGAGCAAAGGAGAATATGTTCTCCGGAGAAGCAAACAATTGGAATCATCCCGAAGGCTCGCCCCTCAACACTCTCGCCATCGAATGTTACGCCGACCAAAATCCAGATTTACTTTCAAGAAGTTCCGGGCTTCCGGATTCTGCCTTTGAGCATGACGGCAAGATGACGAAACAGGAGGTCCGCTCCCAGGTGCTTTCGAAATTGATGCCCTTTCCGGACCATCTCCTCTGGGATCTTGGAGCAGGTTGCGGCTCGGTGGCCATCGAGTGGATGCGTTCCCATCCCAATTGTGATGCGATAGCAGTCGAGCGTTCGGAGGAAAGGATCCGGATGATACGAAACAATGCTGATGCCCTGGGAACTCCGATGCTGAGAACGATTCATGGGGAAGTCCCAACAATTCTCGGTGAACTTCCCAAACCGGACGCAATTTTTCTGGGAGGAGGAATTTCTCCTGAATCCCTGGAGCAATGCTGGGAGGCTTTGAATCCCTTCGGACGTTTGGTTTCGAATGCAGTCACCCTTGAAAGTGAAAAGGTTTTACTGGATTGGCAAGCAAGTCGTGGAGGAGATTTGACGCGGATTGCCATTTCCCGTGCTGAAAAAGTGGGGCCCTATCAGGGCTGGAAACCGATGATGCCGGTGACCCAATATTCGGCAGTGAAACGATGAAGGGAACTTTGTATGGCATCGGAGTGGGGCCGGGAGATCCGGAACTGATGACTCTCAAGGCAGTGCGACTGATGAATGCCTGTGAGGTGCTTGCCTGGCCTGCTCCTGAATCAGGACCAGGATTGGCGTTTCAGATTGCCCAACCGCATCTTGAAGCCGCTCAACAGGAACATCTTCCGTTGCGGCTTCCGATCAGCACCGATCCGTTCCCGGCTCAAGAAGCCTATGACCAGGCAGCATCAATCCTTGCTGAAAGGCTTTCCTCGGGTAAATCAATCGCCGTCCTCTGTGAAGGGGATCCGATGTTTTATGGTTCCTTCAGCTATCTCTTTGGCAGGCTGAGTCAAACCTTTCCAACGGAGGTGTTGCCTGCGGTTTCCTCTCCGATGGCTTGTGCTGCTGCTTCCGGTTGGGTGTTGGCAGCGAAAAATGAACCTTTCACGGTTCTCCCTGGTCCAATGGAGATCAGCAGCTTACGGAGAAAACTGGAATCAGCAGGTTCCTTCGCCTTGATGAAGATTGGTCGCCATTTTCAGAAAATCTGCTCTCTTCTTGAAGAACTGAACCTTGCCGAAGAAGCATGTCTGGTAGAGCATGCCACTCTTCCCAACCAGAGAATTCTGAAACTCCATCAGGTGGATCCGGAAAGGGTTCCCTATTTTTCAATGATCCTGGTCCGACGCCATGCCTGAACCTGTAATCATTTGCCTCCACCAACCAGCCTTGGAACTGGCAGAAAAAGTCGCATCCCTCTGTGATGGTGAAGTGCATGGACTCCAAAGCAGGGTGAAAACAATTCCAAAGACTTTTGAAAAAACCAAAGAGCACCTCCAGGATCTGTTTCAAAAAGGACATCCCTTGGTTGGCATCTGTTCCTCGGGCATCCTCATCCGCAGTTTGGCCGATGTGCTTTCGGATAAACACACGGAACCTCCGGTGTTGGCAGTTGCAGAAGATGGAAGTTGCGTGATTCCTCTGCTGGGAGGGCACCATGGAGCGAACGATCTGGCAAGGAAAATTGCTTCAGGACTTGGAGTGGTGGCAGCAGTCACCACCGCAGGAGACCTCAAGTTCGGGATCGCTTTGGATCAACCACCGGAAGATCTTACCCTTGCAAACCCTGAAGATGCTCCTGCTTTCATGGCCGAATTACTGAATGGAGCAACCGTCCGAGTGGAGGGTGGGCATCCATGGCTAAAACAAAGCCGCTTGCCTGTATCCCCGGAAGGAGGCTTAACCATCCGCGTGAC
>LNZD02000119.1 GCA_001469005.2 SAR324 cluster bacterium lautmerah10
CATTACCGCACAGGATTTTTTGAATATAAGTTCGACTAATATTAAATTTTTCACCGAGTCCTGTGTTGTTCATCTTATCATTTCACTGACTTCTAGTTCAGTGACGCACTCTTCATTTTTTCCTGCATCGCATACCCATCCTTGGAAGCTGATAAAGTGCTGAGCTTAGCCCAGTATTTAAATAGAGATTCAACATTGTCGAGGGGCAGTAGGAGAAGGATTCTCTTTTAAATTGAGTTACTGAAGTTAAGCAAAAAGATGTCTTCTGCCCCTTCTCAAAACGTTTTTTGGGTAGATAAACGACTATCTTCGATTTTCAAATATATTCTCATTCCTTGACAAAAAAAGTGTCATCCCTTAAGTAAAGGATGACGGCACCACCATCTTGATTAGGAAGCAACTAATGAAACATTTCATTGCGATTCATCGTTTTCATAATGATGAAAAAAGAAAAGAATATTGTATGTCTCCAGAACGAAAAGATCCGCCTGAAGCAAAAAGAACGGTCAAAGAGTGGGCAGACTTTGCATGCAATACGAATCCAAAAGCAAAATGTCGTTCACAATGGAATGGTGATGAAATCTCATTCTGTCATTGGGAAGCAGAAAGTGCCCAGGATATTCTTGATTGGTTTGATGAAATTGGTCTTAAGGACTATATGTCCATTGAACTCCATGAACAGTGGAGGTTTCATTCCTACTATGACCAATCTGACAAAGAGTTGGTTTATAAGGACTACTAGAAAGTTTGACGAGGTGGAATAATCAATCGATTTGCCCCATTCACCCTGGAATGGGTTTTTCCTCCCCTACAATGGTGACCCTATGCATGATCCTCCGGGTTGTGGTGTTGTCATAGGGTTCCACACAATGCATCGTGCACCGGTTGTCCCACATCACGATGTCATCGTTCTGCCACTGATGTTTATCCTTCTGGGATATCTTTTTTCCATCGCTAGCTGCTTGGATTGATTCTTTCAGTTATGGTTCCAGTAATCAGCGTTTTCCCTCACCATAATCAGGGTAGGCCGGGTTTTGTTCCATCCTTCCCTGACCAGATCCGAAGCATGCTCAACACTTTTGGCCTCAATTCCGTCACAATTCATGGATTCGGCTAATTTGATAAAATCGGGATTGACTCCCTCAACACCGACCAGGGGAATGGAGCGTGAACGCATATCATCCTGGATCTGTTTCAATCCGCCATTTTCCCATAGGATGATCGGCAAGCCCATTTCAAGCTCCGATGCCACCATCAATTCCTGAACGGTGAACATGAATCCACCATCTCCTGCCAGACAGACGACCGGACGCTCAGGTTCCGCAACTTTGGCGCCAATGGCATTCGGGAGTCCGCAGCCGAGGGTGCAGTATCCTGCAGGGTAACTCCAACTCCGTGGGTGTTTCATCCGGATGCCAAAAGCCCCGGTGTAGACAAGTTGGCATATGTCCCCCGCATAGAAGGTGTCTTCCGGCAGTGATTGTTCGAGTTGGTTCAGTAATTGTTTATGTTTGATTTCAGAGTCAGTCAGGTTTGCTTCAATTTCTTTTCTCAGCTTTCCCAGTTCCTCTTCCAGGGATGCTCTTGCTCTTGAGTTGCTGAAATTTCCTTCTTTTAAAATCATCTCCACGGCGTCTTTTGCATCGGAGATGATGCCGAGATCAGCAGGATACTGATCGTTGATTTTTGAGGGATCAAGATCGATTCGGATCAGTTTGCCTGAGAGTTTAAGAAAATCCACGAAACTGTCGGTTTCTGCGAGTTCGGTTCCAACAGCAAGGATCACATCCGCACCTGAGAGGTATTCCTGTACTTCGGGTCGGATGATGGAGGCATTCAGACTCAGAGGGTGATCGTCCGGAACAATTCCTTTACCGGCAGTGCTGGAGATGACCGGAGCACTCAGTTGATCTACCAGCTTGCGGAGTGAATCTGCCGCCTTGATCGCCCCTCCTCCGACCATGATGATTGGGTTTTTCGCTTTCCTCAGGATTTCTGCCGCTTCCTGGATTTGTTCCTGTCGGGGCAGAGGAATTTCCGGGAGGTTCGCAGGTGTCCATTCTTCCTCAACCGGCATGGCAAGGACGTCGATGGGTATGGAAAGATGAACTGGACGGGGTCTACTGGTTTTAAAAGATGTAAATGCCCGGGCCATCATTTCGGGGACATCCTCAGGACGGTAGGCTCTCAAGGAAAGCGAGGTCATAGGATCGGTGACGGCTCGCTGGTCCGTAATTTCATGTAAAGCGCCCCATCCTTTTCCATGAATTCGTGAATCGGTTTCGGAGGAAATCAGAAGCATCGGGATGGAATCCGCCCACGATTGGCCCACGGCAGTCAGAGCATTGGTCACCCCTGGGCCTGAAATCACAAGGGCCACACCGGGTCTTCCGCTGATACGAGCATATCCGTCGGCCATGAAACCCGCACCCTGTTCGTTTCGGGCCTGGACATGGCGGATGGTTCCATCACTCAATCCCCTGCAGAAATCCAGCGTATGAACTCCGGGAATACCAAAAACCGTGTCTACCCCGTATTTGGAAAGTAATCTGATGGTTGCTTCTCCACAGGTTCTAGATCGTTCGGCAGATTTGTCGGAGTTAGCTTTTGGAGGGTGAAGGTTCTTGGTGTTCATGGACTTTATTGCTATGCGGTTGAAAGAGGCCTGATTTCATCCATTGCTTCCGGATGTTCTTTTTCGAATCAGCTGCTCAGTTAGAGCTCTGATTGGGTTACATACCACGGGCCTCTGACATTAATTGAAAGGGATACAACGTGAGATCAGCCCTTGGTATTCTTAATCATGGGACGAATCTCACGAAAGTTTTTTTACACAAAAAAATATCGGAATGCGTTCTGACCCCGATCATCGTCAAAAAATAAAAATTGTATGATGTATCATGGTCTCACAGGATTTCCAGAAAAACTATGGCGATGAAGACTTGAAGTGAAAACCCTGATCTGAAAGGTATTCATCCAACTCTGCGCGTTCATGAAAACGGGCAGTTCGGGCAGCCATCACTTTGGACCAGCGTGGATCCTTATCATGCATCGCCTGGGAACTGTAGAATTCGACCATGGTCTGATCATATCTTTTGATGTGATTGATCTGCTGATCATCCTCTGGGTATCGTTCAGGGTGCAGAATGGTTTCCAAAGGTAGCCGGGGTTTTTGTTGCTGATCTTTGGCAGGATAACCAAGGCACAGCCCCGCAACAGCATAGACCAAAGGTGGAAGGTTCAACAGTTTCCCAACGGCCTTAGGATGAATCCTGATGGCTCCAATCATACAGATTCCTAATCCATGGGATTCTGCGGCCAATGCAACGTTCTGGAGAACAAGTGCCGCATCCACGGTGGCGATTAATAACGCTTCAACATAATCCGTATCAAAATTTTCGACTCCATGCAGTTGGCCGGCAAGTCGATCTCGATTCAGGTCTGCACAAAACACCAAAAAAGTGGGACTCTGATGGATTTGAACCTGGTCCGCACACAATTCAGCCAATGCTTTCTTTCGTTTGGGATCTGAAACCTCAATCACACTATATGCCTGGAGATTGCTGGAGGTGCTGGCACTTTGGCCGCAGGTCACCAATTCTTCGACAAGCCCTTTTGGAAGTGGGCGATCCTCAAAACGTCTGATGCTGCGATGATTCTTGATATGATCGGTAATTGGGTTATTCATGAATAATTTTGAGTTCAATGCATTTAAATTTGGAAATGAAAAACATGACGCTTTCATCAAAAGTAACAAACCTGAAAACAAGTTATCTGGGGAACAATGAGGAAAAAGAAAATTGAATTGAATTTGAATGGGACGGGTTCAATAACTTGAATCAATGCGTTATCTTTAAAAAAACATAATTTTTCGATATCTGTCACGCAAAAAAACAAAAATGTCTCCAAAAATCATTGAACAACTTGCTCCCAAGGGAGTTCTGCGAGTCGCAATCAATCTTTCAAATTTCCTGCTGGTTACTGACCGGAGTGCTGAGGGGAATCCTGCGGGAGTTTCTCCGGATATGGCGGCTGAAGTGGCAAGACGACTCGGAGTGGGGATTGAATACGTTGAATATAAAACTCCGGGAGAAATTGCCGACGATGCAGGAATGGATGCCTGGGACATTGCAAATATCGGTGCGGAACCTCAAAGAGCCGAGAAAATTGATTTTACCAGAGCCTATTGTGAGATTCAGGCAACTTATCTGGTTCCTCCGGGATCTTCTTTGAAATCAATCGAAGAGGTTGACCAATCCGGTGTGCGCATCGCGGTTTCTGAAAGAAGTGCCTATGATCTTTGGCTATCACGGAACATTCAGTCTGCAGAGTTGATTCGGGCCAAAGGACTCGACGCCTCCTACGAATTGTTTGTCAACGAAAAGCTGGATGCACTTGCTGGGTTAAGACCCAAACTTATGGAGGAAAATGAAAAAATGGCAGGTTCAACCATTCTTCCCGGTCAGTTCACGGCGGTCCAGCAATCGATTGGATGCGGTAAAAACCGTGAGGAGGGATTGGCATTTTTAGTGGAGTTTGTGGAAGAAACCAAAACTTCCGGATTCGTAGCAGACCTGATTGAAAAACATGGAGTGGTGGGACGACTGTCCGTTGCTCCTCCAGCCTGAATCTTTGGGGTAGTCTTCAGGAAACGAATTACCCTTCCAAGGGGTCTGAAAGGACTCTTAAAATTTAATTCACGAGGGTATTCAAAGCATCCATCGCCTGATGAATTTGTGATTGGCTAACATCGAGATGGGTAACCGCCCGCATGTTATTTTGGTCGATCACTCCAATCCATATTTCCTGCTTCCTCAGTTCTTTGGAAATATCTCGCGCATCCCATCCTGTTCCGGAGACATCGAAGAATACAAGATTACTTTGCGGGGAGGGATCGACTTTCATTCCATTAATGGCTGAAATCCTCTGTTCCATGATCCTGGCATTTTCATGGTCTTCCGCCAGTCTTTGGATATGATGGTCCAAAGCCCAAATCCCGGCTGCCGCAATCACTCCGGCTTGACGCATCGCTCCCCCCAGACGGTGTTTCCAACGCCATGCAGCATCGATAAATTCCTGGGTTCCAGCGAGTACGGCACCGACCGGACAACCTAAGCCCTTGGTCAGGTCGATCCAGAGCGAATCCACGGTTTCCGCATAATCCGAAGCCGGAACTCCTGTTGCCACCGATGCATTCATCAAGCGGGCTCCGTCCATGTGGACCATCAGTCCATGTTCCTTGGAGGCATCATGAATTTCCTGCAAACGCTCAAGAGGCCAGATGCTGCCCCCTCCCCGATTCGAGGTTTGCTCTACCACGACCAAGCGGCTTCTCGGTTCATGAAGTGAAGAACCTCGAATGGATTCATGAACCTGGTCTGCATTAAAAATCCCGTTTTCTCCCTCCAGGGGAAAGACCATGGCACCCGCAAGGGCCGCCGGGCCTCCGGATTCTGAAGTGAAAATGTGCGCGGTTTTGTCCGCAATGATCTCATCACCGGGTGAACAATGAACCAGAATCGCTATTTGATTGCACATCGTTCCGGAAGGCAGGAAGAGCGCCGCTTCTTTTCCCAAAAGATCTGCAGTTTTTCGACAGAGATGATTGACGCTGGGATCCTGACGGTGTTGTTCATCTCCTACTTCCGCTTCGCCCATCGCACGGAGCATTCCTGCAGAAGGTCGGGTCTGTGTGTCGCTGTAGAGGTTGATGTTGATTATGTCATTCATGGTAATTTGTGTTTTGGAAAAATCTCAGTTTCCCATAGTGATTTGAAATGAAGTGATTTTCACTATTTTTTCATTTTGGAATCTCATTATAGCTGCGGATCGCCTGATCCCCAAGGATTTGCTGATGAACTTCGGAAGCGCCTTCATAGATCCGCAGGGCACGGATTTCACGATAGAGGGATTCCACCGGATTTCCCTTTTCCACTCCACGGGCGCCAAAAAGCTGAACGGCGGTATCGATCACCTGTTGTGCTTTTTCGGTGGCTTCTGCATCGTCTGACCATACATGTTCCTGTTACCACTGTAATGAAGAATTTCGTCCAGTGCTCTTCTGGCAAATCCTAGAGCAGCCGCCCCTACGGTGGGTCGGAAGATATTCAGGGTTGCCATTGCTATTCCGAATCCCTTTCCTTCCTCCCCCAATAATGCCTCGCGAGATAGCTCGGCATCCTTCAATTGCAGTCTGGCAAGAGGATGGGGCGCCATTACTTCCTGCCGTTCCACGATGGAAAGCCCGGGATTGTCTGCCTTAAGAAGAAATGCGCTGAATCCTCCCGATCCAGGCTGATCGCTGGTTTTTGCAAATAGGGTATAATAGTCAGCAATGCCCCCATTGGAAATCCAGGATTTCTCCCCATTCACTTTCCAGCCCTCAGTGGTGGAAAAGGCCTTTGAATTCATGGCAGCGACATCAGAACCGGCATCCGGTTCACTGAGGGCAAATCCGGCAATCATCCTTCCTGCTGAAACTTCTTCCAGAATGTTCCGTTTTTGTTCGGAATTGCCGTAAAGTGAGATCGCTCCGCTGCCAAGACCCTGCATGGCAAAAGAAAAATCGGCAAGAGCATCATAACGGGCAAGGGTTTCTCGGATCAGGCAGAGGGAACGGACGTCAAGTGATTCGTGTTTCCCTCCAAATTCCCTGGGAACACACCATCGTAACCATCCTCCTTCCGCCAGCAATTGAACCCTTTGACGACAAGCCTCGTCGGTGGCATCCACCGAATCCCCATGATGCGGCCACTTCGTCTGTCTGCACCAATCGTCGAGTTCTTGGGCCAGCTTTCGATGACGTTCTTCAAAAAAAGGCCAATCCAGGTAACTCCGGTCCGCCATCAGTTTCCTTCAAAAGAAGGTTTTTCCTTTGCTACAAAGGCGTCAAAGGCTCGGGTGAAATCTTCGGTTTGCATGCAGATCGCCTGGGCCTGGGCCTCGGCCTCGATGGCCTGGTCCAGGCTCATGTTCCATTCCTGATTGAGCATTGTCTTGGTCATGGAATGCGCGAAATTGGGGCCTGCAATGAGTTTGTTTGCGGATTCCTTCACCTGTTCCAAGAGATTTTCTCCATCATGGATTTGATTGAAAAATCCCCATGAAGCCCCTTCTTCAGCATTCATACTTCTTCCGCTGAAGAGCAACTCCGATGCCCGGCCCTGTCCAATCAGTCTTGGTAGCATCGAGCAGGCTCCCATATCACAACCGGCAAGACCGACACGGGTAAAAAGAAAGGCGACTTTTGCTTGGGGTGTTCCAAATCGCAGATCGCAGGCCATGGCGATGGCGGCGCCTGCACCGACACAAATCCCATCGATGGCTGCAAGAACAGGTTGTGGACATGCCCGGATGGCTTTGACGAGATCTCCGGTCATCCGGGTGAATGCAAGTAATTCCTTCATGCTCATTTTGGTCAAGGGGCCGATGATCTCATGAACATCTCCTCCTGAACAAAAATTTCCTCCAGCGCCATTAATGATCACCGCCCTGATTTCATCGGTGTAAGAAAAATTCCTGAAGGTGTCACGCAGTTCAGCGTAGGAATCAAATGTCAACGGATTCTTCCGTTCCGGCCGGTTGAGGGTGATGATTCCCAATCCGTCTTTCAGTTCCCACTGGAAATGATCAGGAGCCATGTTCTTGGAGGGGTTCATGGTTAGATTGAAGATGAGTGTTTCATTGTGGGTTCATCGGGAAACTTCCGGGATCACTGCGGTGGTTTCGATTTCAACCTTGGCTGCTTCCTCGATCAGTTCTGAAACAACCAAGACACTCATGGCAGGATAATGCTTGCCGATGATTTCACGATAGGCTTTCCCAATCTCTTTCTGCTGCTCGAGATATTCCTTTCTGGAGGTGATGAACCAGGTCATCCGGACTATATGCTCGGGTTTAGCCTCTGCCGCTGAAAGGACCTCCACCGTATTGGAAAAAGCCTGTCGAGATTGCTCCCAGAAAAGATCCGTTTCAAAAACACATTCCGAGTTCCAGCCAATCTGTCCGGCAACAAAAACCATACGCCCCTGTGCGGAGATCCCATTTGAATAACCTCTGGGCCTGGGCCAATCAGGAGGTTGAATGATTTCCATCATCTATCCTTCCTCCCGCAGGCGGAAACGCTGAATCTTTCCTGTTTCAGTTTTTGGAAGACTTTTCCTGAATTCGATACTCCGGGGATATTTGTAAGGAGCAATGGTTTTCTTGACGAAATCCTGTAAGGTTTGTTTCATGGCTTCATTCTCCTCAATTCCATCACGAAGTACTACAAATGCTTTGACCAGGCTTCCCCTTTCCTCATCCGGGATGCCTACCACTGCGCATTCTGAAACGGAAGGGTGTGCCATCAGGGCCGCCTCAACCTCAGGACCGGCGATGTTGTAACCCGAAGAGATGATCATGTCGTCGCTTCGGGCCTGGAACCAGAAAAAACCTTCCTCATCCATCTGGTAAGCATCTCCGGTCAGGTTCCATCCGTTGCGGACATATTTCTGCTGACGCGGATCATCCAGGTAGGTACACCCAGTCGGTCCCCTAACGGCGAGTTGTCCTGTTGTGCCGTGAGGAACGGGGTTCATTGATTCGTCGACCACCATTGCTTCGTAGCCGGGAACAGGAAGTCCGGTGGACCCTGGTTTAAGAGCATCTTCTCGTGAAGAGATGAAAATGTGAAGCATTTCAGTGGAACCGATTCCGTCAAGAATCTCGATTCCTGTTAGATTTTTCCATTCCTCAAAGGTGGGATAGGGCAGGGTTTCTCCTGCAGAAACACATTTTCTTAATGACTTCGGGATCTTGTCTGCCATGTTCCCGAGCATGAAACGGTAGGCCGTCGGAGAAGTCACCAGGATGGTAGCCTGATGTTTGGTTGCGGCTTCTAAGAGTTTGTCAGGCGATGGCTGTTCCACCAAAATGGTCGAAGCTCTAACATCGAGTGGGAATAATCCGATACCCCCAAGACCGAAAGTAAATGCCAGAGGGGGGCTGCCGATGAAGCGGTCACCAGACTCAGGTTTGAGGCATGTTCGACTGTACCCCCTGCACATGGTGAGCATGTCCTGGTGGGTATGCACGGCTGCTTTGGGTTGACCCGTCGTTCCTGAGGTGAATGCAATCAGGCAGGGGTCGTTCCTGGAAGTAGGAAGATTCTCGAACTCAATGGATTTCTTGTTTTTCTTTTCCTCAAGATCTCCATCCCGGAAACTGATCAACTGTTCCAGGCAGCTCTCACTCATGGCCTGTTCCAATTCTTCAAGCAGTCTAGTGTCGCATAGCGCAATGGAAACTCGGGCTTTGTTGATGATGGTGTTTAACTCCATTGAACGCAAAAGAGGCATCGTGGAAACCGCTATTCCGCCTGCTTTGATGACACCAAACCATGCGGCAAACATTGGGTAACTGTTGGGTGCCCTGAGCAGAACCCGGTTGCCGGGTTTCAAATTCAGGTCTTCGAGCAGGACCCTTGCAATCTGGTTCGAGTCTTTTTGCAAGTCTGAATAGGTCCATGAACCCTCATTCATGAGCACCACCTCTTTGGATCCATACCCTTCTTTGACAGCATCATCCAACAGGGGAGTCGCGCAATTAAGAATTTCAGGATAATCAAAGTTTTCCAGATTGATGAAATCCGGGAGTTCCTCTTGAGCAGGCAGATGTTGCTGGACGAAAAGATCAAGATGTGCCGTCATGAATCTTCCTTTGCCAAAGTTTGATTGAGGTTGTCAAGATCGGATCGAATGTTCTTCAATGTTTCACCAAACGCTTCTTCCTGACCATGAACTCCGGACATTAATGAATTGATCCAGTTTTGGTGTTCCCCGGCCATTTCCAGGAATACTTTTCTCCCTTTTTTTGTCAGGCTGACGGTCATTTTTCGCCGGTCACGGTGAAGGTGTTTCATTTCCAGCCATCCTTTTTCCTGCAAGCGTCTGACAACTCCCGTGACGTTGCCGTTGGAAACAAGCAGGTATTGTGATAATTCAGACATGGTCATCGGTTCATCGGTTCTTTCCAGGGCAGAAAGAAGATCAAATTGGGGCAGGGTGACCTGAAACTGCTCTCTCAGCCTGCGGCGGATTTCGTTCTCGATCCTGGTTGTACAGTTCAGCCAGCGAAGCCAGAGCCGAAGGGTTTGTTTATTTCCTGAATTCTCCACAGTCCTTTTTCGGTTTCAGGGAGTTAAGAGGGTTGAGGGATTTTCCTCATGTTCAGATCGGTCCCGATTGGGCTGCACGTTCCAGGTTTCGCTCTAACTGTTGTTTTCCGGAAAGGTATTGAACAGGCCAAGGTTGTTCTGCATAACCCTGCTGAGCAGCAGCATGTAAAGTCCAGAATGGGTTACTCAAATGGGGTCTAGCAAGGCAGCAGAGGTCAGCTCTTCCAGCGGCCAGGATTGAATTCAAATGATCGGGCTCATAGATGTTTCCTACCGCCATCACCGGTATTCCTTCTTCATTGCGAATGTGATCCGCAAGTGGAGTTTGATACATTCTTCCATAAACCGGTCGGGCGTCAGGGTGAGTTTGTCCGCTGGAGACATCGATCATGTCACAACCTGCATCGATGAATGCTTTCGCCATTTTTGCACTTTCGTAGATATCGACCCCCTCCGGCATCCAGTCACTTGCGGATAATCTGACCGACATCGGTTTATGGTCAGGCCAGACTGCTCTCATGGCCTGGAACACTTCAAGGGGAAATCGAAGACGATTTTCCAGACTACCTCCGTATTCATCGGTCCGCTGGTTGTTCAGCGGCGTGAGAAACATGGAGAGAAGGTAGCCGTGGGCACAGTGCAGTTCCAGCCAGTCAAACCCTGCCTGCTCAGAACGTTCACAGGCTCTGACAAAATCCGCTTTGATCTGCTGCATGTCCTCACGTGTCATTTCCCTTGGGATCTGGTTCTCAGCAGAATAGGGAACCGCCGAGGGACCGATCAGAGGCCAATTACCGCTTTCAAGGGGTTGGTCGATGCCGTCCCACATCCTTTTTGTCGAACCCTTAGGACCTGCATGCCCGATTTGGATCGCCATTTTTGCAGGGGTATTTTCATGGACGAAATCAACAATCCGTTTCCATGCGTTTGCCTGTTCGTCTGAGTAGATTCCTGCGCACCCCGGCGTGATTCTTCCTTCAGGAGAAATATCCGTCATTTCTGTGAAGACAAGCCCTGCGCCTCCCTGAGCCCGGGAACCGTAATGAACGAGGTGAAAATCCCCGGGCATGCCGTCCTCAGAACTATACATTGACATCGGGGAGACAACGATCCGGTTGATCAGTTCCAAATTCCTGATGCGGTAGGGAACAAACATAGGTGGAGTCTTTTTTTGAATCTTCCCCTGAGTTGCCTTCCCGGCAAACCATGTTTCGACTCCCTCAAGCCAGTTTTTGTCACGGAGTCTAAGGTTTTCATGACTCACTCTTTGACTGCGGGTAAGTAGGCTGTAGGCGAACTGGATTGGTTCAAAATCGAGATATCGTTCAACATTTTCAAACCATTCCGTACTGTTTCTGGCACTGCTTTGCAGCTTCAAAACTTCAACCCGGCGCAGATCTTCATAATCTTTCAAAGCTTGTTCCAGAGGTTTCCCAAGGTGGAGTTCATCAGCGAGGTCTATTGCATCCTCAAAGGCCAATTTGGTTCCGGAGCCTATGGAAAAATGTGCGGTATGAGCTGCATCGCCAAGAAGCACGACATTCCCGAAGGACCATTGTTGACAACTGATCCTCCTGAAATTAAGCCACATGGCAGAGCCGCGTAAGTGCTTTGCATTGCTCATCAATCGATGGCCGTCAAGATACTTTGAAAAAATATTTTCACAGACTGCAATTGATTCTTCCTGGCTCATCTGGTCGAAACCTAAACCTTTTAAGGTTTCTTCGGTGCATTCGATGATGAAAGTGCTGGTGTCTTTGTCGAAACGGTAAGCATGGGCCCAAATCCATCCATGCTCGGTTGGTTCGAAAATGAAAGTGAACGCTTCAAAAACCTTATTTGTTCCGAGCCAGACAAAACGGTTGGATCGGACGTCGATATCAGGCTGGAAGTGTTCTGCATGCTCATCCCTGATCCAGCTGTTGATTCCATCACAAGCGACTATCAGGTCTGCATCCTTGAATTGATCCAGGTTATGGATTTCATGTTCGAAATGAAGTTTGACTCCCAGTTCAAGTGCCCTTTTCTGAAGCAGATGCAATAAGCGCTGTCTTCCTAATCCACTAAAACCATGTCCTCCCGACCGGATGACATGGTTCCGATAATGGACTTCAATGTCATCCCAGTGTGCAAACTGGTCGAGGATCCAATCCGCACTCCGTGTGTCATTGGCCTGTAAACGCTCCATCGTCTGGTCTGAAAAAACCACACCCCAACCAAAGGTGTCATCCGCCTTGTTCCTCTCTACGACCAGGATTTCATGGTCGGGATTTCTCAACTTCATGCAGATTCCAAAATACAGCCCTCCCGGACCGCCACCGATGCACACTGCTTTCATTTCATCATCTCCGAAAAAATCTGCCTCCAGTTTCCAGCAATCATAAAATAATCATTCTGAATGCCAAGTTTATTTTAAGTTTAAAATATCAGGTTTGACGGTTTAATTGGTTGAGCAACTGTTTCATTTTCTCTGCGTCTTTCTTGATCTTCAATGGGATAATTTTCAATAGATTAAACCTCTAAATCTTATCTATTATGAAATTTGAATTAAAAGGACAGAGCTATAAAAGGTTAAGTATTTTTGTTATCTAAAAAAATTAATATAAATAATTAATTTCTTAAAATATTTATTATGAAGTCCTTCCAGATGGTGATGTGATACTGATATTTGAATTTGTTATAGGAGCGAAAAGAGAAGTCAGAGGATTGGTTCCAATTCTTCAAAAAATTTTTCGATTTCCTCTTCAGTGTTGTAATGCACTGGTCCGACACGGACTAACCCTCCTTTTTCAAGAAGACCCATCACCCTCACGGCTTCCAGTGCGTAATTGTGTCCGCTCCAGACAAAAATGTTCTTATCCCCCAGAGCCTTGGCCAATTGATCGGGATGCCTGCCCTCCACGGAAAAGGAAACCGTCGGTACCCTGCGATCCATGGCTGATGGATCGGTGATCCCCCTGATTTTGATTCCAGGCAGCGATTGCAGTCCTGAAATCAATTTTTTGCAGAGCTTCTGCTCATAAAGAATGATACTGTTCATTGCAGACAAGATTTTTTGCCTGCGGTTGGTTAGCTCCTTGTCTGGGGAGTTGATCGTTTCGGAAAACCATTCCAGGTACTCAACGGCTCCCAGTGTTCCTGCCATGGCTTCATGGCAAAGCGTTCCAGTTTCAAATTTTCCGGGAGGGAGATCCCCGGCCGGTCTTACCTTGTAGGCTTCCAGTTCCATCAGCAGTTCTTTGTTTCCCCAAAGCACTCCCTGGTGGGGACCAAAGAATTTATAGGGGGAACAAACCAGGAAATCACAACCCAGTTCCTGGACATCGGTGATTCCATGGGGCACATACTGAACGGCATCGATGTAAACCAGTCCTCCTTTGGATTTCACCTTCTCAGTGATGGTTTTGATGTCATTGATCGTCCCCAGGCAGTTACTGGAATAATTGACTGCGGCCAACAGTACATCTTCCGGTTCCAGGAGATTTTCGAGCATCTCCAGCTTGTATTCGTAAGTTTCCAAGTCAAATTCGAGCCAACGAACTTCCAACCCCAGATCTTCCGCCAACTGCAGCCATGGGGCGACATTACCGTCATGATCCATCCGTGTCAGCAGCAGGGCTCCGCCTTTTTGAAAACGTTTTCCCAGCGAACGCGATATGGCATAAGTCAGTGTGGTCATGTTGGCGCCGAAGATGATTTCCGAAGAACTTCCGGCATTCAGTAAATCCGCCATCGCCTGATGGGCTTCTTCGAGAATCAAATCAGACTCGATGCTGGTTTTGAAAGTTCCGCCCTGATTGGCATTGCAGTGAATCAGATAGTCACTCATCCGTTGAATGACCTGCACTGGCACCTGGGTTCCCGCAGGATTATCCAGGTAAACTCTTGGTTGTCCCTTATCGGTCAGAGCCAAAGCGGGGAACTGGGACCTGATGGTTTCAAGATCGTAATTCATGAATTTTGTTGGAAGTTAAAATAGTGTTTTGGAAATCTAATCCGATACAGAACAGAATTATTAAAGAATCAGTTCTGCTGCCTGGCTGGCCATTTCCCATTCCTCATCACTGGGAAGCACCAGGATTTTTGTTTGACTGTCTTTAGAGTGAATCGCGCAGGGTGCTTCCGCGTGATCATTCATGTCGGGGTCCAGTTGAATATTCATCCACTCCATTCCTCTAACTGAACGCTTCCGGACCCAGGACACATTTTCTCCGACTCCTCCGGTAAAGACCAGAGCATCGACCGGTCCGATGACTGTATTAAAGGAACCGATGGTTTTACGGACACGATAACAGTAAAGTTCCAGGGCCATTTCAGCCTCCTCATTTCCTTCTTCCTTGTTTTGGAGTATTTCTCGAAAATCATTGGTACCACAGAGCCCCTTCATTCCAGAATCCTGATTCAGCATCGTTTCAAGGGCTTCCTGATTCCATCCTTCACGTGCCAGTAGCGTTAAAATTCCAGGATCCAGATCTCCGGGGCGGGTACCCATCACTAATCCTTCAAGCGGTGTCATCCCCATCGTGGTATCAACACAAATCCCTTTTTTGATGGCGGAAATACTGGCTCCATTTCCCAAATGAATGGTGATCAGATTCAGTTTATTTACAGGAGTCTTCAAAAATGAAGCGGCCTGTTTCAACACCGATTGATGGGAAATGCCGTGAAAACCATAACGGCGTATCGCATATTGGTCAGAGATTTTTCTGGGCAAGGCATAACGCCAGGCATATTCCGGAAGGGTTTGATGGAATGAGGTGTCAAAGACCACGGCTTGAGGGATTTCCGGGAAATGTTCTGAGATTTCCTCAATACAGGCCAGGCTGGCAGGGTGATGTGTTCTAGCCAGAGGGATCATGTCCCTGATGAATTGTTTCACTTCCAGATCCAGAAGTGCCGCATGACGGTATTTTGTTCCGCCATGGACCACCCGGTGGACAATGAGATCCGCAGAACCGGGATTGTTTTTTTCCTGATCAAAAATTTCGAGAATTTTCTGGATACCTTCTTTGTGGTTCTGGCAGCCATCCGAAAGTTCAATTTTATGTGATGGAGATGATGATGTCTGATAACTCAATATGGAAGATGCTTCTCCGATTTTCTCAAGGTTTCCTTTGAGAAGTTCCAGCTTGGATTGATGCTGGTAAAGCGCAAATTTTATGGAAGAACTACCGGCGTTGAAAACCTGGATCAGCATTTTCCTAACGGAGTTTTTCTTGGATGAATTGTCATTGTCAAAGGCGTCATGTAAACATCCAATCATGAAATATCCAAGTGCTTCCTGCAATTGCATCAAAATACAAGCAGAAAAAGGATAAATCATGGATGATTTATTGCCCTATCTTATCTAGAAGCAAAGGACTCAAATCCTTCATCTCTTTCACTGAATCAGAAATGTCACTCAAAGAAGAAATCTTTCGAAAAGCTGCAAAAAATCCGAAGAGGATCCTTTTTCCAGAAGCAGAGGATGAACGTATTCTGCGGGCTGCCTCGGAGCTGGCAGAGAAAGGAATCGGAGAACCGGTGGTTTTGGTTGATGTTGAAAAAGTTCGGAATGATCTTCCGAAAACGAAAGTCGAGAGCATTGAATGGCTGGATCCAGCTTCGTATCCTCATTTGCAGGATTTGGCGGAAATATATGCTTCCCGGCGAAGCAATGTGAATGAAAAGATGGCTTTACGACTGCTGAAACGCCCTCTTTATCTAGCAGGCATGTTATTGGATCAGGGGAAAGTGGATGCGGTGGTTGCCGGAGCCACCAAAACCACCGGACAGGTGATTACTGCGGCTTCCCTGACCGTTGGCATGCAAGACGGAGTATCCCAGCCCTCGAGTTTTTTTCTGATGATTTTTCCTGGAACTCCCGAACGGATCCTGGTTTTTGCGGACTGTGCACTGATGGTGGATCCTGATCCGGAAGAACTGGCGAATATCGCTAAACTCACTGCTCAAAACGCAAGAACTTTGCTGAATCTGGAACCCCGTGTGGCCATGCTTTCCTTTTCAACCCATGGAAGCGCCAAACACGGACGGGTTGAAAAAGTGAAACTGGCTCTTGAGCGTTTGAAAGAGATGGAACCCGAGTTGATCGTTGATGGTGAGTTGCAACTGGATGCGGCTCTTTCCCCGGAAGTTGCCCTTCGGAAATGTCCCGACTCCCCCTTGAAGGGAGATGCCAACATCCTGATCTTTCCTGACCTGGATGCAGGGAATATCGGCTACAAACTTGCTCAATACCTCGGTGGGGCCCAGGCCATTGGTCCCATCACCCAGGGGTTTCAAAAACCGTTCAATGACCTCTCCCGCGGATCATCCGTTGATGACATCCTCCTCCTCGCTGCAGTCAGTAGTATTCAGTCAGATTTTTGAAATGATTTCTATTTCTGAATTTTGAAACCGCGATCTTCCAAAGAATTCATGATTTAAAAAAGAATCATCTTCCCCATTCCCATCAGGCAAAGGGTGATCATCAACCCGAGGGTGAAGGTTCGGAAGGTTTTCGGATTGGATTGGATGAAACCCTGATGCCCGAGACTGATGCCCAGAACCAGAACCGGTAGAAAGCATACGGTCCGCTGCAGCAGGGTTGCGCTGATCAAATCATTCAATCCTGAAAAGGCCAAGGCTGTGATATCGGAAAGAAAAAGATAAGCAACAAGAGATGCCCTGGAGATGGAGGCCCCGGTCGAGGTGGAGAGCAGAAAAAGTACGACCGGAAGTCCGCCAACTGCAGTGGTGCCGTTGACCCACCCCGAAAGCAGGCCCACCCCGAAAGTAAGGCTTTTCCCAGAGGATGCTTCTTTTAATTGGTATCCCTTCAAGAGCAAAAGACTGGCAATAAAAATCAGAGAGAGGACGAGCCAGCGGGTTGGAATTTCAGGAAGGATGCTGAGAAGGTAAACCCCAATGGGGGTCGCGATCAGCATTCCCATGGTAAGCCAGCGTAACCGGTTCCAGTCGATGTCTTTCCAGACCAAAGGAAGCATGTGGATGCTTGCACCGATTTCCAATAAAAAGGCAATCGGGATCACTTCTGCGGGAGGCAGGATCAAGGTCAATCCCGCGACGGTTAAAGCAGAAAAACCGAAACCGCTGTATCCTCTAATCACTGCTGCAGTGAGAATGACCAGGAAACACCAGCCTGATTCGAGCAGATTGAGTTCGAGCCAGGGTAAGGGTTCTGAGATCACAAAAACGGTCCGTCCAGCAGTGGGCGTCCTGTAATGGGATATTTGGGGTCGTTGTATCCAGGGGTTGAAGGATGGCCTGAGGATACCATCTGATTCAATATCGCCTCGTCTGCTTCCGTAAATTCAGCATCGAGGGCATCACAGTAACTCTCCCATTGTTCCTGGGTTCTGGGTCCTGCAATGACACTGCTGATCAATGCATTGTTGAGCAGCCAAAGTATGGCAAAGGAAACGGGAGTGATGCCTCGTTTCTGGCAATGCTCGGTAATCTTCTGGGCATATTGGAGTGATTCTTCACGAAATTCAGTTTCCAGCATCCTCCCGTCTTTTTGACCAAGCCTCGTGTTTTCATCCGGATCTTTTCCGCTCTGATACTTTCCTGTGAGGATTCCCCTTGCTAGGGGAGAATAGGGTGCGACACCCAAACCGTATTGTTTACATGCGGGAAGCACTTCGACTTCCGGTGTCCGGTTCATAGCGTTGTAATATGGCTGACAAATGATGGGTCGTGGTACACCCAGTCGGTCCGCATTCAGGCAAATGTCTGCAATCTGCCATCCGCGGTAATTCGAAACACCCCAGTAACGTGTTTTCCCTGAACGTAGGACCTGTGAGATGGTTTCCAGGGTTTCTTCGATGGAAGTTTGAGGATCCGGCAAGTGAAGATACCAGATATCGAGGTAGTCGGTTTTCAAACGTTCAAGGCTCTGGTCCATCGCTTCCAGCATCCATTTCCGACTCAGGCCCTTCTGGTGTGTTCCCTTTCCCATTGGGTTTCCTACCTTGCTGGCGAGAACCCAATCCGACCGGTTTGCAGCAATTCCCCGGCCTACGATTTCTTCTGATATTCCCTTGTTGTAAACATCGGCCGTGTCGATGAAATTGACTCCTTTTTCGAAGGCATGATCGATGATCCCCCGTGCTTCCTGTTCATTCGTTCTGCCGCCGAACATCATGGTGCCGAGACAAATTGGGCTGATTTTCAGGCCGGAGTTCCCCAGTCTGCGCTTATCGGTGATATTGATTTTCATAAGAAATTATCGATGGTTCTCTATCTTTTTTGATTGATCCGTCCCCTACCATTTTTTCATGGAACCAAAGTTCCAAAAACTTAAAAAAAGGCAAAGAGATTTCAAATATGTTAAATTTTTTTTTCAACCTGAAATCTGATATGAAACATCCATAACTCTCAAGTAAAAGATCACTAATCAGAAGAAAATGAATGGAATTTTGAAGGTAGGAGAACCACTGAAACGATTTGAGGACGAAAGTCTTCTGCGGGGTGAAGGGCAATTTGTCGACAACCTGGATATGCAGGATCAAGTATTTTTACATTTACACCGCAGCGTCATTGCCCATGGGCGAATACAGACCATTCATGTTGAAAAGGCCAGGGAAATGCCCGGCGTGATCGGCATCTTTAGCGGGAAGGATCTGCTGGAAGATAAGGTCCGTCCTGTTCCGGTCAACATGCCGTTTACCAGGGAAGATGGTTCTCCTGCGACTTCTGCTCCTTATTTTCCATTGGCCACTGATGCAGTTCGATTCGCAGGGCAGGCGGTGGCCATGGTTATCGCAGAGACGGCAATTCAGGCAGAGGATGCCGCAGAGTGCATCGAGGTGGAATATGAGGAACTTCCCGTCCTGACTTCTTTGGCTGAAGCAGTCAAACCCGATGCCCCGAAGATCTGGAATGAAATTTCTGACAACGTTGCCGCCGCAAAAACCCTTGGAAATCAGGAAGAAGTGGATGCCGCCTTCAGGAGGGCACACCACATCACCAAATTGGAACTGGTCAATCCCAGGTTGATCGGGAATCCCATCGAACCCCGCACATCGATCTGCGAATATGATCCGGAATCAGGGAGACGTACCCTTCATGCGGGACATCAAGCCCCATGGCGCTTAAAAAACGGGTTTGCCCAGATGTTCCAGGAAGATCCGGAAATGTTCCGTATTGTGGTCCGTGATATCGGGGGTGGATTCGGTACCAAAACTCCTTTGTATCCGGAAGATGCGGCTCTGGTTTATGCATCCGGGAAACTCAAACGCAACATCCGCTGGAGGTCCAGCCGGAGTGATGAATTTCACACCACGCTTCATGCCCGTAACCAGGAAACCGTTGCTGAAATGGCCTTCGACCAGAATGGAAAAATACTCGCGCTGCGGGCGGAAACCCTGGCCAATGTGGGAGGGTACCTAATCAATCCGGGCATGTTCATTCCGCTGCGATTGAGCCCGAGTGTGATTTCTTCAATGTATCACCTTCCAGCGGTCTTTTTGAGCACCCGTTGTGTGATGACCAACACCGCACCCCTTGGAGCATTCCGTGGTGCCGGCAGGCCTGAAGGCATTTATCTCACCGAAAGACTGATGGACCAGGCTGCCAGGGAAATGAATATCGATCCTGCTGAGCTACGCAGAAGGAACATGGTCAAATCCGAGCAGATGCCCTATAACACCCCGATGGACGAAAGTATCGACAGCGGAAAGTTTGAAATGGTCCTGGATGAAGCACTCAATCATTCTGATTGGAACGGTTTCAGGGAACGCCGGGAACAATCCCGAAAATCAGGAAAACTCCGTGGACGTGGTCTTGGGTGTTATATCGAATGGACCGGATCTGAATTGAATGAAACCGTGACCATCACTGCAGATTCCTCAGGCATGATCACCTTGTATTCAGGAACCCAGCCTATGGGGCAGGGGATTGCGACTTCCTACCTTCAGATCTTTTCCGAACAACTTCAGATTCCTGTCAATCAATTAAAAGTCGTACAGGGAGATACCGATCTGGTCGAGGGGCATGGAAGTGTCGGCTCCCGCTCCCTTTTTGTCGGAGGCAATGCGATCCTTCGCGGGATCGAGGATTTTCTGGAAGAATGCAAGCAACTGGCAGCTTCTGAACTGGAAGCCTCCGTGGAAGACCTGGAATACCATCAAGGAGATTTCCAGGTGAAAGGGACTAGGGTTGGAATTGGGATCTTCGATCTCTGTTCTCGGCAGTCGGGCAATTCCATTTCTGTTAAAAGAAAAAAAGAACTGACTGGACGAAGCTGGCCCAATGGATGCCATGTGGCAGAAGTCGAAATCGATGCTGAAACCGGGGAGGTCCGCCTCGATCGTTATGTCAGCGTTGATGATGTCGGGAACACCGTCAACCCGATGATCGTTCATGGTCAGGTCCAGGGGGGGATCGCAAGCGGTTTGGGACAGGCCGTCCTGGAACGGACCGAGTACGATGCTTCCGGGCAATTGCTTTCGGGATCGTATATGGATTATGCCTTACCCAGGGCGGATGATATGCCTTCTCTTTCAGGAAGTCTTTTTGAAAAAGCCCCGTGTCTGACCAACCCCCTTGGGGCCAAGGGAACCGGAGAAATTGGAGCGGTAGCCGGTCCTCCAGCCATTGTCCATGCAGTGATTGACGCCCTGGAGGAAAAAGGGATTACCCAGGTAGATATGCCTCTCCAACCCCAAAAAATCTGGGAATGCTTGAACCGTTAAGTTTGTAATCCAGACCACCGCTAACGGTAGCGTCAATTTTATAAAAAGTCACACCAGGATTGATTCCATTTCTTTTTGGAAGTGATCGACATCAATTTTTCCTTGCTGACCTTCTGTTTCAATTTTTGAAAACATTGATCGCTCTTTTTTTGTGCTCTGTTCAGATTTTTTGAATCTTCAGGCGGGTCGAAAGTGATTACACCGCTGGCGACACCAATGATAATAACCAAAGCCAGACTGGAAAGGATGATGATCGTTTTTTTGGTGTTCTTGTTTTGGGCCATGGAAGTTTTTCGTGAAAAGATGTTTTCCTAGAATTGTTTGGAAGACGAATCAATCAAACTTATGAAAGTTTAAACGGCATCACTTCAACAGACTAAATCAGATGAAACCGATTCTGATTATTTGAGTAATGTTTCTTCCCTGCATTTCATGTAATTCGGGAGAGTTGTCAAGGTAAATCCCAGCAATTGACCATAGAGGTAGGCAAAAAAATATGATGCGAAAGGTCATGTACAAGGATGGGTTCAAAAAAAGATCCCAGAAAAGGAAATCACAGCTCCAATGGTCGCAGCCAGTTCTCCCGCATCTATTGCTATGTGAGAGCCCGTACCAGTTTGTTGGAAAGGTCCCCATCCCTGAACCATGATCCGCGGTAAGTAAGCCCCAACACCATAGCGAAGAGGTCTAAACATTTTTAATTACGGATGAATTTATTTGCCTGTCCAGGGATTATAATCATTGCCCTTGCTGATGTAACTTCGCAGTTGCTGAATATATTCCAAAGTAAGCGGTTTTTTATTATGAATGTATTTTTGCTGGCTTATCGGCTTCTTTGTTAAATTACAGGTATTGATCAAGTGTCCGTTCAGGGAATTGCAGGCACCTTCCCGGATGACGATTTTTGAGATTTTCTTGGATTGTTTGAATGCGACCCTTTGAATTTCCATACTCAAATCTGTCCCAAGAAGATTTGTTAAAAAAATGAAGTACACCAAAAATAACGAAAATGTAAATTTTTTCATTATATGCCTTTCTCAGTGTTTTTTAGAAATCCATTGATTCAATTAGCCCTAAGGAAGATAAGGAAAAAACATGAGTCTCAACCGTATTTGCTGATTACACTTTTCAAACCAACAAGAGTTCTCTATCACTGTGACGATCATGAAAATTGTCATAGTTACCGGAATTCCTTCTAAATTCATCAAAACTGGATAGTGCCAAGAGTTTTTGTCAGTCAGGGTATGGAAGAACGATTGGTTCAGACAACTCAGCACAATCATACCAAGATGTCCAATGTGTGCTTTGCACAGGTTTATTTGGAATGGGACCTCCTACCTCAAAGTTCGGCAGTCGTATGGATCCATGAGTGAATCTTGGGTTACAAAAATAAGTTTACGTGATATGGCCTGTGTGATCAGCATTCGGTCAAATGGGTCACGGTGATGGAACGGCAGATCTTTTAAGAGCAAGGCATCCTTAGCCGAAAAATCAAGCATCTCAAAACCGCTTCTCTCTGCCGCATCAATCGGATCAAAGCTCAACTCGAGCTTGCCCAACGAAGCCTTGATCGCAATTTCTGTGATCGAGATGGAACTGACGTAAACTTTATTTGTAGGGTCTTCCATTGCGGCGATCTGCTTTTTGCTCAGCCGATTGGGCTCAGAGAGCGCCCACAAAAAGGCATGGGTGTCCAGCAGTAGCTTCATGAGTCATTGCCATAAAACATCTCTTCGATTTCATGATCTGCCTCAAAG
>LNZD02000120.1 GCA_001469005.2 SAR324 cluster bacterium lautmerah10
AAATAATTATTTATGATGGAATCAAATTTCCTGCAACTTGCTTTTGGTGACGGCACTCCCAAAAAAGCTTTTTTCACTGCTTTGGTGGTGGGCAGCATTTTAACGAGCATCAATCATGGAGACATGATTTTATCCGGAGAATACCCCTACTGGCTTAAAATTGTGCTGACCTATTGCGTCCCCTATTGTGTTACAACTTGGGGAGCCATTACCGGAAAACTGGCCCGCTTGAAAAAAGTGAGTTGAAAGAAAGATTCATGTTTTCAAAAGGTAAAAAATGAAAATTGAGGATTTTTTCAATCAGCAGAATGTCATTGAACTCAGTTTCTTCAATTTCGAAAACGCCATCACGGCTGCTTATTTCGCGAGGGAAAACCTGGAAATCGTCAGGGTTAATGATAATTTCCGTAAATTCTTTCCTGTTCTGGGAAATGTGAGTAACGCTTATTTTCCTGACGTATTGGTGCAGTTGGGAGTGAGTGTCGAGCAGGTCGAGCAGTTTGTCCGTGATATTAATGAAAAGGGCTGGGTCCTGATTCCTAAAGTCCCGATTAATATGGATGGCAAAGAAAAAATTTATTCGCTTCTCTCAACCCGGACCCGAAACGATTCATTTTCCTATTTGAACGGTGTTCAAGGACAGTTTGTTGATAGAACCGAAGAATGGGCCCTACGCCGTGAACGAGAAGACCTCCTGGAACAAAAAATCCGGGATCGGGAACTGATCGAAGAAAAAACAAAACAGTTGGAGAACCTAGCCACCCGGCTGGCCAAATACCTATCTCCACAAATCTATCAAAGTATTTTCAGTAACGAGGGAAAAACCATTGAAAAACATGCGAGGAAAAACTTGACCATCTTTCTCTCGGATATTGTCAAATTTACAGATCTGACAGATACCCTTGAACCCGAAAGACTTGCCCTGGTCATCAATTCTTATCTTTCGGAAATGTCCGCCATCGCCCTGGAAAGTGGTGGAACCATTGACAAGTTCATAGGTGATGCAGTCCTGGTTTTCTTTGGAGATCCTGATTCAGAAGGTGAACGTGAAGATGCCCTTAAATGCATTGAAATGGGATTAAGAATGAAAAAAAGGGTCGAAGAACTGCAAAAACACTGGAAAAAACTTGGAGTGGCAAATGGAATTTCCATCAGGATGGGTATTGCCACAGGCTATTGTACTGTCGGAAATTTCGGCTCAGACCTTCGTCTCGACTATACTGTACTTGGCAGTCCGGTGAATCTTGCGGCCAGGTTGGAATCCATGGCAGAACCCGATTGTATGTTGATTGACGAAAACACAAAAAACCTGATTGAAGAAGATGTGGATTGTAAAAAACATGACAGTTTCATTCCAAAAGGATTTTCAAGAGCAATTCAGGTTTTCAAGGTAAACGATTTTATTTCGCCGAAACATCGTACTCAAAGAAAGAAACTTTCGCATACTGGAGAAAGGGTGGAGATCAACGTCCTTGACAGTTCAGACATCCATGCCGCGATGAAAGAACTGAGGCAGATCCAGGAATACTTGGAAGAACAATTCAGGGAAACGAAATAAACTTATTCCCATAACCCAAAATTTTATAATTTTTTCTCCTGATTCATAGGAAACAGGATAATCAAATCCATGTTTCCTGAATGGAGATTCAGTTCACCTCCTTAATCGATTCTTGTAATTAGGACCAGGAGAATTTCCCATTCCTGACAATCCCGCTAGTTTGCATTCAGGTGGTATGTGAGATACCATGCAGGTTCTCATGTCAGGCCTTTCCAGAAACGCTCCTGCATCTTTTTTCCGCAGAATCAGAATTCTTTTCCTTCCACAGGGCTCCATTTTTTATGGCTGGTGGATTGTCGCCATGGCGGCGTTTGTCATGTATTTAGGATCCCTGTTTTGGATGCAGAGTTATGGGGCTTACGCGGTGGTGTTCAACCGCGAATTCGGTTGGAGCATGACCCTGCTTTCCGGAGCATTTGCCCTCACCCGTGTAGAAAGCGGACTGCTTGGACCGCTTCAGGGCTGGATGGTGGACCGTTACGGACCACGCCTGATTGTCAGTGTCGGCCTTTTGATGCTCGGTTTAGGACTGCTTTGGCTGACCCAGGTTGAGACCCTTCCGGTTTATTATCTGGTTGTATTTTTCATCTCATTCGGCATCAGCTTGGGGGGATTCCACACGCTGATGGTTTCCATTGTCAACTGGTTCCAGAAGCATCGGACGAAAGCCGTGGCCCTAGCGCAACTGGGTCACAGTCTCGGTGGACTCAGTGTTCCGATGCTGGCCTACGGATTGGAGCAGCATGGTTGGCGAATGATGGCACTGGTTTCAGGCTTTACCGTCATCGTCCTGGGGGTTCCATTGGTCCAGGGCATTCGTCACAGACCGGAAGAAAAAGGGGAGGTGATGGATGGAGATTCAGGAAGACCCATTTCTACAAACGTTGGAAAAGAAAATAATGAAATCCCATCTGCCAGTTGGAAGGATGCCCTAAGAACTCCTGCGTTCTGGCTGATATCGAGTGCCCATGGAATCGCCCTGCTTTCAGTCTCGACGGTTTTAGTGCATCTGATTCCGCATCTGACTCACAAACTGGGTATGGGCCTCACCGAAGCAGGTTTGGTGTTTTCCACGGTCAGTATATTTCAAATCCTTGGAATTGCCTGTGGAGGTTACCTAGGGGACCGTTTCAGCAAGCGGCTGATCTGTGTTTACTGCATGATCTTTCATGGAAGCGGAATGCTGGTGCTCGCCTTTTTTGATGACTATCTCATGCTGATCATGTTTGCAGTGCTTCATGGGCTGGCATGGGGCATCCGGGGACCGCAAATGGTAGCCATCCGCGCAGATTATTTCGGCGCAAAATCTTTCGGCAAGATCATGGGGATTTCTTCATTGGTGGTCATGCTTGGCATGATGGGAGGACCATTGATCTGCGGGTTAGTCGTGGACCATTTTGGAGTCTACCGTAATGCCTTCATCAGCATTGGGCTGATCAGTCTCCTGGGAGCCGTACTTTTTTACTTTGCCAGGAAGCCTGATTTTAAAGTGGACCATGAAGCAAAGTAAACTCCTACCCAATTCCGCTGGATCCTGCGAATTCCTCTCATGAAGAATTTTTGTTTTCAAGACCCAAACCGACTGAAGAGCTAAGTTCAGCACTCTTTCTCCTCGGGGTCACCAAAGCCAGTCCAGCCATCATCGATAGCAAAGAGGCCCATACCCAAAGGGAATGTTCCTCGTCGAAAATCGCCATTCCCCAAAATACACCTGCCAGGGTCACAACATAGGCCGACTGACTGGCAAAGAGTGGTCCAGTGATTTTAATCACAT
Organism: SAR324 cluster bacterium lautmerah10; assembly: GCA_001469005.2. Taxonomy (GTDB): domain Bacteria; phylum SAR324; class SAR324; order SAR324; family NAC60-12; genus UBA1014. The sequence goes on from LNZD02000120.1 coordinate 3,333, forward strand.
AAATATAAAGGGTGTAAGCAATCGCAGAAATGAAACTGATTCCAAAAATAGCGAGTCCTGCAGTATCAGGAGGCCAGTTAAGAGACATTTGTTGACCACTGCCATAGAGCAATGGCAAAAGAAAAATCACCGCCAAAAAATTCCCGATACAGGCTACACCAATTGGATTTAATTTCTCCGGCATTTTTGTAGCGATAACAATCCCTTCAAGTGAATAAAAGGCTGAACCTAAACAAGAGAGAAGGATCCAGGGAACCGCTTCAGGTTCTGGAAGGCTGTTTTCCGGGATGACGATCAGCAAGATTGCCAGAGTTCCGAAAACCAACCCTAAAATCCTTTTGAATTCAGGTTTTTCAAAACCAAATGGAATCGAGATCGCGTAGGTCAGAATCGGTACTAGAGTCACAGTGATGGAGAGAACCCCGGCTTGGACATGGGGTGCGGCATAATATAAAGAAACCCCAGGGATAATGAATCCACAGATCGCAATCACCAGACAGAGCCAAAGAAGATTTTTCGAGAATGGGAGTCTGATTTTTCTGAGAAACATCAATACCAACAATAGAATCCCCGCGATTATCGACTGCCATACCGTCAAAGTCAGAGGAGCAGTCCCATGATTGACAGCCACTTTTGCCAATGAAAAAGAAAGTCCCCATGCCACACCCATCCCGAGAATAAGGAACCAGGGAAAAAGAAACCTGAGGGTATTCCAGATCATTTGTTAGTTATTTAAGCAAAGAAAATAATGACAATGGAGGTACTCGGATCAGGAACAGTGGAGGACCCATTTTTCAAAGTAGATGATCAGGCCGGGGAAGTCTGATCGGATTCGATTACAAGAACAAGGATAATCCGTTTTTTTCACCTCCTCATTAAACCATTGATATTTGGCATCGAATTTGAAAGAATTGCCTAATTATAACAATGGATTGCATGGAGTAACCATGGGACTCTACACACCTTATATACCCAGCCAGAAAATGACCCGTTCGGAGAGGATTGAAGAACGGATACGTCAATGGAGGAATCGGCGAAGTGAAACCGTTTTTTTCAAAAACGCTTTTGACGAAGCCACCAACCTGCAGGTAGACCTGAAAAAACTCCTTCAACAGGTC
>LNZD02000121.1 GCA_001469005.2 SAR324 cluster bacterium lautmerah10
TACTTTTACTCGATGAACCCTTCAGTGCCTTAGATAAGGCACTCAGGCTTGACATGCAAATCGAACTCAAGAGGATACAGCGTGAAGTAGGAATTACGACCATCTTTGTGACCCATGACCAGGAAGAAGCAATAACTCTGAGTGATAATATTGGAATTCTTGACAAAGGTATTTTGATCCAGGAAGGCTCTCCAAGTGAAGTCTATGAGCATCCGAACAGTGAGTTCATTGCAACCTTTCTTGGAGATTCGAACATTATTCCAGTGAAAAGGAATGAAGGAGGGTTCAGACTCAGTGATGGTTCTCCGATCCAAATTGACCATGAAAATTCAGTATTGCCGGATAAATTCAAAGTATGTATCCGAGCAGAAAAAATTTTTATCCTGGAAGGTGAAAAGAACGGTTCGGAGGAATTTCAAAATCAATATGATGTCGAAATTGAACAAAGCTTTTTCGCAGGAAAAAGCCTGACTTATCTAGTCGGACTTGCAGGAATAAAATTGAAAGTTTTCCAACAGAATGCAACCGGGAAAAGACATGCTGAAGGCAATAGAATCAAAATCGCCTGGAAATCCTCGGACATGAATTTTTTGGAAAAATGATAGGGATAAAATTTGGAAAAATTGAAAGAGAGACAATCCATCTGTGCATCGATATGCAAAGAATTTTCTTGGAACCAAGTCCCTGGTTTTGTCAGCAAGGGATTGAAATTCTTGAACCGATTCTAGCATTGATCAGACATCAACCATATAAATCATGGTTCAGTCAATTTATGACACCAAATAACTCCAATGAAATGGAGAATTCTTGGGAAAGATACTACGAATACTGGAAACCTTTGACACAAGATCATTTGGAAAAGGGAATGCTCGATATTCACCAAGGTCTGTTTCAAGAATCATCCACACCACAAATTTTTGAAAAATTTTCTTACGATTCATTTAAAAACACTGAGCTTGACAAGGAATTAAAATCCCTTTCTGTAAAAACTTTGATTATGACAGGAGTAGAAACCGATGTTTGCGTCCTCGCAACCGTGTTTAGTGCGGTGGATTTGGGGTATCGGGTAATCATGGCTTCAGATGCAATGACAAGTTCCGATCTCCAGTGCCATGATTTTGTATTAAACTCTCTCACCAATAGATTCGATCAACAAATCGAAGTTGCTTCCGTCGACGAGATTCTGGAGGAATGGAAGTGACTAATAAATCGATTCAGTGGTGGACATGGAATCCTGAGAGACCCGCAGCAATCTCCAATTTAGTAAACGGCATCGTCATTACTCCAGTTCTTTATTCTGCTAAAGAAGACTGTGCCACTCTTATCGAGCCATCAAAAGAGATCGAATATGGAAAAAGAAATATTGATGGGTCGACTATTTTTTTCAGAACGAAATTTTCGGGTACAGTCATTTCTTGGCAATATCATCAGAATGAAGATGCTGATCTTAAGGTCAAGTGGTCTGTTGAGGAATATGGAGAATGGGGTTTGAGGTTTTGGGTCAGTTTAAGTCTGGAAGGTACTGAATGGGTTTATGAGGAATCTGAAAAACGAGTCACTGGAATTGTAGACGAGTACAACTACCAGGCTTTTTTGGACCCGAGTCCTCTGATGGTTACTGGACACAAATCGTTAAAAGGGCTTGTCAATGAGTTTGATGAAAAAGGCTATTTTTTCCTCGATTCCAGGGCAAAAAAAGGCGATCTGCTTGCTTTGAGATACAATCTTGAGGAAAACCCAACAGGGAGCCTCACCTTGTCGAATTCCAACGGTTATTCACAAAATATTCGGTTTGATCAGGCAGTTAGCCAAATAGGATCTTCTTCTAAGAGTAAAAGGTCCCTTCAAGCAATTTACGATGTTATCTCATGGAATCATGTTTACGACAAAATCAATCAGCGTCCCTATACCTGTTTGAGTCGGAATTGGAATACCAAAAAATTCGGAGGCTTTGGGGTGTGGCTTAACGATGTACTTTTCAATGCCTTGCTGTGGAGTTTTTTTGATATTCAAAAGGCCATTGAGAATTTAGAAGCAGTTGTGGCCTGGCAAACTAAGGAAGGAAATTATGCATGCCTGGGGACAGGAAACGATCAATGGGTTGACCGTTCTCAACCTCCCATTGCGGCGTGGGTTCTTTGGAACGTTTGGCAAAGATCCCAAAATGATGAAATTTTAAAACAGTTCTATGAGAGTGTTTTAAGGAATCATGAATGGTGGCATAGGAAAAGAACTCTTAATGATCTGGGATTAGTCGCTTATGGCACTTCCCAAGATATTGGAAATGGCCTTTATAAAGGGACCAAACTCGGGGCGAAAAACGAGAGTTCGATGGATAATTCACCTGTCCATGACCAAGCCTATTTTAATCCACAATCTGGTTTGCTGGAATCAGCCGATGTGGGGCTGAATAGTTTGCTTTGTCTGGATGGTGAAATGTTAAGTCTTATGGCTGATTATCTTGGTCAAAATGTAAAATCGGATGAGCTCAAAAAAAGAGTAGAGCAACATCGTGAAAGGATATCAAAATGGCTTTGGGATGATAGAAGAGAAGTTTTTGCGAATCGGATGGTTGATGGGGCATTTGTGAATTCCATTGCCCCTACTTCCTTTTATCCTTTGATTGCAGGTGCCGCCTCCAAGGAACAGCAGCGATCTTTGGTCGAAAATTACCTCCTCAATCAAAACGAGTTTGGAGGAGAATATGTCCTTCCATCGGTCAGCAGAGGTGATCCCGCATTCAACGATAATGTGTATTGGAGAGGAAGGGTCTGGGGGCCATTGAATTATTGGACCTACTTCGGTTTGAAACGAACAGGATTGTTGGATGAAGCGAGTTGGTTAGCTGAAAAAAGTTATAACCTGTTCATGAAAGGCTGGGATCAGAGGTTATGTGGTGAAAACTACAACGCTGATAATGGTCAGATCAAAGACCAATCTGACACCGATGAGTTTTATTCCTGGGGAGCATTGCTTCCTGGGATACACTTAGCTGAAACTTTTGACATCAACCCCTGGCAGGGTTTGTCGATTGATTTAAACGCCGATTTTGAGGAAATAGGTCCGGTCTCTTCACCATTCGGGAAAATTACGATTCAAAGGACTGAAGATTTTTGGACCTTAAATCTGGATCAAGAATTAGAGATCAAAGGGAATCAGAAATCCAAAATAGAAAACCTTCAAATCTCATCAGGATTGATATCCTTTGCAATAGAACAGATAAACCATAATTCTTATTTTGAGTTATCTAAAACTGTCAATGAAGTACAACAG